>CALOED010000315.1:0-52326 GCA_942492005.1 uncultured Saprospiraceae bacterium
GCAGTTTTTTATGCGACATCATACATACTTCCTGTCATAGCTCAGTTGGTTAGAGCGCCGGATTGTGGTTCCGGAGGCCCCTGGTTCGAATCCAGGTGACGGGACATTTTGAGCATTATTCAATTACTGAATAATGCTTTTTTTTTGGACATACGATGATAGAAATTTTATCATTCTTTTCTTGTAACTCGAATTAATACAGCAGTTTTTTTTATATAAATAAAGTTGGTTGATGCCTATATCTATCGGCTTAACTAACAAGCAGCCATTCTCACTATGGCTTTATTCTTTACCCCGCACTGAAGATACGGGGGGCAATAGAATTTCCATAATGAGAATGGCTAACTAACAAGTTCTATTTTTATTGTCCTATCCATACTAAAGATAAAATATAGTCAAAATGAGCAATCAACAACGTGGCATACTTCCTAGAAAAATCAAAGGTTTTCGAGACATCGACCCTCATTTGAGCCAACTCAAACAGCAAATCATTCAATCCGCAGGAGCAGTTTACGAGCGATATGGGTTTGAGCATTGGGATACGCCTGTGTTGGAATATGCGGACAACTTAGGCAAATATATGCCCGATGTGGAAGCCGTAGCTCAAGGCGTGTATTCGTTTCGTAGCCCCGAAGAAGAGGCGGTGTATGATACCGAAGGGCGAGAAATGAAAGAAGAAGATGGGCGCACGGTGATGGAAAATCCATTTTTAGCCATGCGATATGATTTGACTGCGCCTTTGGCTCGCAAGTATGCCGAAGACATTTGGGATAATTACAAGCGTGGACAAGTCCGTGAAGGCAGAACGCCTTTATTGCGCCGTTTTCAATATGGCCCCGTTTTTCGATACGAAATGAAACTTGCGCCTGGCCGTTTTAGAGAATTTTGGCAATTGGATTTCGATACCGTCGGCACAAGCGATGTGACTGTGGATGCAGAATGTTGTATGATTTTATCGGAAGCACTGGAAGCGATTGGACTTAAACGTGGTACTTATGTCGTGAAAGTGAATAACCGAAAAATACTCAAAGGATTACTTTCTTCTTTGGGCGTAGATTCGGAAGCCTTAGAAGCCGACATTCTACGAGTAGTAGATAAGTATGATAAAATCGGGCTGGATAATGTGCGTCTGGAATTGGGCGAAGGTAGAGAAGAAACATCAGGTTCACCTATTGCAGGCTTAGGATTAGACGAGAAACTCGCCGATGGTATTTGTGATTTTTTGGCACAATTCGTCACCGATGACCCCACAAAGCTCCCTTCACGCAAAGCCGTTTTGGAACAAATTCAAATAGATGACCCCGTAGCAGTACAAGGTTTGAACGAGTTAAAAATCATCGACGAGGTGCTTGCAACGCTTGGTTTTGATGAAAAACGTATTGTATTTGACCCAACATTTGTGCGAGGCATGGCGTATTACACCGGACCTATTTTTGAAGTAGAATCACTCTTAGTGATTAAAGATAAGAAAGGAAGAGAAAAGCGAGTAGGCTCTATTTGTGGTGGCGGTCGCTACGACGGGTTGGTTGAAAATCTATTGGGCATCAAAGTGCCTGCCGTAGGTGCTTCGATAGGCGTAGATAGGTTGGCGGCACTTTTGGAAATGGCGGATGCGATGCCAGAGCAAGAAGATGGCCCAGTGATGATTGTTCATTTTGATGATAAATTGACGATTGAATATCAAAAAATGGCGTTTGAGTTGCGTCAAGCTGGAATTAAGGCAGAAGTGTTTAGCGGTTTTAATAAAAACCTAAAAAAGCAACTGAAATACGCTGACAAGAAAAAATCGCCCGTAGCTATTATGGTAGGTAGTAACGAGGCCGAACAAGGCATCGTTTCGGTTCGTAACTTAAAACTTGGAATGGAACTCGCCAAGACCGTAACAGACAAAAAAGAATGGCAAAGTCTAGTGCAACATGAAGTGAAGCGAGGTGAATTGGTTGATTTTGTAAAAAGTATTTTGTAAGTTAGAATGGTATTCATTTCCATGAAAAAAGGTTCAATGTGATTTAGGTTGGTAGATTTACGTTTGGAGTAGTAAAAAGTAGGTTTTAAGTTCACGTTTAAAGAGTTTAGTAAATATATTCCCCCAAATGTTGATTTTAATAACCAACCTAAATCATACAGAGCCTAAAAAAATAATATGCAAAAAACGAAAGCAAAGCCATTCATAAAATGGGTTGGAGGAAAAACACAACTGCTTCAACAGTTTTATGATTATTATCCTAAACATTTAAGAAAAAAGGTTATCACAAACTACGTTGAGCCTTTTCTTGGTGGCGGTGCTATGTTTTTTGAAATCATTCATCAGTTTAATATTAAAACGGCTTATTTATCTGATTTAAATAAAGATTTGATTCTCACTTACAAAGTCATTCAAGAAAAACCTAGCGATTTATTGTATTTTTTAGAACAATATCAGACTAAATATGACCAAACAAAACAGGCAAATAGAAACGAATTATTTTTAAGCGTCCGAACGGCATTCAATGCGGAACGGTTTGAAATAGATTATCAAAAAATGGCTGACAATTGGGTTTCGAGAGCGGCTCAGCTTATTTTTTTAAATAAAACCTGTTTCAATGGCTTGTTTAGATTAAATAGAAAAGGAGCTTTTAATGTGCCTTATGGGAAATATAAAACGGCTTTAATCTTTGATGAAAGAAATATTTTGGCAGTTTCTGATGCTTTACAAATAGCAGAAATTCAATATGCCGACTATTCTTCCTGTTTTGATAAAGTTACCCAAGATACCTTTGTATATTTTGACCCACCTTACCGCCCAATTAGCAAAACTTCAAGTTTTACAACTTATACTGGGGTGGAATTTAAAGAAATGGAACAACTTAAATTAGCTGCTTTTTTTCAAAAATTGGATAAAGAAAAACAAGCCAAATTAATGCTTTCCAACTCCGACCCTAAAAATAAAGATTTGGAAGATACTTTTTTTGAAGATGCTTATGCGGGCTACAATATCTTTAGGGTTTCAGCAGGAAGAGCGATTAATTCTAAAGGAAATAAAAGAGGAAAAATTAGCGAATTATTAATCACAAACTACCAATATGAGCCACAAGCCTTGGCAAGTAATTGCAATACAATACTTTCCAATAACACTCCTGCTAAAGCAAAACATCTTAAAACCATCGGGGTAGAGTAGGAAGTAAGTTCCTCTATTTCAAAACATCTAAACCTTACTTCACTTTTTTTGTATTAAAACCGAATATTCAGAAAACACAACCAATGGAAGTACGACGCATCAAGCGAGAAGATATAGATAAATTGAAATGGGATAGTTGCGTGCATTATGCGACAAATGGTAACGTATATGGCTATACATGGTACTTAGACAATGTGGCGGAGAACTGGGAAGGCTTGGTTGAAGGAGATTACGAATCGGTCTTTCCATTGATTTGGAACGATAAATTATTGGGTTACCAGCAAATCTATCAACCTTTCTTAGCCCAGCAGTCGGGCTTATATTCTGTCCATTTATTATCGCCTCGACGCATTCAAGCCTTTATAGAAGCCATTCCGAAGGAGTATAAAAAAGTGACGATGCACCTCAACGAGCGCAATAAATTGGAAGAAATGGACGGCTATCAAGTGCGCCCAAAAACAAATTTAATCCTCAACCTCAATCAGCCTTATGAAGTTTTAGAACAGCAATATTCTAAAAATCATAAACGTAACATCAAAAAAGCGCATTCTTTTCCAAATGTGATTAATGGCAATATCAAGCCTGAAAAGCTCATGGAGCAATATCGCAAATATCAAGGCGTAAAAATAAAAGACTTCAAAGACGAACATTATCATGCTGCACACCGCATTATTTACAATGCTTTGCACCGTGGGCGAGGTTTTATGTCGGGTATTCAGACCAAAGATGGCGAAATGCTCGCTTCTGCTTTTCTTACCATTACGCACAATAGGTTAGTTCTCTTGTTTCCGAGTACAACTCCGCTGGGCAGAGAGCGAAATAGTATGCACTTGCTGATAGATATGATTATTCAAACGAATGCAGAAAAACCCAGGATTTTGGATTTTGAAGGCTCGTCTGTAGAGTCTATTGCTAGATTTTACAAAGGATTTGGCGCAGAAGAACGCCCTTATTACGAATTAAAAGGAATAATTTGCCGTTTTGGCTAAAATGGCTGAATAAGTAAATTGGTTTGATGAGCTTGTTTATTTCAAATAATTGACTTTTTACATCATTCCGTACGGAGTTCGGGATATTTTTTTTCCACTCTTATTAAAAACAAAAAGAGCAAACCACTTTAAATGGTTTGCTCTTTTCATTATATACAGTATTTATTATATCGTCTTCGCCAATAAGTAATGGTTTGTTAAAAAAATACTGCCTAGTTGCGATTGTAACCGCCACCGCCGCCATAGCCGCCGCCGCCACCGTAGCCACCGCCGCCGCCACCGTAGCCACCGCCACCGCCGCCACGTCCGCCACGTCCGCCGCCGCCATAGCCACCACGTCCGCCGCCACCGCCGCGATTATTGCTACGAGGTTCAGCTTTTTTCACTACTATCTCACGACCGTCAAGATCGCTTTCATTAAGATTTCCTATCGCTTCTAGTCCTTCATCTTCATTAGCCATTTCAACGAAGCCAAATCCTTTTGAGCGACCGGTATCTCTATCAAAAATAACTTTTGCACTAGTTACTTCACCATATTGGCTAAATAAATCTTCTAATTGTTCGCTAGTTGTAGAATAATCTAGCTTTGCAACAAAAATATTAATCATACTTATAAAAATTAAAAATTAAAAATTAAAAATTAAAAAAATATACATACAAAAGTAACCTGTCTAATATCAAGATATTAGCATTTATTCCTTCTGCTTTAATAAAAAAATTGATTGAACAAGAAGAAGATAAGACGATTGGAAAATAATAGTAATCCTGTTGTACTTAGCTAATTTATAAGTTCAATAAAACCTGTAACTCATTTAGAACAGGACTTTAGTATTCACTTTTAAAGACAAACTCTTAACAGGTTTAATTATTAAGAAAGATAGGCTTTATCTACTAATAGTAATACTCTATACTCTATTAATCACCTAAAAGTTTCATTTTTAGCGAAAAAAACTAAACAAAACAAATAACCGAATTTTTTTTGACTTTTAACGTCTTTTTTAGTTTTTTTTTGAAAAAAATTATTCTCTGCCAATAGACTTTATTCACAAAACTAAATCCTATTACATAACTAACTGATAGTGAAGATAGACAAAGCGGCTTCGCCGCTTTGTGAATAATGGCTAATAAAAAAGCACGCTTGCAATTTTTAATGCGCCTATTTCAATTGAAATATTCTTTACCTAATCATCATCAAGAAAAAAATCATAGCATCACGAATTATATTTTCCTGATACTACTATTTAAAGTTTTTTCTAATTTTATAAAAATTTTAAAAACATGAAAAAACTAATTTTTCTATCCATCATTGCTGCATTTATTCTGATTGTGGCTTGTGAAGAAAACGAACAACATCAACAACTTGACGATGAATTGACGCAGCTCATCAACTCTAATGGGCAAGGCATTGAAAATTATATCTTTCCGGCTGCCAACGATTTTTCAAATATTCCACAAGACCCTCTAAACCCTCTTAGTGCCGAAAAAGTGGCTTTAGGGAAATTACTTTACCACGAAACGGGTTTGGCACTCAACGCCCGTCAGCCACAAGGCATCAATACCTACTCTTGCGCTTCTTGCCATTTTGCAAGTGCTGGCTTTGCCGCCAACCTTATTCAAGGCTTATCCGACGGGGCGGAAGGTTTTGGTATAAATGGCGAAGGGCGCATCAAAAGCGTAGCTTACGACGATGCAGAGGTAGATGCGCAAGCTATCCGCTCGCCAACGGTACTCAATTGTGCTTATCAACAAAATATGCTTTGGAATGGGCAATTTGGCGCAACAGGTGCTAATACGGGAACGGAACACCTCTGGACTCCCGGCACGCCAAAGGCTTTTAACACCTCTGGCTACGAAGGCATCGAAATACAATCCATTGCCTCAATGGGTGTTCATCGCCTCGAAATTGACACCAATGATTTGATAGCAACGCCTATTTATAAAGATTTATTCGACGCTGCTTTTCCGAGTATTGCGGTAACTGAACGCTACAAAAGAGAGTATGCAGGGCTTGCCATAGCGGCTTACGAAAGAACGCTGCTGGCGAATAAAGCTCCTTTTCAAGACTGGCTAAAAGGCGATAGTAAAGCATTGACGGTTAATCAGAAGAAAGGCGCAATATTGTTTTTTGGAAAGGCAGCTTGCGTAGATTGCCACAATAGCCCTGCTTTGAATGATATGGATTTTCATGTGTTGGGCATGAAAAACTTATACGAAGAAACCGAAATAGCGACGTTCAGAGCCTACCCTACAAGTGCCGAAAACTACGGCAGAGGCGGCTTCACGGGGCAAGCAGAAGACTTTAATGCCTTCAAAACGCCTCAATTGTACAACTTGAAAGATTCTAAATTCTATGGTCATGGCGGCTCGTTACGTTCCGTAGAAGAAGTGGTGCGTTATAAAAACTTGGCTATTCCCGAAGCCAATATTGATACGACTTATCTTTCGCCATATTTCATTCCGGTGGGGTTGTCTGATGATGAAATTCAATATTTGGTGGATTTTATTGAAAATGGCTTGTATGATGCCGACTTAAAAAGGTATGAACCGACTGCCTTGCCTTCGGGGCTTTGTTTTCCAAACAATGATGCGATTTCTCGAACGGATTTAGGTTGTAATTAAAGTTTCTTGCAAGGCTATTCTTTTTTGAAACACATTAGGCACAGTAGGAGGCATAGATTTTTTTTAGATTTTTTTTAGATTTTTTTAAAAAAAGTAAAAATACCTAATCCTGTCGTGCCTAATGTGTTTTTAAAAAAACAAGCGTCTTTGCCGCTAAAATTCAGTGAAGTAGCCTATCCTTGAAACAAAACTCGCATTCCTCGCTGACTTTCATCAAATTGCCCGTTGTGATACGCCAAATGTCCGCTTACAATAGTAGTTTCTACCTTTCCTTTGAACGTATGCCCTTCAAATGGCGACCAATTGCATTTGAAATAAATGTTATCCTTTGTCACTTGCCATTCCTTTTCTAAATCAAACAATGCCAAATCGGCGTAATAGCCCTCACGAATGTAACCTCGCTCGGCTAATCCAAAACAAACGGCTGGCGCATGGCACATTTTTTCTACAATTCGTTCCAATGATATTTTTCCTTTTTGATAAAACTCCAACATCATATTCAACGAATGCTGCACCAAAGGCACTCCCGAAGGCGACTGAAAATACGAACCCTGCTTTTCTTCCCACGTATGCGGTGCATGGTCGGTAGCGATGATGTCAAAATGATTGTCTAAAAGCGCATCAAACAATGCCGCTTGATGTTCCTTGCCTTTTACCGCAGGATTGCATTTGATTTGTGCGCCTAGCGTTGCGTATTGTTCGCTATTGAAATACAAATGATGCACACAGACTTCTGCCGTTATTCGTTTTTGTTCCAAAGGAATGTCATTTCGGAAAAGCTCAATTTCGTCTTGTGTAGAAATATGAAGGATGTGCAAACGGCTTCCGTATTGCTTCGCCAACTCTACCGCCATGCTCGACGATTTGTAGCAGCCTTCGGCATTTCTAATTTCTGGATGCAAATGCACCGGCACATTTTCGCCATATTTTTGGCGATAAACTTCCATGTTTCGGCGTATTGTGGTTTCGTCTTCGCAGTGTGTTGCCATTAGCATAGGCACTTTCGAGAACAATCCTTCTAGCGTTTTTCGATTATCTACCAACATATTTCCCGTACTCGACCCCATAAAAATTTTAACGCCACAGACCGTTTTGGGGTCAGTTTTCAGCACTTCTTCGAGGTTGTCATTCGATGCGCCCATGAAGAACGAATAATTCGCCAACGACTTAGAAGCCGCAATATCGTACTTATCTTGTAGTAATTCTTGTGTCAGAGCAGCCGGTTTGGTGTTTGGCATTTCCATAAAAGTAGTAGTGCCACCTGCTACGGCTGCCCTCGGTTCGGTATATAAATCGGATTTGTGCGTCAAACCTGGCTCACGAAAATGCACTTGGTCATCAATGATTCCTGGCATCAAATATTTGCCTTCGGCATTGATTTCTACATCTGCGTGAGCGTCAATACTTGAAGCTATTTTTTCAATACGCTGATTTTTTATCAAGACATCGCCTTGCGTGATTTTACCTTCGTTGATAATGTGTGCATTTTTTATTAGTATGGTTTTCATTGCAAATTTTATTTATGATTTATACTGATGCAATAATAAGAGATGCTGGAGATATGGGCAAATATTTTCAGATTTCATATTAGGTATTTCTACCCAAAAACCTAAGTATAAATACTTGATTACACTTGAACGGCTACCCTATCCTATTGCTATTAATGTTTTATATCCATAAATTTATGCCTTCATTATTTACTCAATATTAGTCTCACTTTCATTAACAAAATTCCACCATTATACTTTCTACTTTCATTAGTTTTTGATTAGATGTTTTGATAAAAATGTACGTACATTTGGATGGTTTACCTACAATTAAAATATCTAACTACTAACTAATGTACAAGTTATACGAAATTTTAACAACTATCAACAACATTCAAATTATACTTTTAGCACTGTGCTGTTTGTTGTGTTTTGTGTTTTTTGAGCGGTTGAGTGCAGCACATAAAATTTTCAGTTATTACCTTTTTTTATTGTTAGTCATCGGTTTTACGGCCAACGAAATGACACACGAGCGGCTAAATAATTTGCCTTTATTACATATTATGGTGATTGGCGAATTTGCAATTCTCTCTCTCTATTTTAAATCTATACTCAAAAAAGAATATTTTTTCATTAAAAAATTCAAATGGTATTTAATTCTATTTGGCGGTCTTATTATGGCAAATTCGCTTTTTGTACAAGGCTTATTTGCGTTTAATAGCAATGGAAAAAGCCTGATGCAAGCCATCACTATTGGTTGGTCTGTGGCTTATTTATTTCAAAATTTGGAAGTCAGTAAAAATGATTTAGCTGCCAACAAATCCTTAAAACTCATCAACTCTTCTTTGTTATTTTACAATGCAGGGAGTTTTTTCATTTTCTTGTTTTATCAATTTATTCTTGAAAACAAGCAATTGTACAACCAAAAAATATTCTTGACCTACGGCATTATATATTTGATATTTACCATACTTGTTCTTATTGCTTACATGATGCTCATTTTTTCAAAAAAACAAACCTTAGTAGCCGTTGAGAGTGAGCAGTAGCAGAAAACGCATAAAATTGGCAATTGAAGACTTTGACTAATAATTAGACTTTATTCACAAAACTAAATCCTATTACATAACTAATCTGATAATGAAGATAGACAAAGCGGCTTCGCCGCTTTGTGAATAATGGCTATTATCTATTCATCAATTATATAAAATCAACTTTATGAAAATCAACATTTTGGGAGGATTGCTATGTTACATTCTAGTCATTGGGTTTACGGCTTGTGAGCAAGTAAAAAAAGTGGATAAATCGAAAATAAAAGAAGGTGTCAGCGACCTCATTACAATGGGAGATAGCGATATGCCGGCAGCTACGGCAGTTCAAAAAATTGCGAATTACAACAATATGTATGGTGGCGTAGATGCTTACCAGCAGATAGAAGGCAGTATTAATGGAAATTCGAGTGTGGTGGTTGTGCCTCGATATTTTGCTATTAGCAGAACGGATTTTGCTGGCGTATTGAGCAATTCTAGTGCGGAAACCTTGTATGCGAGCCTTTCTACTAAACTTTTCAAAACAGAAGATGGCACAGATATTTACTCGTCAGATTTGATATTGCACAGTATCACGCCTGGGCCACAGGGCAAAATTACATTGAGCAGCGGAGAAGAGTTTTTTGATTTTGCTTTGCCTTGCCCTATGGAATGCCCACCAAAAGATACCAGCGTTTCGATGCCTCCTAGTACAGGTATAAGCGGAACGGAAGCAAAATCCCGTATTGATAATTACAATAATATTTATGGTGGAGCGGGGGCATACCGTTGGATAGAGGGTAATATAGATGGCAAAGCAAGCAAAATTGCTATTCCTCGATTTTTTGCCATCGACCGTGCTGCCTTTGTGGATATTTTGCAAAGTGGCAAAGATGTTCTTTTTGCGAGCCTTTCTACCCATTTATTTGAATCGGACGAAGAGGTGGATTTATATTCAGCTAATTTAATTTTACACGACTTACGCCCAGGAGAAGAAGGACACGTGACGACCAAAACGGGTAATGAAAATTTTTATGATTTTGCGCAGGCTTGCCCTTATAATTGTCCTGAGTAATGTTTTTTGTTTTTTTTTGACATTGAAAGATATTTTTCAAGACCTTATAGGATGCCAAAATCCTATAAGGTCTAAATTTGAAATAACAACATAATTTACTTCAACAACTCATCTGCTAATTTTTCCAAATTGGTTTTATCAAATGTCCCAGAACTCATCATGAGCAAATTCCGATTTTTAAACTTAATCGCTCTAATTGCTTTGAGAAGCTCATTCTTATCCGTAAAAACTTTCATATTTCGATGGCCAAATGCCGTCAGAATATCTTCTTTAGAAATAGGCGGCAGGCGTTTCATTTTCAAAGTATGCTCGCTAAAATACACAAAAGCGGTATCAGCAGCACTCATTGCGCCAGCATATTCTGATAAGAAATCTTTATTCAAACTACTAAATGTATGCAGCTCAACGGCTGCAATAAGTTCTCGTTCAGGATATTGTTCTTTGAGTGCCTTGATAGTCGCTTCAACTTTGGAGGGCGCATGAGCAAAGTCTTTGTAAGCAATACTTTTTTTGGTTTCCTTTAATAATTGCAAACGTTTGGCAGCTCCTTTGAAGCTCGAAATAGCCTTGAAAAAATCGGTTTCGTTCACGCCCAACGCTTCGCAAGCTATCTTTGCAGCGTGTAAATTTTGTAAATTGTGCTGTCCGAAAATCTGCAAAGTAGTGGAATGTTCGCCATGTTGAATATTGGTAATGCCGTTTTCTACGGTATAAGGCAAAGTATCGTAAGGCTCTAGTTTGATGCTTCGTTTTGCCGTAGCCGTTATTTTTTGCAAATGCTCATCTTTTTCATAATACGCCAAAATACCGCCATCTTGAATCGTATCTACAAATATTTGAAACTGCTCCACGTAGTTCTCAAAAGTCGGAAAAACATTGATATGGTCCCAAGCAATACCCGTGAGGATGGCAATATGAGGTTTGTAAAAATGAAATTTTGGATAACGAACGATAGGCGAAGCCAAGTATTCGTCGCCTTCTATGACTATAATCGGAGCGTCCGAAAGTTGCGCCATCGCATGAAACCCTTCTAATTGTGCGCCCACCAAAAAATCTGTTTTGATGTTCAAACGCTTCAAAACGTGCAAAATCATAGCCGTAGTCGTCGTTTTGCCGTGGCTACCGCCTACTACTACCCGTTTTTTATCTTTCGATTGTTCGTAAATATATTCTGGATACGAATATATTTTCAAGCCCAATTCTTTAGCCTTATGCAATTCTGGATTGTCGGGTCGTGCGTGCATTCCTACTATTACGGCTTCCAAACCTTCGTGAATGCGCTCAGGATGCCAACCCATTTCTTTGGGCAAAAGCCCGACATTATCCAGCCGCTGACGAGAAGGATTGTAAATTTCGTCGTCCGAACCTGTTACAAGAAATCCATTATTTTTCAATGCAATTGCCACATTGTGCATCGCTGCGCCACCTATTGCAATCAAATGAATGCGAGGCGGTTTGGCTTCTCTGCGAATGCGTTCTTGCATAATTTTATCAAACCAACGTGTCCAAGGTAGCTTCATGTTGTTATTTTTTTTAGTAAAAGTGATTTCTCAAAATCAAAATGAAAGTGATTAATTAAAGTCAAAGTTTTGAAAAAGCAAAACTATTTTATCTTTGTCATTCCTCTAATAGGATTCGGCTATTCTGCTGCACTAACTGATGACTTTATAAAATATGAACTGGATAAATATAGAAAATACCGACCAAATTCACCGCATTGTAGCACAATCAAAGTCAGTTCCTTGCTTGATTTTCAAACACAGTGCGTCTTGCAACATCAGTGCGATGGCAAAATTTCGGTTAGAAGAAGATTGGAATTTTGAAGCGGACACTTTACAACCTTATTTTTTGGACATTCTTTCCCATCGAAATATCTCAAACGAGATAGCTGAATATTTTCAAGAATACCATCAATCGCCTCAAATATTGATTATCGAAGATGGTTTTTGTACTTATGAAGAGTCGCATTTAGAAATTTCAGTTGCCGATATTTATGAAAACTGGCTAGAATAAGCCAATTGTTTCGTTTTTGAGACTTTACCTTTGATATGTTTATAAATAGATTTTAACTATTGTATATTTATGCGATTTTAGAAATGAAGGGATAGTTATTTTTTATATTTTTGATGAGAAATAGTACAGTTTTAAAAAAAATCACATTTACTACGTGCAATGATTAAATCAATAAATGAGTAAATGCAAACTCTAAACAACTGGTTATCAAGCTATTTTTTATAATATTATTTATTTTTTATACTAGCCTTATAAAATGCAACAAACCAATTATTGAATTATTATGAATGGATATTTAAAGGTAGGAATGCCTCATTTTATTGCAATTATATTGTTTTTATTAATATCAGCAATATATTATGCACCTGCATTGAGCGGGAAAGTATTGCGTCAGTCGGATAACATTCAAGCGGCTGGTATGCAAAAGGAAATCAACGAAATACGAGCAAAAGGCGAGCATCCGCTTTGGACAAACTCTATGTTTGGAGGAATGCCTGTATTTCAAATTCATATGCCCGCAGGAAATAACATGACTCGTTATTTCAATAAAGTCTTTCTTTTTGGCGGAAAAATCACCTCACCAAATACTTCTATGTTTTTGATGATGGCGATGTTTTATATACTGATGATAGCCATGGGCGTAGATTGGCGAGTCGGCATTATCGGCTCCATAGCCTACGGAATGGCAACGAATCACGTTGTACTAACGGAGGCTGGACACACAACCAAACTCATTACAATGGCGTATTTGCCACCAACATTGGCAGGTATTTTCTTAGTCTTTCGGGGCAAATATCTCCTTGGAGGTATTCTGACCGCCCTTTTCCTCTCCTTACAAATATTAGCCAATCACGTTCAGATAAGTTATTACTTCTTCTTAGCGGTGTTTTTCTTAGGCATTTTGGAAGGCGTAAAAGCACTCAAAGCTAAGGAATTACCAAAATTTGGGAAAGCCGTAGGCGTTTTGATGTTGGCGGGTATGATAGGCGTAGGCGCAAATATCGCCCGACTGTGGACGACTTATGAATACACGGATGAAACCATTCGAGGGAAGTCTGAAATTTCAATAGAAGGTCAATATTCTCAATCTTCATCGAATAAAGATAAAGGAGATGGATTGAGTAAAGATTATATTTTTGGATGGAGTTATGGTATCAGTGAGACTTGGACGGTTTTGATTCCTGACTATATGGGCAGGAAATCGGGTTCGTTTATCTCCGACCAGAGTAGCAATTCTTATGCTGCATGGCAGCGTGAAATTCAAAAACTCCAACAGCAAGGCAACCAGAATGTCAATCAGTTGGCGCAACAGTTGGCGCAGGTAGCGAATACTTACCGAGGCGATGTCCAATTTACTTCTGGCCCAATTTATTGGGGTGCTGTGATGTGTTTTCTCTTTGTCTTGGGCTTATTTATGGTACGAGGCCCAACCAAATGGTGGCTGCTTATTTCCACGATTTTGATGATGTTCTTTGCTTGGGGAAGGCATTTTCCACAATTGAACTTCTTCTTATATGAGCATTTTCCGATGTTCAATAAGTTTCGAGCAGTGATGATGGCGCTGGGCGTTGGGCAATTATTTGTAACGCTTTTGGGTATTTTAGCTATCAAAGAACTCGTGACGGGCGATATGGCTTCTAAGCAAAAAGCAAAAAATGTTTTGATTGCAGGTGGTATCACTGGTGGTTTGTGTCTATTGATATACTTAGGCGGCATGATGGGTTTTATTGATTTCTCTAGCCCTCGTGACAATCAGCAGATTTTGGATACCATGCCTGAGTTTAGAAGTGCTATCTATGCTGACCGTGCCGCTATGCTTCAATCGGATGCCTTGCGTTCGTTCTTATTTATAGCATTGGCAGCAGGTGCGTTGTGGGCTTATGCCGCAGGCAAAATAAAATGGATGTACGCTTTACCTGTTTTGGGTGCATTGGTTTTGTTGGATTTTTGGCTAGTAGACCAACGCTTCATTGGTGCGGAAAACTTCCAAACTAAGCAAGAAACTCGTGAAGTAGAACAACCGAGGGCAGCCGACCAACAAATTATGAACGATAAAGACTTGCACTTTAGAGTGCTCGATTTATCAAGAGGCGGTAATCCTTTCCAAAGTGGTTTGCCTTCTTATTTTCATAAGAGTTTAGGCGGCTATCACGCTGCAAAATTGATGCGTTTTCAGGATTTGTGCGAGCATTATTTATTTGCGCTAAACCCGGGTGATCCTCAGTTTCAGAACATCACAGGAATGTTCAATACCAAATATTTCATTTTACAAAATCCTCAAAGTCAAGGGCAAACTTATGCCGCTCAAAATCCGGGGGCAGTTGGTCCAGCATGGTTTGTAAAAGAATATGAATTGGTAGAAGATGCTAACGCTGAAATAAAGGCTTTGGCGACTTTGGATATTCGCCAAAAGGCTGTAATTGAGCAAAAATATGCGGATTATGTGAAGGGACTTACTCAAGACAGTACCATCACGGCGGGCGATAATATTACGATGACGAGCTATCATCCTGATAAAATGGTATATAGTGTAAAAACATCTAAAGACCGTTTGGCGATGTTTGGCGAAGTTTATTATCCGCCATCTAAGGGCTGGAATGTATATATTGATGGAAAGAAAGTAAAATCTGCTTTTATTAAAGCCAATTATGCAATCAGAGCGGTTAGAGTGCCAGCAGGCGAATATCAGTTGGAAATGCGCTTTGAGCCAAAATCTTACAAGACGGGTAGTCTAATAGGTTTAGCTTGTTCTTTACTCATAATATTGGGATTAGGTTTTTATTTATATACTTTCTTCAAAGGATTTGATGCGAGTAAATACATTACCGAAAAGCCCGTAAAGGAAGAACCAAAAGGTAAAAATACTGTTACTAAAAAAACAACAACTAAAAGAGACCAACCTTCTAAAGGTGGTTCTTCACCAAGAAGAAAACCGCCTAAGCGCAGAAAGTAATTTCTGTTTATTAGATTTTTTGGGGCTTTGACAATTTCGATATTTCTATCCAATGTGGTTTCAATCCATTGCCTTAATTAATTGGAAAACAATGGGTTAAAATCATATTGGATTAAAGATTGAAAGGTTTTGCAGAAATTGTCAAAGAACCGATTTTTTAGTTCGTAGTTTTTCTTTTTTTAAAATTCAAAGGTCGGGTGCTCAAAAAGCATTCGACCTTTGAAATATATACTAAAAATGGAGCGATGCCATACGATATTCCAATTTTACTCTTGGTGTTCAAACGTCCTGATTTGACGCAAAAAGTCTTTGATAGAGTTCGTGAGATACAACCCAAACAGCTATTCGTCAGCGCAGATGGCGCAAGACCTCACAAGGCAGGAGAAGCGGAACAAGTAGCTGCTACTCGCCAAATATTTGAGCAAGTAGATTGGGATTGCGAAGTCAAAACCTTATATAGAGATACGAATTTGGGGTGTAGAAAAGCAGTGAGTGGCGGCATCAATTGGTTTTTTGAGCAAGTAGAAATGGGTATTGTTTTGGAAGAAGATTGTATTCCCGACTTGACGTTTTTTGGGTTTGCAAAAGAAATGCTCGAACGATACGAAGACAATGAAGCGATAATGTCCGTCAGTGGCTTAAATTTGATACAAGACCAAACTCAGAATATTTCCGATTCTTACCTATTCACAAAATTTGTATTCTATTGGGGCTGGGCAACGTGGCGCAGGGCATGGCAAAAAATGGATGTAGATATGCAGCGTTTCCCCGAATTTGTAGAAAAAAAATATATCAACAGATTATTAGCGGACAAAGAAGCGCAAAAATATATCCTCCAAAAATTCCACGAAACCCATACCAAACAAAACGACTCTTGGGCCTATGCGTGGTTTTATTCTTGTATTTTAAATAATGGTTTAGCCATCGTACCTAAAAATAATTTGATTCAAAATGAAGGTTTTGGCGAACAGGCAACACATACCAAAATGCCAGAAATTACCTTTCAAGCAAAGTCTCATCCTTTGACTTTTCCATTACAACATCCCGAAAAAGTAGAAGCTGCTTCCTATCATTTGGCGCATCAATTCTTCTATGCGGGACACAAAAGCCGATTTCTTTTGACGGTGAATAAGGTTTTTCCCAAATGGTTTGTTCGGACGGTCGGTAAGGTATTAGGGAGGTGATTGTGTTGGATTGCCTGCCTGTCGGCAGACAGGTTGGATTGTTCAGTGTATTATAAAAAGTCTAATTTTTCAAAAAACCGCATGAAATTAAATTCATTTTTACATATAATAATTTGACTATCAAGTAAAAATATATTTATTCTTTATTTGATAAAAATTAAAACGAGAGTGTTTAAAAAAGTGTGACATATACAGACAACAATTCCCCATAAGGAAAATCAATAGCCCCACATCTTCAGTGTGGGGATTGAAAAAATTGACAAGTTTTTGGGTTTTAACTCAACATTTGCACTAAAGATGCGGGGGAATTGCTGCAAAACAATCAGCGAGGAACGAGCAAAACAATCAAACAATCAAACAATCAGCGAGGAACGAGCAAAACAATCAAACAATCTCAACAATCAGCGAGGAACGAGCAAAACAATCAAACAATCTCAACAATCAGCGAGGAACGAGCAAAACAATCAAACAATCAAACAATCAGCGAGGAACGAGCAAAACAATCAAACAATCTCAACAATCAGCGAGGAACGAGCAAAACAATCAAACAATCTCAACAATCAGCGAGGAACGAGCAAAACAATCAAACAATCTCAACATGAAATTATCTACATCCTACAAAAACATACTTCAAATTTCGATGCCACTTGTCATTGCTAGTTTGGGGCATAGTATGATAGCGGCAACGGATACTTTTTTCTTGGGAAGGCTAGGCGATGCGACTTATTTGGCGGCTATTGGCTTGATTGCGCCACTGTATATGATGGTGACGATGGTGAGTTTGGCGTTGGCAAGAGGTGGACAAATTATGATTGCTCGGCGGCTTGGCGCAGGCAAATCGAGTGAAATTGGCTTGATAGCTCGTAATATTTTTTATTTTGAATTGGGTTTGGCAGCCGTAGTTTTTATCATTATTCAAGTCTTTGGCTATTATATTTTAGCTTCTTTTGTAGATTCTTCCGAACTGCTCCAACTCTGTTTAGACTATCTCGATTATCGAATTTGGGGTGTGTTTTTGGGCTGTGCTGGTGTGGCATTTATTTCACTTTATACGGGCGTGGCTCGCACCAATATCATTATCATCGCTTCTGCGGTGATTGCCGTTACCAATGTTATTTTTAATTATGGGCTAATATTTGGACGACTCGGAATGCCCGAAATGGGTATGGCTGGCGCAGGATTGGCAAGTGCTATTGCCGAAGGTTTCGGTTTTTTGGCTTTTTTATGGTTTGCCATTCAAGATAAAAAATCTAAAGATTATACGCTTTTCCAGCGTTCTAGCATTGATTTTAATGAAATTTTAAAACAACTCCGCCTTTCTACGCCTATTGCCTTGCAGAGTTTTTTGAGTTTGTTGAGTTGGGTCGTCTTTTTTGGGCTGGTAGAAAATTTAGGAAAACTTCCTATTGCTGTCTCTAGCGTCATGCGAGTGATTTACCTCTTCTTAGGAGCTATTGCTTGGGGCGTGGGTTCGGGTACGAATACCATTGTGAGTTTACTGATAGGCAAACAAAAACAGCATGAAGTCATTCCTACCTTGCATCGCATTATGTTTTTTACTGTTGGGATTTCAGCCTTGGCGGGTAGTTTTTTGTTGATTTTTCCAGAATGGTTGATAATCGCAATTACCGACGAAGAAAACGTCATAAGAGCTGCTGTTCCTATGATGCCCATGGTTTTTATCCTATTGATAAGCCTTGCCGTTTATACGATTTATTACAACGGAATTATCGGAACGGGCGACATTCGACGGGCTTTGTGGATTACGACTTTGAGCGTAGCAGCTTATATTATTTATGTGACGATAGTTGTAAAAATCCTCATGCTCAACCTTTATTGGGCGTGGTCAGCCGAATTGATTTATGGTTTTATTACCTTAGGCTTGTCTGTTTATTATTTAAAAAAAGCAAAGTGGAAAAAGGTAAGGGTATAATAGCCATTATTCACAAAGCGGCTTCGCCGCTTTGTCTATCTTCATTATCAGTTAGTTATGTAATAGGATTTAATCTTGTAAATAAAGTCTAATAGAGAAATATTACTTTTATAAAAAACAAAAACAGCATTATGCAAAATCAATTCATCGTTTTATTGCGAGGCATCAACGTTGGCGGCAACAATAAAATCAAAATGGCGGAGCTTAGAAATTTGCTCACCGCAGCAGGTTTTCAAAGTGTAAAAACTTACATTCAAAGCGGAAACATCGTTCTAAATGCCGACGAAACAGATGAAAATACTATTTCTTCTACTATCAAAACACTCATTGCAGCGCATTACGGCTACCAAATTGAAGTATTAACCATTTCTGTAAGTGATTATAAAACTGTAATGGAAAACAATCCTTTTCCAGATGTGCCTGTGGAAAGTTACAAATTCTTAGCCGTCACCTTGCTCTCTGATGTGCCTGTTTTGGATAACTTGCAAGCAATAGAAGCTAAACAACAACCTTCCGAACAATTAAAAATCGTTGGAAAAGCCTTTTATATGTTCTGCCCTAATGGCTACGGCAAAACAAAACTCGATAACAAAACCATCGAAAAAACACTCCAAGTAAAAGCTACTACCCGAAATTGGAGAAGTATGTTGAAGATTTTGGAAATGATTGGTTGATTGGTTGGATTGTTGTGATTGCCTGCCTGTCGGCAGGCAATCACAACAATCCACTATTCTTCAAAATTTCAGCCATTTTAGATTGTAAATCTTTCGCTTTTTCACGGGCTTTTTGGGCAAAATCTTTACCATTTCCAGCATAGATAATTCCACGAGAAGAATTCACTAAAAGCCCACATTCACTATTCAAGCCATATTTGCATAAGGCTTCCAAATCGCCGCCTTGTGCGCCTACGCCCGGTACGAGCAAGAAATGTTCGGGCGCAATACGTCGAATATCCGCAAATCTTTCAGGATGCGTTGCCCCTACTACGAACATCAAATTATCTGGCGTTCCCCATGTTTGAGCCGTTCGCATCACTTTTTCATAAAGCGGCATTTCGCCATTCACCGTATCCATCTGAAAATCTTGGCTGCCTTTATTGGAAGTAAGTGCCAATAAGATGACCCATTTATTTTCAAATTCTAAAAATGGCTTCACCGAGTCGATGCCCATATATGGCGCAACGGTTACGGCATCGGCATTCATAGAATCAAAAAAGGCTTTGGCGTACATTCTCGATGTATTTCCAATGTCTCCCCGCTTTGCGTCTGCGATGATTAGATGCGTATCGGGGATGTAATCCAGTGTCTTTTGCAACGACAACCAACCCACTGCGCCCATACTTTCATAAAAGGCAATGTTGGGTTTATAAGCCACACAAAGGTCTTTGGTAGCATCTATAATTAGTTTGTTAAATTCGTAAATCGGGTCGTGGGAATTGTAAGGTATTTTAGGAATACGGCTGATGTCCGTATCCAAACCCACGCATAGGAAAGATTGCTTTTCAATAATTTGTTGATATAGCTCTGCTCTAGTCATTATATTTGCGCCTTTTATTTAAGACTTCGTAAAGTCCTACCTTTTATATAAAAATTGGCGCAAATATACAGAAATGTTGAGATTCTTAGTATGATTCTAGTCGTTTGATATTCAGATTTCGCTATCGCTCAAACTCTTTTTCTAGTTAATCCCATTCACGGCAGTAATCCCATTTATTTCAGGCAACTGCGTTTTAATCGTCATTTCGATGCCCGCTTTCATGGTCATAAAGCTCATCGAGCAATTTTCGCAAGAGCCGAGCCATTTGACCATTACATTAAAATCGTCCGTAATATCTACCACTTCAACATTCCCGCCATCCACTTTCAAATGTGGGCGCACGGTGTCCAATGCGATATCTACCTTCTTAATTAATTCGGTCCTTTCTTTTGTTGTCATTCTTTTATATTGATATACTATTAGACGGTTCTACCTGTTATTTTTTTATTCAACGCCACTGCAACTGCAAACTGCCACTCCCTACTGCATCGTCACTTGTTGCGTTGGCGGAATCAATTCGTTTCTGATGGCAATTTGACGTATCGTATTTTTAGCTACATTCATAAATGCTTGAGAAGCTATTGAATTTTCATCTTTTAAAATGATGGGTTTTCCGGCATCTCCTGCTTCTCTTACGCCTTGCACGATAGGAATTTGCCCCAAAAGCATAGATTTACTTTTCTTAGCCATTTTTTTTCCGCCACCCTGACCAAATATATAATATTTATTGTTTGGCAGTTCCGCTGGCGTAAACCACGACATATTTTCCACCACACCAAGAATTGGCACATTGACATTAGGCAACAAAAACATATTCATCGCCTTCACCGCATCCGCTACCGCTACTTCTTGCGGTGTTGTCACGATTACTGCACCTGTAACGGGTACGGTTTGCACCAAACTCAACTGTACATCGCCCGTGCCAGGAGGCAAATCAATCACCAAATAATCCAATGGTGGCCAAAGACAATCATGGATAAATTGTTTCAAAACAGCAGATAATCTCGGGCCTCGAAGCACCACCGCTTGCTCTGGCTCAATAATAAAACCAATAGACATCACGGGTATTCCGTAAGCATCCAACGGAACGATTTTGGGCTGACCATACACGTCTCTGATTTTTGGACGTTGCCCTTGCAAGCCAAACATGGTCGGGATAGACGGACCATACAAATCCGCATCTATCAAGCCCACTCGTGCGCCCAATTTCTTCAAACCCAACGCCAAATTGGTAGAAACCGTAGATTTTCCAACGCCTCCTTTGCCCGAAGCTACGGCAATAATATTCTTCACTTGTGGCAAAGAATTGTTGGCAGGTGCTGCCGCAGGATTGCTCGAAGCCATGTGAACGTTTACATTCGCCTTCGGATATACTTGATTGATATTTACCATACAAGCAAAATTCAACTCTTGCTTGTGTTTGTTTTCCAAATTGGGTAAAGCAATGGTAAAATTGACATCGTTTCCCTTTATTACCAAATCACGCACCATATTCATAGTGACAATATCCTGTCCCGTGTTTGGGTCTTTTACTAATTTTAACGCCTCTAGTATTTTCGCTTTTTCCATCTGTCTTTTTAAAATCAAATTAGCTGCTGGCTAAAATCTATTTGTTTTCAAATTTCTAGTGCAAATATAACCCGATTGTGGCAATGATAGTTTACATTTTAGCATTTTATTTAAATAGTGTCTAAATAAGTAAGTTGTCAATGAAAATTTAAATCTAATTGCGCTTCTTATGGCTAGAGCTATTAAGTGGATAAGTTCTTTTTTGGACATTACTAGGACAATCTTTTTTTTAAAAAAGCCTTAGTTTTGATGAAAATTCAATAGATAAAATTATGAAAAATACATTTACACTTATATTAATATTTGGTATCGTTTTTTGGGCTTCGCCATCCGATGCACAAAATTTATTCAATGATAAATCTTCCGCTTCGGGCATTTCCAATACTGGGACTAATTCGGGGATGGCATTTGGCGATTACGACAATGATGGCGATGAAGATTTGTATGTTTCTGTTCAAAATGGTGCAAATTTTTTGTATCAAAACCAAGGGAATGGCACTTTTTTGAACGTTACGGCTATCGCTGGTGTGGGCGTAAGTGATTTTTCCATTGCTAGTGTTTGGGGCGATATTGACAATGACGGCGATTTGGATTTATATGTTGCAAATTACAACTCAGAAAATGTCTTGTTTGAAAATAACGGCGACGGCACTTTTACCGATATTACAATAGCTGCTGGCGTAAACGACAACAAAAATCCTCGCTGTGTGCTGATGGCAGATATTGACAATGATGGTTTTGTAGAAATCTATGTGGCGAATATTTTCGGACAAAATGTAATGTATAAAAATAATGGCAACAAGACTTTTACTGACCTTACGGCTTACACCAATACTTCTGATGTTCAAATAGCGATGGGTTCTATCTTTTTTGATTATGACAATGATGGCGACCAAGACCTGTACTTGACACACGATGCTTACCAAAAATACATTTTGTATGAAAATAACGGAATGGGGCGATTTACGGATGTGAGCGCCGCAAGAGGCGCAAATGTAGCAGGCCAAGGCATGGGCGTTGATTTTGGAGATTATAATAATGATGGCTTTTTTGATATATACGTTACGAATCTCGGCCATAATTTTTTGCTAAAAAACACAAATGGTAATTTTACAGAAGAGGCATTTCAAGCCAATGTGGCTGATATAGGCATGGGTTGGGGGACTTTCTTTTTTGATTATAATAATGATGGCTGGTCAGATATTTATGTGGTCAATGATTATCAATTTTCGCCACAAGAGAATGTTTTATACAAAAATTTAGGCAACGATTCGTTTGCCATAGTGGGCAGCAACACCAATATTTCTAGTCAATTTAGCTCCTACGGGGCGGCAACCGCTGATATTAATAATGATGGATGGATAGATATGGCGGTCGCAATTGTGGGTTCTCACGGCAATCAACTCTTTGAAAATAACGACGCTGGCACTAATCAATGGATAAAAGTAAAAACTGAAGGCGTGACTTCAAATCGAGCTGGCATCGGCACACGAGTGGAAATATACACGAACGGAATGCGACAAATGAATGAAGTTGCCGCAGGGCGAGGTTATGCTTCCGCCAATAGTTTGACGATGCACTTTGGTGTTGGAAATATTGCTGTGGTAGATACTGTAATTCTCAGGTGGTCCAGCGGACAAGTGGATAAATATTATAATGTGCCAGCAAGTAAATATTATTTGGCAACCGAAGGCACTAGCATGAATGAAATGGTCATTACCAATGCTACAAATATTAATACTGCTGCTGTTGAAATCACAACTGCCCCGAATCCTTTCACTTCATCGGTGCGCATAAACTTTAATTTAAAACAAGCCAGCGATGTTTCTCTTCAAATTTTGAATGTAAATGGTCAGTTAGTCAGACAAATTCACCAGGCTAAATTGTCTGCTGGCATACATGAGTTTGAATGGAATGGAACAGACGAAAATGGCGCAAAACTTAGCGCAGGCACTTATTTTTACTTTTTCAAAACAGAAGAACAAATTTCTACGGGTAAAATAATTTATATGAAATAATTTTACGCTTTTCACTTTATGAAATGGGCTCATGAAATGTATTAAAATTAGAAGATTCGGACGTTTCTACAAGCGTCCGAATCCTAAATTTACGCCCCAACTTTTTACATTCCAAACTCAATTGGCAATCCCAACTTGTCCCATCTCAATACCAATTTGCCATTTTCCATCACAAAATCCATTGTTTCGGATACTTCGGCACGAGTTTCGGCAGTCGCATTGACACGCAAAACATCTTTATCCGCCTTATAATCATAAGCCCCCCATTGATTAGCTTGGCTATTAAAAATCACCGTCCATTTGCCATCTTCGGCAGGAATCGTAAATAAGCCATATTTGCCAGCAGGCAAATCTTTACCTTGTATTTTCATGTCTTTGGACAAAGTAATGGAAGTTGCTTCATTTGCACCCGTGCGCCAAACCTCACCGTAAGGCACTAATTCGCCCCATAGTTTTCTGCCTTTCACCGATGGGCTACCGTAGTTTACGGTCAATTCCTTGCCTTTCATTTCCTTGCGAGGGCTTGGAATATCTGGCGTAATCACCACCGTTTCAAATTCGGCACTAGCATTTTCAGCTACATTTTCAGCCACATCCTTTGCCGGTTCATTAGTCGGTTCATCTGCGTCGTCTTGCGTAGAAGTAGTAGAGGTACAAGCCGCAAAACTTAAAGCTATCACCATCGAAAAAATATACATTAGCTTCATCAATTATGATTTTATAAAGGTGAAAAATATTGAGTATGTGGTATAAACACGAGTTAGGCGGAAATTGTTATTGAGGAAGGTTTTGAACTTTCCATCTAGCCAACAAACCCAGTTTTATTACTTCCTGAACAGAAGTTTGTACTTCCTGTTTTTCTGCTTTTGACCAATTCGATGCGTCTAAATGTCTTAAATCATTTAAGGCTTCGTTTGTGGTGGCTATGACTTTTTCTATGTTGATTTTCATAGTTTGCTTTTAATCTAAATGAATTTCTTCGGTTGAAATCGTTCTCATTTCAATAATCTCATCAACTATTTTATCATTCATATCGCTCCATGAACCGAATAATTTTGATAGCAAATTTTCCTTGTTAGTTTTCTTTTTCATTCTCTAAATATAAAAAAAACGATTGCAAAGCCCAAAACAGCCTTACAATCGTTCCTCAAAAAACCTAAAAAACACTAAGCAAATTAATCCAATAATTCACCAAAATACTTCACAAACTCATCCACAGACATCGACCCCTTGTCGCCGTCGCCTTGAATACGAACAGAAACTTTACCTTCTTCTACTTCTTTTTCGCCGACGATTAACATAATAGGAATGCGTTTCACTTCTGCGTCACGGATTTTTCGTCCGATGGTTTCGCTGCGCTCGTCGATGAGACCACGAATATCGTTTTCAGCCAAAGTCGCTTGCACTTCCTTCGCATAATCCGTAAATCGGTCAGAAATTGGCAAAATAGTATATTGGTCAGGAGTCAACCACAACGGGAATTTACCACCGCAATGCTCAATCAATACACCAATAAAACGCTCCATCGAGCCAAATGGCGCACGATGAATCATCACAGGTCGGTGCATCGCATTGTCAGAACCCACATATTCCAATTCAAAACGCTTAGGCAAGTTGTAATCCACTTGTATCGTTCCCAACTGCCACGAACGCCCTAGCGCATCTTTGACCATAAAGTCCAACTTCGGGCCGTAAAATGCCGCTTCTCCGTATTCGGTTACGGTTTTCAAACCCGCTTCTTGAGTCGCTTCTATGATGGCATTTTCCGCTTTTTCCCAATCTTCATCTGAGCCGATGTACTTCGAGCGATCGACTTGGTCACGCAACGAAATTTGAGCCGTGAAGTTTTCAAAACCCATCTTTGCTAAAACGTGCTGCGTCAAATCCAACACATCCAAAAACTCATCTTTCAACTGTCCGACGGTACAGAAAATGTGCGCATCGTCTTGCGTAAAGCCACGAACACGAGTCAAACCGTGCAATTCTCCGCTTTGCTCATAGCGATACACCGTTCCAAATTCTGCAATTCGGACGGGTAATTCTTTGTATGAGCGAGGTCTAAAATTGAAAATTTCGCAGTGATGCGGACAGTTCATCGGCTTCAATAAAAACTCCTCGTCTTCTCTCGGCGTTTTTATCGGCTGAAAACTATCTTCGCCATACTTCTCATAATGTCCAGAAGTGACATACAATTCCTTCTTGCCAATATGAGGCGTAATCACAGGCGTATAGCCACGTTTGATTTGTTCTTTTTGTAAAAAATCAGACAGGCGAGTTCTCAAAGCCGTTCCTTTGGGCAACCAAAGCGGCAAACCTGCGCCCACTTTTTCAGAAAACGCAAAGAGTTCCATCTCTTTGCCAATCTTGCGATGGTCACGTTTTTTGGCTTCTTCGAGCATAAAAAGGTATTCTTTCAGATCCTTCGCCTTCGGAAAAGTCACGCCATAAATACGAGTCATCGTTGGGTTTTCTTCGCTCCCTCTCCAATACACGCCGCCCATTTTCATCAACTTGATGGCTTTGATTTTGCTCGTATTCGGGATGTGAGGCCCTTTACACAAATCCACAAAATCACCTTGCTGATAGAAAGTAATCGTTCCGTCTTCCAACTCACTAATCAATTCGAGTTTGTATTGGTCATCTTTTTCGGTAAAATACTTGACGGCATCGGCTTTTGAGACTTCGGTGCGCACGTAATCGTTTTTCTGGCGAGCGAGTTCCGTCATTTTCTGCTCAATTTTAGCAAAATCTTTAGAACTCAATTCCGTGTCGCCGGTATCTACATCATAGTAAAAACCGTTGTCAATTGCTGGTCCGATTCCGAATTTTACATTGCCATACAATGCCTCTAAGGCTTCCGCCAAAAGATGTGCAGAAGAGTGCCAAAAGGTCTTTTTGCCGTCCTTGTCGTTCCACGTCAGCAAGGCTACGGTCGCATCTCGCTCAATCGGACGTGATAAATCTATGACTTCGCCATTTACTTTGGCAGCCAGTACATTTCTTGCAAGTCCGCTACTAATGGACTCTGCAATCTGCATGGAAGTAGTGCCGCTTTCGTATTGTCGCACACTTCCATCTGGTAAAGTTACTTTTATCATTTTAAGTACTTTTAGAACACTACCTTACGAGAGTAGTGAGTGAAGAAGATGATTGTTTGATGGTTAGATTGTTTGATGGTTGCTGCCGCTGTTTTCGCTCATAGCGGAGCAACCATCAAACAATCAAGCCATCTAACCATCTTCCTAAATATTCCACGAAAATATAATTTGTGAAGTAAAGCAACAACATTGAGAGGATGAAATTGAGTTCCAATGCTGAGAATTTATCATCGCTTCAAAAGAAACATCATTCTTTTAGCAAACCAAAGCGTTGATTTTGGAAATCGCCCGCTCCAACGCATTATTCTAGTTTTATTTTTAAAATCTTTGCCTATGATGTCGAATAAGCGTTTTTCGTAATTTTGAAAGATATTTTCAGAAAAGTTATTTTGTTGAAATGCTGTTATGATTTGCTCGCCTGCCAACTGTCCGCTCAACATTGCCGTATCGATTCCGTGTCCGCCAATCGGGTCAATCAAAGCCGCAGCATCGCCAATGAGCATAAAATTATCGCCAATAATAGAAATTCGGCGAGTGCCTAAAGTCAATCCAAAGCCTTTAATTGTATCTAATCGTTCAGCATTTTCTAATCGATTTTGTAATACTTTAGATTCGGTTGTCCAATCTTTTAAGAGTTGACGGAGCTTGATGTGGTGCTTTGAAATTTTGGAAGAAAGCATTCCTACGCCTACATTGGCGACATTTTCGGCAACTGGAAAAATCCATAAATAAGCATTTGGATATTTTTTATCCACATAAAACTCCGTAGAACGGCGGTCAAGTCCTTTTACATTTTTATAATAAGCCCGAACAGCAGCACTATGGTCTTCTAAACTCAATTTGAAATCCACCAATTGTCGAGCCGTTAAAGACTGAGAACCATCTGCACCAATCAATATTCGGCATTCATAGAATTGATTTTGTTTGGCATTGCCAACTCTAAAACCATTTTCTAGTTTTTCAATGGTATCAATTTTGAAATTTTCAAGGATTTCGGTACTTGTTTCTTCCTTTATGGCTTCATGTAAAAAATTATCGAAGTGAATGCGCTGACAAGTATAGGCTTCGGTTTTCCACTGAACTTTATAATCGTGGGTTTCACCTAAGAAAATACGACTAAATTCCGTTCGTTCATGATGAGAAAATGCTCGAAACCGCTCCAGTTGATTTGGAGCGATTTGCTTTAGAACTTTTAAAGTCCGCCTAGGTATGGCATCTCCACAGATTTTATCTCGTGGAAACTGAGACTTATCTATCAATAGCACTTTTAGTCCGCTATTTTTGAGTGTCAATGCACAACTACGTCCGCTCGGGCCGCCTCCAATGATAATTACGTCGTAGGTCAAAAACTATATTTTTTAGTCAAAGTCAATCCCGATAGCTAACGGATTAGCGTCAAGAACAACATTAAGATGTTGATAATCAAAAAATTATGATTTAGCTTTACATTTTTCCAGCAATTCTCCATCTGGAAATCTATATCACCGCCATTTTCTAAGCTAGGCGAGAATGAACTGAACCTGCGAAGTCTTCAAGACTTTGTAGGTTTAAACTGTTGAAAAATGAAGACTTACAAAGTTTTGAAAACTTCGCAAGTCGAGTTTCTGTTTGACCTGTAAAGTACAGCACCAAAGCCATAGTGGAAATTGCTGACATTTTTCAATTGTCCTGACTTTCAAGTTGGGGCAATTGATGCACAATCCGTTGATAATCAATTAAAAATAACGCTCCTTGACGCTAACCAGCTATCGGGATTGACTTCTTGTTTTATTTAAATAATAACTTGTAGTAAAAACTAGGTTTTAATAAATCTTTTCCAGCATTTTTACTATACATCAATTTCACAATGAGTTGACTATCGGAAGATTTCCTCATCCAATAATTCAATAGCCAAGTAGAAATACTCGTAAAATAAGGCATCGTAAAAAATGGCGAAACCATTCTACTCAACTTCAAAGAATTACTCATGCGCTTACGCAAAGCGTTATCATACGCTTTTAAAAATGAAGTAGAAAAATCGTTGGCTTCAAGACTTTTTTGAGCGAAGTCAGCCGCCAATTGCCCGCTAATCATTGCATGACCGATACCATTTGCATTCGTTGCATCAATCAAACCTGCTGCATCGCCCACTAACATAAAATTATCACCCGATACTTTCCACCATCGAGAACCCAACTCTAGCGAACAGCCATGAACTTTGCCCACCATTTCCGCATTTTCAAAACGCTTTTTTAATGTCGGATTTTCATTAATAAATTCCCACATCATTTCACGCATATTGATATTGCGCTTCTTAGCAATGTCCTTTCTGACCATGGTGTTGATATTCACCATGCCATTGGTCAAAGGCGTGATATACAAGCCGTAAGGCATATATTTTTTCTTAAAAAAGTAAAACTCCGCCATTTCGGGCTTATCGCTCGGCAATACATTTTTCATATAAGCACGAATGCCGACGGCTTCGTGTTTCGGTTTGGTTTTGACTTTTGATGCTCTTTTGGTCAAAGCATTTCCTGCGCCATTCGCAAAAATCACTAAGCGGCTTTTAATCGTTTCCCCTTTTTTATCTTTTAAAATCGCAAAATCGCCTTCCGTTTCAAAACTATTCAAATTACAACCTTCTACTACTTTGACACTCGGATAGCGTTTTTTGATGGATTGCACTAAGAAATCATCAAAATCATATCGACTAGCCGTATAGCAATGCGGCAAATTCAGTCGCTCATTTTCTGGTGATTTATACGCCATTTCCATGGAATATTGATTGGGCGCAACGAAAGTATTTCCAGTTAAATCAAAATTAAAATCAGCTTGTTGTAAATCATCAAAAATCGCCCTATCCAACTCTGCTAACTCCCGAATACAATTACTCGTAATCACTTCGCCGCAGGCTTTGTGCCTCGGAAACACTGCTTTATCCACTAATACGCAGTCAATGCCCTTCTGTGCCAGTGCAATTGCTGTGATGCAACCGCCTGGCCCAGCGCCGACTACTGTTACTTGTGTTTTTATCATTTTAGATTATTTGGTTTATAAAACTACTAGTGGATTCTTTTGTCAATGTTTTTTAATACTTCAAATCATATCCAACAAAAATACTATCATTATAGGTCTAAGGCAAATACATTTTAAAATATTTTGGATGTCCCTGTTTGTCATTTTAATGTAAAACCGTTTGGCTTTGTTTGGCTTTGTTTGGCTTTGTTTGGCTTTGTTTGGCTTTTAGTCTATATTTATAACATGATTTTATTCACCAAAATAAGAGACCATTATGTTACAATCCAAAACTAAACAAGAAATTGCTGCAGCACTCAATATGAGTCAAAACAATCAGAGGTGACCCGAAATTTCGTTTTGATTGAGGAGATATTTGACTTCAAAATACTTCTAACTGATAAACTATTAAAACTCTGTACTCACATGAAAAAGAGCTTAATAATCTTTTTATTCAATTTACTCGTTATAAATAATATTCTGGCTCAGAATTGTAGCTATGATTCTTTAGTCTTCTCCTGTACTTTAGAACAGGATACTCTTCTATTTTATAAACCTCTACACTATGAACTTAAATTTACAAATAGCAGTAATCAAGATAAAGTTATTGTAGAACCTTGGAATACATATTTTAGTCCAACATTAGAATATAAAAAATTAGAAGATACTCTATGGCATATTTTACCATATTCTAATTATCTAGATGTAGGAATAATAGAACACGAACCTCAAGAACTACTTATCCCGCCTTTAAAAAGTATTGAATTTAAAAGTAAATGGATTAAGTCTCCTAAAATTCGATATGTTAACCATACTATGGATGATGTTTTAATGCCTAATAATGCATATGTAATTAGAGCAAAATTACAATCTTGTTACTTCGAAGAAAAAACAATTTATTCTATTGCAGATACAATATTTATTCATTCAAACTCAAGTGAACTAGCTGCTTATAATTGGTTAAAAAAAAGAGTGCCTTATCCTTCTTTTGTCTATGCCATAACTCAAGATGGATTTAATGGCTATTCAGTTTCTTATTCTAAATATTTATGGAAGGATAATAACGTTTCACCTAAAAATATACTTTTGGATTTCATAAACATTTTTCCCAATACCAATTTAGCACTTTGGGCTAAACTTTATTTAATAGATGTATATCTTATAGGATATTATTATGAAGAAGATAAAGTTTACAAAGATTATCCTAAGATTAGAAAAACAATTATCGATACCCCCCAAATCAATAAAGCGGAAAATCTTTTAAATGAAGTAAAAAAAATAATCAAACAATATCCTAATCAAAAAATAAAAGAACAAATTCCTAAGTATGACCGCTGGTTAAGCTATCAAAAGCGACGAGTATTTCTAGATAAACAAAGAAAAAAAAGAAACAATTAAACAACCAAAAATAATGAAAAACCAAATCTCAACAATACTATTATTCAGCTTAATATGGATAAGCTATACGGCAGAGGCTACGATTAAAGTCAATTACAAAGGAGGAAACTGATTTGAATACTGAATTAGATTTGATAAATAGTTTCAAAAACTATATAAGATGTCTTTATTATAGTCCAGGTTCTAACTCTTTTTAAATAATACAGTTATGAGATTTCATGTAACAATGTTTTTTTTAATATTTTTCAATATACTATATGGACAGTCAGAATTGTGCGATTTTGACTCTTTTGAGCTAAAATTAACTTTAAAAAAAGATAGTATTCTGGCATTAGAACCAATTGAATACACGATATCTTTAATAAATATATCCAGTAAAACTAGAATAATCACTCTACCGTGGAATAAATTATACTTTTATCCTGAATTACAATATAGACAAGATGATAATGAAAAATGGAAGAAATTACACGGTTCATCAGCAGGCTATCAATTTGTCAGCCCTCATGGTTCACCAGAATTTATTAATGATACATTAATACCTAATGAACAGGTAAGTATTTCTACTAACTGGTTAGATTTACCTATATTTCATGTTGATAGAAAATTTCGTCCAATAACAGTTAAAGATGTTTTCTCAAAAACTGGAAAATATCAACTTAGATTAGTTGTATTACCTTTTCCATATTGTGAAGAGGCTAAAACTTATTCTACTATATCTAATACAATTAATTTCAATATACTAGAACGAAAAGGGATTGATAAAAATGCTAAAAATTGGCTTATAAATAATATGCCTTTACCAGCTGTTGTAAATGCTTATAAATTAAGAGAAGGTAAAGTTATTGCTATTTATGCACTTAAAGCTTGGGAACTACACGAAATAGATCTGAGACAAAAACTAGAAGAATTTATAGGAAGATTTCCAAACTCGTCTTTTACTCCTTGGGCACAACTATATTTAATTGAGTTATATTATGCAGGAGCAAAGTATAATAAACAACCTAGTGATGATAGCTATCATCTATATATAGAAAAAGGTTATAATACCTTAAAAGGAATGTCAAATTTGAATATAATTAAAACCGATGATTATTTTAAAGATAGATATGAAAAGTTATATAACCGTGTGAAAAGATTACACAGAAAACTAAAACGCCTTAAAAATAATTAAAACAACCAAAAATAATGAAAAACCAAATCTCAACAATACTATTACTCAGCCTAGTATGGATAAGCTATACGGCAGAGGCTACGATAAAAGTCAATTACAAAGGAGGAAACTGATTTGAATACTGAATTAGATTTGATAAATAGATTCAAGAACTATATAAGAAGTAGGGAAACAAGTCCGGGTAAAAGTAATTCCTCATGGTAAAATTATAAATTAAATGAAGATATACACTATATTTTTAATATTAATTTGTGTCAGTTTAGTATTCCCATTGAAAGCTCAATTGACAGATTGTAACTATAATGACTCGTTAAAACTTAGAATAGAATTAGTTCAAAGTTCTACAAAAGTCTTTAGTGTATTTGATTACAAAATAATATTTGAAAATAACTCATCGACAAAACAGACTGTTCTTCAGCCTTGGAATAGCAAATATTATTTTCCACTTCTTCAAATAAGAAAAAATGGAGAGAAATGGAAAACTATTCGTGGAACGGAAAAAAGCACCAATATCATGCACGGCTCACTCTGATGACATCTTAGTAATTACAAGTATTCCGCCAGATAGTAGTGTTTCTATAAAAACGGAATGGATAGCAGGCGTAAACTGTAAAGAATATGCAAGCGCAGGCTGGTATGAACTTAGACTTGTTTCAGATTTAATTTATTGTAAAAATAGACAAAGGATATATTCAGAGCCAGTTAAATTACATATAGAAGATTATAATGATGAAGTGAATAAACTTGCTCAAGATTGGTTAGTAAATGCCCTACCACATCCTGGCGTTATTTATTATCAAACAGTAGAAAAATTAGAAATGGGATTGATATATCAGAAATATGTTTTTAAAAGATATAACCTGAACTTAGAAGAAAAACTAAGTGAATTTATTTCAAAGTTTCCAACATCAGATTTTACCCCTGGGCAAAACTTTATTTGGTGCAATGGAAATGTCGTTTTACTACTATTGATGGTAAAATAATTGAATTGCACTCATTATCAGATAGAAAAAGATATCCATCAATTAATAAAGCTTTAAAGCTTGTAAAAGAAATAGAGGAAGATAAAACCTTAATAAATGACGAAGAATTTCAAAAAGTATTCAAGTTATTAAATAAAAAGGTTAAACGTAAATATCAAAGCCTTAGGAGAAGATTAGGCTGGTAATAATTAAAAAAATCCAAAAACAACCAAAAATAATGAAAAACCAAATCTCAACAATACTATTACTTAGCCTATTATGGATAAGCTATACGGCGGAGGCTACGATTAAAGTCAATTACAAAGGAGGAAACTGATTTGAATACTGAATTAGATTTAATCAATAGATTTAAGAATTTTATTAGGTGTAGAAATAGTTGCCCTGGAGAAGGATTATAAAATAATATCGAATATGAAATACTTTTTTCTTTTAGTTTCTATATTATTTAGCACATCAGTTATTGCACAATTTGACTGTAATTATGCTGATTCGGCTTTATTAGGGGTAGAATTAGTGGAAGACACTATAATGGCAGTAAGCCCTATACATTATAAAATGACTTTGACCAATATTTCTACATCAAAGAAACAGTATGTGCAGCCCTGGCAAGAAGGGTATGAATATCCTATGCTAGAATATCGTAAAAAGGGTAGTAAAAAATGGAAATCATTATTAAGTTCCGATAAAGGCTATAAAGAGAGAAGTCCACATAGCCATGACTATATACGAGTAGTAGAGCTACAGCCTGATAGTAGTATATCAAGTTTCAGAACTATACTTGATATTCCTTCTGCATTTGATTACTCAAATAAAAGTAGATTGTTCCATGTAGAAAGCGTGTTTGCAGATACAGGCTTCTATGAATTGAGACTAGCTGCTCATCAGATGTATTACTGTAATACTCATTTTGTGCTATACTCTAATCCTACATTGCTTTATGTTAAAGAAAGAACAGGTGTTGATAAAAAAGCCAAAGATTGGCTAGTAGAAAATGTACCCCATCCTACAATTGTATATTTAAAGTTAGTATATAAAAATTCAAGTTGGCGATATCTAGGAAGTGTATATGAGGATTATAACTTCAATGTAGAAACTGGTCTAACTTCTTTTATTGAAAAGTTTCCTAATTCTACTTTTACACCTTGGGCTAAACTTTGTCTAGTTGAATGGTATTCATCAATGGTTATTATAGACGGGAGAACACGCCCAATTAATCGACTAGATGAAAATTTACAGTTGGAAAGATACAAAAAAACTGAACAACTACTGGAGGAATTAAACAACTATTCAAATATAAAGAATAATGATTTATTCATTGTAGAATATGAAAAGTTACTTAAAAAGGTCAAAAGAAAAAAGAGAAAAATAAAATGGAATCTTAGAAAATAATTAAAACAACCAACACAATGAAAAACCAAATCTCAACAATACTATTACTCAGCCTAGTATGGATAAGCTATACGGCAGAGGCTACAATAAAAGTCAACAATACTACGAATGTATCAGCAGCCAACTACTGCGACGGAAGCATAGATATAGAAGCCACAGGTTCAGCAGGCCCATTTACTTTCGTGTGGAGTACAGGAGCGACTACGGAAGATTTAAGCAATGTCTGCGAAGGTCAATATAGTGTTTCTGTAACGAATGCTTGGGGCTGCACAAGGGTTTTAGATTATATCTATGTGGCAGCACCTATAACTTATGGGACTAATAATGTTTGGTATAATAACAATGGTTGTGGTTTAGGTTGTATCGGATTACAAGTCAATGGCGGTATTGCGCCTTTTTCTACGGTTTGGTCAGATGGCACAACTACTTGGAATAGTGGCGGATTAGTAGAATGTGGTTTAGCTAATGGTAATTATAGTGCAACTATTACAGATGCTTCGGGGCAAACCTTGTCTGTTGGTCCATTTTTTATTAATGGAGCGGGGCAGCCTTTGGTCATTATAGGTACGGTGTATGACGATTGTAGCGGCTCGACTAATTCGGGCATGATAGATATTACAGTGACTGGAGGAGCAGGTTTTCAAGGCAATAATGCTTATAATTTCAATTGGTCGCATGGACAGACTTCGGAAGATGCTACGAATTTATTAGGTACAGCTAGTTCTGTTACTTATACGGTGACGGTGACCGATGCTAATCAGTGTCAAGCTACGATGAGTTTTCAGGTTGGGGAAAGTGTGGGATTGGATTTGAATGAAACAGTAGAAGAGGCTTGTGAAGCCACAGAAGATGGTATGATTTCATTGAATCCGAGTGGTGGTCTTGCCCCATATACTTATCAATGGAGTAGTCCTGCTTTTCCAATTACAAGCAATACAACTAACGCATGGTATAATTTACCTCCAAATACAACTTATGCTGTAACTGTCACTGATGTTATAGGATGTCAATCGGTCGGAAATTTTACAGTCGCAATGGCAGCTTCACATAATCAGAATCATGCTTCTTCTGAGGAAAGAGTTTGTCAAGTTAACACTTATTGTAAAGGAGAAGTTGTAGAAGTTGATTATCAAGGACAAGACAACTTCAATTCTCTTTGGAGATGGTGGGAAACTTGGAATCCGCTACCATATACTTGTGAAGTTGATGTATATTGCCCACTAACTAATGATAGTTATACCATTCAAGGAATGATTACAGTAGCTTATTCTGGATATCAATTGTATAGTCCAGCATATAGTATTGATGAATTTATTTGTGATAAATTAGTAGATTGTCAAGTTAACACGCCTGATGGTGTTTATTTAGATGACTGGACGCATGACTTTGAAATGACTACAGTTCAGATTAGCGAATATTGTTATGAGGTATCTTGTAACGATAATTATGTTGGTTCATTTTGTAAAAGGTTTGACTTAGCAAGAGTTAAGCCTAAAGGAGATATTGTTACTTTTCCTAATCCATTTCAAGCAACGATTAGAATATTACTTATTGATAATACTTCTCCAAATATAAATATTCAGCTTCTAGATGTAACAGGAAAGAAAGTTTATAATAAGAGAATAGATGTTCAAGAGGGAGAAGATTTAATAGAAATTGATTTTGAAGAAAATCTTCCTAAAGGAGTATATCTATTAAATATAAAATACCCTGATGGGTCATTTACAACTAGAAAATTAGTTAAACAATGAAAAAAATATTTTCTTACTCCGTAATTATAACGATTAGTTTTTTCACTCTGAATTCGTGTCAAGAACCAACAACAGTAGAAACTATTGATAGTAATTTGCTTGTAGGAGAATGGCAAGGTCTTGAAACATGGGATAGTTACGAAGACAATATTTTACATACTGCTACAAACGATATGTATTTAAAGTTTACAGCAGAAGGAAGCTGTACCTTGTATGTTGAAAATTCGGCAGAAGATACTATTTACTATACATGGTCTTATATTCCAGGTAATCATAAACTCTTTCTTACACGTACATATAGAAATCTAATGGATACTACTATCTCTAATCATCATGTTTCACACTATCATGATATAGAAAGCATCAGTAATGAAAATCTTACAATTAAAAGGATTACAGGTTTTTCTCGTCAAGGCGTCAATTATCGCAGCGAAAACTATTGGGATTTAACACGCATAAAATAATCTAACATGAAGAATACTTTATATATCATATATTTTACTAGTGCTTGTTTTTTATTATCCTGTGAAGGAGAAATAAGTGATAATCCATTAGTTGGAAAATGGGACGGTGTAGTTACATCAGTAGGTTATAGTTATACTCAAAATGGAGATTCCGTACTTTTAGCTTCATCAGAACCTAATGATATAAAGTTAACTCTTAAAGCTGATGGTACAGGTACTTTGAAAGCGGATTCTGGATTTAATGTATATAATTCGGAAATTAGCTGGCATTATAAAAATACAACTAATCAAATCTATTTATTCTGGCAACTTAATTATAGTATAGATAATGGTCAGATTAATTCTCATCAAACTAAGATTTTGAATATAAAAGTTAATCAAAGAGATAATCAATTATGGCAGAGTACTAGTTACAGCTTAGGAGAAATAAGTCAAGACACAATAAGTGTTGGCTATGCAACTTGGGAACTTGAAAGAGACTAATTTATTTTAACCTCACCTAGAAAACAACGCATTCAAAGGCTTAATCTTAGTAGGCACTAGCTCAAAATGTGCCTTCTCCTTTTGTTCTTTTCTAAAAAAGACAATGCCGACATCGAACACTTCAATCGTCAAAGTCACCTTAGGATGGTTTTTGATTTCTTGCCACGCTTCATTCATACCGCTTGACCAGCGCACATCATCAAACACAAAAATACTATCATTGTGAATGTAAGGCAGGCACATTTCGAAATACTTAATAGTTGGTTCTTTTCTGTGATTGCCATCTATAAATAGGTAATCCAATTGCCCGTAGTCTTCCAAAACTTGCGGCAAAATATCATCGAATTGCCCAACTTTAAGGTCAATATTAGTCGTTTCGATAAAGCTAAAAGCTTCCTCCGCTACTGCTGCCGTGGCTTCACATCCTTCGATGGTTGTCATTTTTCCGTTTAGCGAAGCGAAGGCTTGATACATCGTAGTAATGCCGAAAGCTGTCCCGAGTTCGAGCATTCTTTGTGGCTTTTGCCAATTGATTAGGCGAAAAAGCATCTGCCCTACTCGCTTGTGCGATTGATTGTTTTTAGCAATTTTAGAAATGGTTGTTGCTTTGGTATCAATCTTTTGAGAGCCAGCACCGTAGTCTTTTTTGAAAATAGGTTCGTCGTCCAAAATAAGTTGTTGGCGCAAATCCTCCAAATCTTCAAAAATGTAATACCCACGATTATCTTCCAATACCTCTTCTGCAAATTCAAACACAAAAGGCGAATGAATTTGGTACTTGGTCTTTGCACGCAATAAATAGCGGCTATGTCGTTTAAATCTGTTCCAGTTTTCCACGAGGCAAATTTACGCTTTTTTGGAATAATTCAATTGAATGAAATAATAGATTAACTTTAGTGCCTTTTTTATATTTTTAAGCGTCTCTTAAAAAAAGAAAATCCTTGTTAGATTTTTTTGAACAATATTTCCAACATTGTAGTTATTTTGGAAATCAAAATTTAGCAATCCTTTAACAACAATTCAAATTGATTTATTAATTTTGGAATATGATAAACTATCAAAATCCAGTAACTTCAGCCTTATTAGGTATTGCCGTAGGCGATGCTTTGGGCGTACCTGTGGAGTTTAAATCCCGAAAAGAACTAAAAAAGCACCCGATTACACAGATGACTGGTTTCGGGACATACAATCAGCCACCTGGAACTTGGTCGGATGATAGTTCGCTCACCTTTTGCCTAGCCGAAAGCCTTTGCAGCGGCTACGACTTGAATGATATTGCCTTAAAACTCACGGACTGGCTATTTAGTGACCTCTGGCGACCTCATGGTAAAGTGTTTGACATTGGCAATCAAACTAAAGACTCACTCCGAAAACTCAAACAAATCGTCCAATACGAAGAGTATGAGGAGTTATTATTGCTTCAAGATAATGAAGATGAGTGGACCAATGGGAATGGTTCGCTGATGCGCATTATGCCATTGCTCTTTTATATAAAAGGCAAACCCATCGACGAAAAATTTGAAATTATATGGAATGTTTCCGCTTTGACGCATCCTCATATTCGCTCCGCAATGGCGTGTTTGATATATTTGGAACTCGCTGAAAACATTCTAAATGGCGAAAACAAAAAGACGGCTTATAAAAATATGCAAGCATCTGTAACTGATTTTTTTAATAAAAACGAAATTGCTCCGAGAGAAGTAGCTCATTTTGATAACATTTTAAAAAAATCCATCAAAAAGGTCAAATCAAAAAATTTAAGCTCGGACGGATACGTCGTACATAGCCTAGAGGCGAGTCTTTGGTGCTTTATGAAAACAGACAATTTTGAGAATGCGGTATTAACTGCCGTCAATCTCGGAGCCGATACCGATACAACTGCGGCAATTACGGGTGGTTTGGCAGGTTTGTATTATGGTACAAAAGCCATTCCTGAGCTTTGGATAGCTTATCTCGCACGAATGGAAGATATTATAAAACTTAGCGACAGGTTATTCCTTCAATTTCCAAAATGACTTGAGTTTTCGTTCTAAAAGTTCCTAAAAGCCGTTTTAACAGCTTTTTGCATAGAGAATATAGTCATCACTGCAAAACATTATAATCAGGAATTTATATATTAAACATAAACTACCCCAAACGTAAATCTACCAACCTAAATCACATTGAACCACTTTTCAGTTATTCGAATAGTGTTTTTTTATTTTCATTTTTAATTCACCTAAGTACTTGACATCGTGTAAAATAAGTTTATTTAAGATAAGAATGGCCTAGCCATATTCATATTTGTAGCAAGATTTAACGGGAATTTACAAAAGGGCTTTAGCCCTAATATATTGAAAATCAAACATATACAGGGCTAAAGTCCTTCATTTACATACTGTATCTTTTATCTGCAAATATGCTCAGAGTTACCACTCTTTTATATTAAGAAATATATTTTACACGATACTTAATTTCATTATTTATATGAAAATCACTTTTCAGACCAACTACAACACACGCTGGGGAGAACGCATTGTCGTTACAGGAAATATTCCCGAATTGGGTAATGGCGATTTACACAATAGCCTCCTTTTGGAATATTCCGACAAAGGAAATTGGGAAACTACTATTAATATAGATGTCACTACATTTGAGTATCAATATGTGCTGGTGGATGAGTCTATGAATGAAAAAGGTCGAGAATGGGGCGAAATGCGCCATTTTAATTTAAATGATGCCAATGTTGAAAATATCGCATTGAGGGATAGATGGCGAGGCAAATATCATCCTGAAAATGCTTTGTATAACGCTGCGTTTTTGAATGTGATTTTTAATCCAAAATCCTACAAAACGCCAAAATCGAAGAAAACCTCTCAGCCGCTTTTGAGATTTCAAATCAATGCGCCTCGAATAGAATCACATCAGCGACTGTGTATTTGCGGTAATATTGGCGTTTTGGGCAATTGGGGCGCAAGCAAGCCTTTATTGTTGGGCAATGAAAATTACCCGCTTTGGTCGGCTACCGTGCCTTTTATCGCAGGCATGAATGTGGAATATAAATATGGCATTTATGATACGGATGAAAAAGCCGTCGTCTATATGGAAGATGGCGAAAATCGAAAATTGTCCTATCAAGCGACCAAACGACAAGATTTGACCATCGTACACGACAATTATTTTCAGCATCCTGATGGCAATTGGAAAGGCGTTGGCGTAGCCTTGCCCGTATTTGCATTGAGAACTCAACAGGGTTTTGGCATTGGCGAGTTTTCCGATATTAAAATGTTGGTAGATTGGGCGAAGCAAATAGGCATGAAGATGGTTCAAATTCTGCCTATCAATGACACTTCCGCCACTGGCTCATGGGTGGATTCTTACCCTTATGCTGCGATTTCAGTATTTGCGCTGCATCCCATGTATTTGAATATAGAAGCATTGGATGGCTTTGATAAAGTGATTGATAAAAAGGCTTTTCAGACCTTGCAAGCCGAATTGAACGAACTCGAAGTGGTAGATTATGAAGCGGTCAATCATCATAAATTGAAGTTTACTCGCCAGATTTTTGACGAAACTAAAACTGCTTTTCTAAAAAGTAAAAAGTTCCGAGCGTTTTTCAAAGAAAACCAACATTGGCTCAAACCTTATGCGCATTTTTGTGTGTTGAGAGACGAATATGGAACGGCAGATTTCAATCAATGGAGTGCAGATGCGGTATTTTCGGCAGAAAGAACAGCGGAAGCAACCGACGAAAAAAACGATAATTTTGAAACCTTTGCCTTTTATTATTATTTGCAATATCACTTAGATGCGCAACTGCAAGAGGTTACAAAATACGCTCGTGATAAGAACATTATCCTCAAAGGCGATATTCCAATTGGGATTTATAGATATAGCGTGGATGCTTGGACGCAGCCGCATTTGTACCACATAGATGCGCAAGCAGGCGCACCGCCCGACCCGTTTTCTGACTTGGGGCAAAATTGGGGTTTTCCGACTTACAATTGGGAAGTGATGGCAGAAGATGGCTATGCGTGGTGGCAAAATCGCTTAAAAACACTTTCTAAATATTTTGACGCTTTTCGCATTGACCATATTTTAGGGTTTTTCCGAATTTGGCAAGTGCCTTATGAGAGTATTCATGCTACTTTGGGATATTTTTATCCCGCAATTCCTGTTAGTGCTTTTGAGTTTTATCAACGTGGATTGGACTTCGATTATGACCGCTATTGCAAGCCGTTTATCACTTCCGATTATGTTAATGCCTTATTTGGACACGAGGCGCACACGGTGATGAATCAGTTTCTAGAACCTTCAAAAGAAGGCAGGATGGCGTTCAAACCTCAATTTGATACCCAACGAAAACTGGAAATGTTCCTCAAGCAGCCTGCCAACCAAAATTGGGCGCACCTCAAAGAGCAATTATTTGAAATGCACTCGAATGTCTTATTTATAGCTGATAAAAATTCTGTTGGCCAAGCCTTTCATCCTCGCATTGATGTTTATAAAACCTATTCTTACCAGTCATTGCCTCGTGAAACCCAAGACCAAATCTATGGCGTGTATTTAGATTATTTTTACAAACGTCAGGAGAAATTTTGGGCAAATTCTGCGATTACCAAACTGCCACCTATCAAAGCGGCTACCGATATGCTGATTTGTGGTGAAGATTTGGGTATGATTCCCGAATGCGTGCCGCAAGTGATGAAGGATTTGGATATTTTGACTTTAGAAATTCAGCGAATGTCCAAAAATCCTAACACCGAATTTTTGCAAGCTACCGATACGCCTTATTATTCGGTTTGTAGCCCTTCTACCCACGATATCTCGCCTATTCGCCTGTGGTGGGAAGAGGAAGATCGTGCTTATATTCAGCGTTTTTATGAAAATGAATTGAATCAAATCGGTCTTGCGCCTACTACCTGCGAGCCTCAAATCGTAGAAGGGATTCTTCGTCAGCATTTAGAATTGCCGAGTATGTGGGCGGTTTTTCCTGTTTCTGATTTGTTGGGCATGAGCGAATCGCTTCGTCATCCCGACTTGTTGGCAGAACGAATCAACGTGCCTGCCAATCCGCAGCATTATTGGCGTTATCGTGTGCATATCAGCATGGAAGAGTTGATGGAAGATAAAGATTTTGGAAAAAAACTGGAAGGTATGATTGCCGAAAGTGGCCGATAGAAACCATACAGATTTTGGTCAAGTCCAAAATGAACCTGTCATAACGTGGATTGAAACCTTTGTTTAAGGGTTTCAATCCACGCTTTTGTTTGTCCTTTTCCCTTTATCTATGCCGGTTATCTGTGAATTTGCTTTAGCAAATCAGCGTTCCTCTTTGCATAACGTAAGTTAAATATCTCCCTTAGAAACGTCCAAAAAATAACCTCATTATTTGAACGGAACGGCTACTTTTGGCTTTACTTTACGTTGAAAAAATTGTAGAATAACTCGCTATTCTACAATTTTTCGCCCTGTCTGCCGACAGGTTTGAGTAGCCACGGGTAAAACCCGTGGGAAATAGAGCATTTTCCAACAACTACGAAGTAGTTGAATGTTATATTGAGTTTTTTAGTGTTCAACTACTCCGTAGTTGTTCTCATTTGCCGTTGTAACCATAGGTTTCACCTATGGCTACTCAGATTTAACTACTCCGTAGTTATTTTTACGCTGTCACAAGATATGTATAAACGTAAGCTGCCGTCAGGCAGACAGGCTTAATTAAGACCAAAATTAACTTGTGCAAATGCCGAATTTATTTTTTACCGTTACTTATTTATTTTCAGCGCATTATAAATCTCCTTTCCGCCCGAACCTTCTACATTGCTCATGATTAAAATGCTGTATTTTTTAGAAAATCCGTAATAGATTTCCGTTCCATTCGCAACGCTTTTTTTGGTCTGCATTCCATTTTCAATTAGCCCCAAAAAGCTCTCTCCTTTAAGGTTTTCCTTCATCAAAAGTTGCGTGTGTGTTTCGTCAAGCAAAATATTGGAGCGCAAAGCCTTGTCCCAAAGTTGAATATCAGCTATCGTAGAAACCAAATGATTTGCACCTAGAATCAAGTCTGCAGGCGTTATAACTGCATTTTTCAGGCCGTCTTTGGTTTTGATGTAATTCGCTGCTCTGTTTTTGTCCATCATAGACAAATCCAAAGCACGAGTTTGCGTCATATTCGCTTTATCGAAAATCTCTTTTTGGAGAATATTATCAAAACTATCATCCATGATACGTTCTATAATCACCGCCATAATATACAAATTCAAGCTGCTATGCGCATAAGCCGTACCCGGAGCGTGTAGCAATTCATTAGCCGCAAAAGTCTTGAAATAGTCTACGTGTTGGTATTCGTTATTCGCTTTGGTTAGCGGAATTTGAGCCGCCTTTTCACTGACGATACCCGATGTGTGCGACAATAAATGACCAATGGTAATTTGCTTTTTATAATCCACATTGGGAAAATTCGGTAAATACTGCCCAATGCGGTCAGTCAAAGCAATTTTTTTCTGTTGCACGAGTTTCAAAGCCAATACCGTAGTGAATTGCTCAGCAATCGAACCGATATAAAACCTTGTCGTTGCCTTATTTGGCACATCATACGTCAAATTTGCCTTGCCGTGTACGCTCTGATATTCTACCTTCTCCAAAGTCGAATACATCACTACGCCATGAAAATCTTGTTTTTTCAAAGCGGTTTCCGTCTGCTTCTTAAAATCCGCTGCGCTTAGTGCGTTCGTTGGTCGGTCTTTGGGCTGAAAAATAGCTTTGCCCTCTTTCTTAGGCTCTTTTTTATCAATGTTTAGCTTTGGTTCGTTTTTATTCTCTTTCTCATCTCCTTTTATTTGACTACCTCCACCGATTGTAATTAAATCATTATCAAACGGGTTGAAGTTTTTCGAGACCACTTTAAACTCCACTCTTCGGTTTTGCTGTTTGCCCAATTCTGTGTCGTTAGTCGCTATCGGCATACTTTCTCCGTAGCCTTTGGCGGTCATCCTACGCTGGTCGATGCCTTCTTCTTCGAGCCATGCCATGACTGCGCCCGCTCGAATATTACTCAACGCCAAGTTGTAATCATCTTCGCCCGTATTATCCGTATGCCCCGATATTTCGATTTTATAATCTTCATGTTTGACCAAGTAATTGTATAATTTTTTAAGCTCAGGATAGGATTCTTCGAGTAATTCGTGTTTATTGTGTTCAAAGAAAATATCATTCAAAATAATAGGCGCACCGATTTCGACGGTAGGAAATTCAAATTTGGAAGGTGCTAAAAAAAATACGGCTTCTCCTTTTTGGTCGAGCAGCGACTTGATAGGCAAATGGAGCGTTTTATACCCTATCATCGAAATGACTAATGTATCTTTGAAGTAATTATCATTGATAGTAAATGTAAATGCGCCTTCTACATCGGTTGCCGTGCCTATGGCGTAGCCTTTTATTGTCATATTGGCAAACATCAAAGGTGCTTTTGTATTTTGGTCAAGCACCTTGCCTTTGAGTTTCAATGGCGCAGTCGCAAAGACAGAAGATGTAGTAATCAAGGTGATTATAATTAGATTCAGAATAGTTTTCATGTTAAAAACGTTTTTTTGAAATATGATTTTTTATAAAAAATGATGTTCTTTTAAGTTCATACAGATTTTGGACAAGTCCAAAATAAACTCATAATAGTGGGGTTGGAATCTGCCTGACGGCAGGGTTTCCATCCACACTTTTGTTAGTCTTTTCAGCTTGCTAAAAAAACGGTATGGTTTTAAAATTTTGATTTAAAAAAATATACGAATCAAAATCATAAATTAGAGCTATATACGCATTAAAACGGTTAATGTTGAGCATTAAGTATAAGAATGTATTTTGAAAAAATCATCAGAAATAACCATATTGCAGTAGTTTAATTGGTGTCTCTCGGAAAAGTTGGGGGTTGGCTTGTAAGAAAGCTAAATAAACCTTACCGTTTTTCTGGAAATGTATGTAGCATGGCGGCTCGGATAGCCGTACTACAATTGATACTGCTTGAGTTTTTTATTTTCAAAACCAATACAAAATGATAAAAATCATAGTTCCAATTTTAATAATGACATGGCTTGCTCAATTTACTGCTATTGCTCAAAATTCACCAAAACGAGAGTTTCGTGCCGTTTGGGTGGCTACGGTTGCCAATATTGATTTTCCTTCTTCCAAAAAACTCGATAGCGATTCCCAAAAAAGAGAATGGATTGAGATGCTAGAGGATTTTAAAAGAATGGGATTAAATGCCGTTGTGGTTCAAATTAGACCTGCTGGCGATGCTTTTTATCCTACTGAACTTGCGCCGTGGTCCGAATATCTCACCGGAAGGCAGGGCGCAAGACCCGTGCCGATGTATGACCCTTTGGAGTTTATGATAACCGAAACGCACAAGCGAGGCATGGAATTTCACGCATGGATGAATCCTTATCGGGCAAGTATGAGCATGGATTTGAGTAAAATAGATGACCAACACCAACTCAAAAAACACCCTGAATGGTTTGTGGCGTATGGCGGAAGATATTATTTCAATCCGGGTTTGGAGGAAGTGCGCCATCATATTAATAAGGTAGTCGAAGAAGTGATTACTAAATATGATGTGGATGCCATTCATTTTGATGATTATTTCTATCCGTATAAGGTCAAAAATCAAGAATTTCCTGATAGCGCAACTTTCGCTGAATACGGGCAAGAGTTTTCGGATATTGGCGATTGGCGCAGGTATAATGTGGATGAACTGATAAGAGGTTTGGCAAAATTGATAGAAGATACTAAGCCTCATGTCAAGTTTGGGATTAGTCCGTTTGGCGTGTGGCGCAACAAGGATTTAGACCCCGTGAATGGTTCGGATAGTTACGCTTCCATTACCAGTTATGATGATTTGAATGCCGATGTATTGAAATGGATGGAAGAGGGTTGGATTGATTATATCGTTCCGCAATTGTATTGGTATATTGGTTTTGCCCCGGCAGATTATCTAACGATGGTCAAATGGTGGAATGACCGCACTTATGGCAAGGATTTGTACATCGGACACGCAGCTTACAAAGTGGGCGACGGCGGCAGACAAGTACAATGGCAAGACCGAGATGAAATGAGCCGACAAATTTTGCTCAATCGAGAAACGCCCAATGTAAAAGGAAGTATTTTCTTTAGCGCACGCTCGCTCAAAGCCAACAACCTCAATGTGACGGATACTATTTCAAGTTATTTTCAGCATCGGGCATTACTTCCAGTTAATAACAAAATATACTTAGAGGAGAATAAAAAACCGTGTCTGAAATGCGCCAAAAACCGTGACAACGCCATCCGATTGCGTTGGAAATACAGCAAAAAAGACCGTGACAATCCGCCTTTGTATTACATTATTTATCGCTTCGACGGCAGAAAAGTAGGTGACTTTAATGATGCGAACAACATCCTTGCTCTTACCCCTTACGATGCAAACAAGCGAGAATGGGAATACTTTGACCGCACTGCCGAACGAAAAAAACGATATACTTACGTCGTGCGCCCTGTCAATAAATTGCATCAAGAAGGCAAACCAAGTAAAAGACGACGAGCAAGAAAACGGTAGTTGGCGGTGAGGCAGTTGGCAGTAGCGTAATGTTGTATCGGTTGTGATGATTATCAAGATAAATTCCTTAACTTACTTTAGTCCATAAAGGATATTCAATATTTTTTATCAAAAGTACGTTAGTGAAAGTAAAAGAACTAAATATCGTGTAAGTTGAAACTATCAACACGACTTTACTTATAACTTTTTAAGCATTAGAAATTCAAAAAGTAGCATATAGTCAATGAATAAAAAAATACGTTGTATAAAAATAGGATTGTTTTTAGTGGGTTTGTGGGTGTTGCTTCCTTTGCAAATGCAAGCGCAAGATTTTAGCCTAAGCCCATTTGAAATATCCGATGATTACGTGACTGAAAATTTCGTAGTCAGCCCCAACAAAAAACTATTGGCGTATTCTACTTTGTTTTTTACAGAAAGTGGATTGGATGCCCAAGTATATATTCACGACTTAGAAAAAGATACAATGCTGGTGCGCTTGCCTCGCAAAATGGCGATTCATAGTTGGTTAGACGACGAACACATCATTTTAGGTAGCCCCGAAATCAACCAATATTTTATTATTAATATTCAAACCTTAGCCACCGATTCCATCGAAGGCATATCTTCTGATGCGGATTTGGTCAAACTCAACAAATCGCTATCTGTCTTTTTTCAAAATGATGATGAAACCATTTATTACGTTCAAAAGGGTAAAAAAAATCAAAAACACGTTCAAAAAGACATTATTTCTAATTTTTTCTACGATGCTGCTACCGATAAAATTTTAGAATTGCACGCTTTTGTGAATAATAAAAAATGCTACACCAATATTTTCTCGTACCATCCCGAAACCAATAAAAGAAAAATTATTGCCAAGATTCCAATGATTACCAATAATGATAATTCCTTCATGCAGCACATCCGATTGCACGATGATAAACTCTATTTTATAGAAAGTATTTTCACTACCGAAGCAGAACTCCGTTTGTCATTCTTATGCGTTTATGATTTAAAAAAGAAAAAACGAACTACTTTGTACGCTTTTCCTAAAGGCGTTGATTGCGAGCATATTGATGTGATTTCAGCAGAAAAATTCGTGGTTTTAATCAAAGACCACAAACTAGACGAAAAAGATAAACTCAAAGAAACCGAAGTAGAAGACGTAGAAATGAGCTTTGATTTTTCGGCAGAACTGATGCTTTTGGAAAAAAAAGAAAATTAATAAAAAAAAATAACAAAACCTCTTCGTTCTTAATCATTTATCCGTTACGCCTTTATTCACTCGAATAATGCTACTCGGCAAGTAAAGCAAACGTTCGTTTCGGCTGTTGAATATCAAACCATTTCCCTATTTATCAAATCAAAATGTATCGCCAGAGTATGATATAAAATGTTTTTTTAGACAAGCCTTCCAGTAACTTTAGTTGCTGGAAGGTTTGTTTTTGTTCTAGGTGTTTTTTGTTTAAAGAAACCGAAACTCCGATTTTTTTCGCCACAAACATTTTCGATTTTGTATCTTTGCACAAAATTATTATCCATTAAATAAATGCTTCTGATAGAAGCCAAAAATATAGAATATGGATTTTCGTAAAGAAAAAGACAGTATCGGTTACGTGGATGTGCCTGCGGATAAATATTGGGCAGCCCAAACGCAACGTTCTTCTGAAAATTTCAAAATTGGCGGCCAGCAAATGCCGATTGAAGTCGTTCGTGCTTTTGCTATTCTAAAAAAAGCAGCAGCTCAAACCAACGCTCAATTGGGCGTTTTGGATGCCAACAAAGCAGAAATCATCGGCAAAGTGTGCGATGAAATACTCGACGGAAAACTCGATGACCAATTCCCATTGGTGGTATGGCAAACGGGGTCGGGTACGCAGTCGAATATGAATGTAAACGAAGTCATTGCGAATAGAGCGCACGTTATGACAGGCGGTAGTTTACTGGACGAAAAGAAATCATTTCATCCGAATGATGATGTCAATAAGTCGCAATCTTCTAACGATACCTTCCCTACTGCGATGCACATTGCAGCTTACAAAATGCTTATGGATACAACTATTCCGGGCATCGAAGGCTTGCGAGATACGCTTCAAGCGAAGTCAGAGGAGTTTATGGATGTCGTAAAAATAGGCCGCACCCACTTTATGGACGCTACACCTTTGACCGTTGGGCAAGAACTTTCGGGTTATGTTTCTCAACTCAATCATGGTTTGAAAGCGATTCACAACAGTTTAGCGCATTTGTCAGAATTGGCACTGGGCGGTACGGCAGTCGGAACGGGCTTGAATACGCCAAAAGGCTATTCGGAATTGGTTGCTGAAAAAATCGCTAAAATTTCAGGCTTGCCATTTATCACTGCGGAGAACAAATTTGAGGCATTAGCGGCTCACGATGCTATCGTAGAAGCACATGGCGCATTGAAAACCGTTGCCGTTTCTTTGATGAAGATCGGAAACGACATTCGTATGTTGGCTTCTGGTCCACGTTCTGGCATTGGCGAATTAATCATTCCTGCCAACGAACCAGGGTCTTCTATTATGCCGGGCAAAGTCAATCCGACGCAATCCGAAGCCTTGACGATGGCTATGGCGCAAGTTGTAGGAAATGATGTGGCTATCAATGTTGGCGGCATGACAGGACATTTTGAGTTGAATGTTTTCAAACCCATGATGATTTTCAATTTCTTATTCTCCGCTCGTTTGATAGGCGATTCGTGTGACAGTTTCAATGAAAATTGTGCGAAAGGCATAGAAGCTAACCACAAGCGAATCAAAATGATGGTAGATAATTCATTGATGCTCGTAACGGCTTTGAATACGCATATCGGCTACGATAAAGCGGCTAAAATTGCTAAAAAGGCATATAACGAAGAATCTACATTGAAAGAGGCAGCCATAGAGTTGGGCTATTTAACAGCAGAACAATTCGACGAATGGGTGCGACCAGAAGATATGACTGGAGAGTTGAAATAGATAAAAACTAAAATTCCTTTTACAGTCTATAAGTTAGAGTAGAGTTGTTAGTAAGTAGTTAGACAAAATTATTTCCAATGGGTCATGACCCATTGAAAATAACTGACCCCCTCCAATGGGATGAAACCCATTGGAAAAATAAATCTGTCCAGGTACTTACTCTACCTAACGGTTTTATTATGTAGTAAAAACCTTCCTAAATCCCTCCAAAGGAGAGACCTGAAACGTCGAAAGTCCCTCCTTTGGAGGAATTTAGAGAGGCTGCCTGTCGGCAGATGGGTTCAAATCATCTGAATAAGATTTAGAGATAAAGTTATTTTTTCTCACTAAACCTTAATCTTTTTATTTCTAATAATTTCCAACGCATCACCTAAATCATCAGGTAGATTGCTCACGAATTGAATGAAATCCGTAGGCGACTTATCCAACCGTTTATAGACTTTTTCCAACTCAAAATAATACTGGCAGTAGTAGCTATTTCTAACAAAAAAAGCATTGTTTACAGGATACGAAAAGCGTGTTTTTTGATACACATTTGCTTTTTTCAAGCTCCTCTTGATGCGTTTGTAAGTGCGATTGAAAACCAGTTTTTGTTGATTTTTATTCACATCGCAAAGGTCTTTGATACCTGTATTAATCGCTTTGTACACCCGCTCCATGATTTTAATGGTGCGTTTTAGGCTTCTTCGCTGAATTTTGAAATCTTCTTTTTGGTAATCTTTAGACACATATTTTGCCAATACGTCCGCAGCAGCTTCCTCTATGGAGAGCGGTATTTTTTTGCGTTTTACTCGCAAATGTACGTGCAAGGCTTCGTGAAAAACTATCAATGCGATGGCATTCATGGGATAGCTCATCAACATTTTATTGAGCAAAGTGGCGGAAGTACCGGCCGTTCGATAGACTAAAGTTTGATAGCCTTTTAGTTCAAAATCAGCCGCTGCTACACGGGCTGCTTGTTCATCGGTACTGAAATAAAAAAACTCTTCTACCCCGTCTGGCACGGCTACTCTATGAGAATCCGATACATATAAATAATACAAAAAACCGTCATTTTCTTCCCACCGAGTATAAAATTGCGAGCCTAAATCCATTTCCAACACCTTTCTACAATACCTTTTAATGCCATCTATTAACTCTAATTGTGCGCTATAATCAGCATTTGGGCTTTCGGCAAATGCTTTCAGCGGGTTCATGCTCAAAATGGCAGCACTACCTATGCCTAATATTTGCACAAATTTTCTTCTGGAGATAGGACTTGATTCTTGCACTTTAGAATTTTTTTAGTGAAAAAAAAATAGGTGACGTAGTGGTTGTTTTATAGTTTTTTTTCGGATGCTCATCTTTAGAAGATGGTGAGTATATTAATTAAAATATCAATATGTTAAATGATTAAAGAGAGGTAGTTTTAAACATCTTGTACTATAAAATTAAAAATCTTCTACCAAAATATGTTTCGGTAGAAGACTTTTATTGATAAGTACCTATCTATTTACAATAAAATAACATGGTTATTTAATGAACGCCTTTTGCTTCTAAGTATTTTTCGGCATCTAAGGCTGCCATACATCCTGTCCCTGCTGCCGTTATTGCCTGACGGTAGATTCTATCCTGAGCGTCTCCGCTTGCAAATACACCTTCCACATTTGTTTTGGTAGTGCCTGGCTTCGTGACGAGGTAGTTTTGCTCATCCATATCTAACCAGCCTTCAAAAATTCCCGTATTGGGTTTGTGTCCAATAGCTACAAAAAAGCCTTTAATAGCTATTTCAGAAGTTTCGCCCGTCTGATTGTTTTTGATTCTTACGCCTTCCACTTCTTCTTCTCCGAGTATTTCATCCGTTTCCGAGTTCCAATGAATAATAATATTCGGATTTTTCAAGACACGTTCTTGCATAATTTTAGAAGCACGCATTACGTCTCTTCTTACAATCATGTGTACTTTTGGGCATAGTTTTGCTAAATAAGAAGCCTCTTCGGCAGCCGAATCGCCTGCGCCTACTATTGCTACTTCTTGTCCTCTAAAGAAAAAACCATCGCACACCGCACAAGCCGAAACGCCTTTATTTGCCAAACGCTTTTCTGATTCGATGCCGAGCCATTTGGCATCTGCACCAGTAGAAATCACTATGGAGTGAGCGTGTATTTCATCGCCATTATCTGCGAATGCTTTATGCACATCGCCCGAAAAATCTACTTTTTCTATCAGCGAATAACGAATGTCCGTTCCGAATCGCTCGGCTTGCTTTCGGAGGTCTTCCATCATCTGCGGCCCCATAACGCCATCAGGATAGCCAGGGAAGTTTTCCACATCAGTCGTTATCATCAGTTGTCCGCCGGGAGTTTGCCCCGTGTATAGTACTGGACTAAGGTTAGCTCTAGCAGCATAAATCGCAGCCGTATATCCTGCTGGGCCCGAGCCTATTATTAAGCATTTTGTAGAAACAATATTTGCCATAATTTTTTTTTGCTTTTTAAAATTTAGCTACAAAAGTAAGGAATGAATTATAAAAATTAAGTGC
>CALOED010000316.1:0-24316 GCA_942492005.1 uncultured Saprospiraceae bacterium
GTATATCATTTGGGGAAAGTTGATTATTCAAATTTAAAAAGTAGGCTATCAGTATTAAAGCCACGCCAACGAAGCCTATTAAGTCGATTGTATTCATTGATATGATATTGTGGTGCGGTATAAATTCGAGTGGGCAAAGCTGATTTTAACAAAATCTATCCCAATCACATCATGCCGTTATTATCTATAAGGAGCGATGAGCTTTTTTCTATTCATCAGATGCTTCCAATAATAGATGGGGTTGTAGAAATTTTTAGCCAAATCTTCTTGTGAGAATAGGTTTTTAAAACTTTGTCGCTTGCTGAAATAAGAGATAAGTCGATTGTAAGTGTTGGGTTTGGAGAGCAAATAGGTTTTAATATCTGCTACTAATCGTTCGGGTTTTAATTTTTTCAGCACTGCTTTGTCGTATTGTTTTAAAAATGAAGCTGAAAAATTGTTGGCTTCGATGGCTTCGGCAGCTCGCACTCCTGCAAACCTTCCGAGTGTCATGGAATGCCCAACGCCAAAACCTGTAATGGGATTCACTGCCATTCCTGCCGCTCCTGCTACGAGCAAATGGTCGGTAGAAAGTGGGACTTTTCTTTGCGGCAAGTATAAAAATTTGCCTTGCGACTTGCCTTCCATCGTCGCATTTTTGAACCGATATGCTACCGTAGAATACTCCAAACAGCGTTGGTAAAGGTCACTTACTTTGTAGTTATTGGCTTTCAAAAAATCGTCTTTTACTGCCATTCCTACATTGAAATAACCGCCAAATAACGGAAATATCCAAAAATAACCGCCTTCTAAAAAATCAAAAAAGTAAATATCGGTACTTCCTTTTTCCAAATCCACGCCTCGAAAATGCGCCCGCATCCCGATTACTTTTTTTAAGTTTTCTTTGGTGGGAATACCTAATTTTTGTGGCAAAGTAGAAGTTGCGCCAGTGGCTACTATGAGCAATTTGGATTGGATGGTTGTGCCGTTTACTTCCAATTGATAACCTTCATTCGGGATGTATTGGATGTTTTTGGGCGTTTGTCCTTCGAGGAAAGTGGTATGCTTACCTTGTTTCATTTTTTCTATTAAAAAATTATCCAAATCAACTCTTCGCCCCATCAGGCTAGAGGTTTCGCCTAAGTTAATTTCCAGTTGCTCATTTTTATTATTCACCAATCGCACCCAATGCGAATTTTTGACCACTTGGCTTTGCAATTCATCATACCAACCTTCGTTGAGGTGTTTCAATGCCCAATAAATATTATTCCCACGCATAGCTTCGCCACACACCACATTTCTAGGAAAGTGTGCTTTATCAATAATGATATGGTCAATTTGATGTTTATTCAGATACAAAGCGGCAGTGCTACCTGCTGGGCCTGCGCCTATAATACAAACTTTAGTATTCATGAAGCCATCTGTTTTTTTAAGTGTTTTGAATGGTCATTCCTTATTTTTGGTTGTTTTAATGATTTAGCCACCGAATAGTTTAGGCAAATTTAATCTTTTAAAAACTTAGTACTGTTTAAATTGAAAATGGTTCGGTCGTTTTTTTTTATTTTAGGCAAACTCAAATCATAACCTTATTTTTGCCCGCAATGTCATTAAATAGTATAAATATAAAGTAAAGAGTGCCAATGAACGGTCAGTTAATACAGCATATAGAAGCACTTATTTTTTCAACGGAACATCCTATTACACCCGAAGAAATACAGTATTGTGCGAATGAGGGCTTGCAAATGCAAGTCTCGCTAGGCGAAATATACGATACGATTGAAGCCATTAGAGAGAAGTATAAAGCGGATGAATATTTCTTTGAATTGGCAGAAATAGCTAATGGTTTTCAGTTTTTGACCAAAAGCGCATTCCACGACATTATAGCCATTCACATCAAACAAAAAAGTAGTAAACGCCTCAGCCGTGCGGCTCTCGAAACGCTTTCTATTATTGCCTACAAGCAACCTGTAACGAAAGTAGATATTGAACAAATTCGAGGGGTGAATTGTGATTATGGGGTTCAAAAACTACTCGAAAAAGAGTTGATTACTATTACGGGAAGGAGTGCCATGCCCGGTCGTCCGTTGCTGTATGGTACAAGTGCCAAGTTTATGGATTACTTCGGCTTGCAATCCATTAAGGATTTACCAAAAATCAAGGAATTTAGAACCGACGACAACGAAATAGGCGATAAAGTGGAATAAGGCAACTCCTAATGACTAGCTGAACCAACAATCAAACTATCTCAACAATTATCAAAAATGAAAAAGAAAATAGCAGTAGATATGGACGGTGTACTCGTGAACACTCCTATGCAAGCATTGAAGTGGATAAAACGAGAATTTGACTTAGAATTGAGCTTGAAAGAGGCAGAAGGCAGTTATTTGTTTTATCAATTGCCGCCAGAGCTGAGAGGGAAGGCAATAGCATTTTTGCAACATCCCGATTATTTCAGAGACATTCCTGTAATGGAAAATGCAGTAGAAGTAATGCGAGAACTTTCCGAAAAATACGAGTTGTTTATCACCACAGCGGCTACTCAGTTTCGTCATTCTTTTGCCCCAAAGTTTGATTGGTTAGAAAATCACTTGCCTTTTATAGATTGGAAACATATTGTCTTTTGTGGTACAAAATCCATCATCAATGCCGACATTATGATAGATGACCACATTTTTAATTTGGATAATTTTGATGGCGAAGGTTTGCTATTCACTCAATATCATAATGTGCATAAAACAGGATATAAGCGAGTGAACAATTGGATAGAAGTGCGAGATTATTTATTGTAAATATCTTTTTTATCATTAGATTTTATGCTGAAAAATTGTGCAGCAATTCTCACTATGGAAAAAAGATAGCGTTAAGATTTTTCTTTTTTCAGCTAAAAAGAAGCAAAAGTTAAATATTCCATAATGAGAATTGCTGCTTTTGTAAATCTCCGTTAAATCTTGCTACAAACATGAACATGGCTACGCCATTCTTATCTTAAATAAACTTAGTTTACACGGTATTTAGTACAGTGTTTCAAAAGTTTGTTTATATACTCCAAGGTAGCTTGCTGCCTTGTTTACATTGAAAACCAAAGTACAATGGGGCAAGCCACCATTGGAGAAAGTATTAACTTATTTTTGAAACACTGCATTTAGTTACTTTTCTATAAAAAAATAGAACTTGTTAGTTGAAGTCTAAGACTTCAACTAACAAGTTCTACATGAGAAACTCCTGTATTAAGACAGTACACTTACACGCCTACCAATACACTAAGATTAACGTCTGATTTTAACTGAATAACGGTCTCGCTATTCAAATTGAAAAGATGATGTTTTTGAATAGATTCGGGTATTGGCATTTGATAGCGACGCAAATTTTCTATCAAAATCGTATTAATCAAGCATTCAAATAAATAATCTTCTTCATAGCCTGGAAAATGTATAAAACATTGCTTCACCATTGCCGAAATGGGAAAATTTAAGCCGGGCATTCCGTTGATGTCAAATACTTTAAGAACGCCATTTTTATCCAATCTAGCATCAATACGGGTAATACTGTGAATGTTCAACAAGTCAGCGACGGCAGGCAATTGAGTCTTTAATTGTTCCAATACATTATTATCGTGAATAAGGACTTGTTGCTCGTAAGAAGGAGGCAAATCGTAATGCGATTCGCTGAACACTTCTTTAGAGCAATCCATGCCTTTTACGACATTATAGGTGGGGAGCAGCATTATTTTTTCGCCCATTTTTAGATATGCACAGGTAATATCTTCCGATGGCAAAAATTCTTCGATGATAATATTGCTATGAGGAAATCGGCCGAGCAAAGATAAAGTAGTCGCAATCGCTTCTTGTGCTGTATCTACCTTCGTGACACCTTTTGACCGTGCTTCTTTAGTTGGTTTTATAACTACGGGATAGCTAAGATGGCTATTTATAATCCTATCGCCGACCATTCCAGCATCCTTTTGATGAATGATAAGGTGGCTAGGAATAGGAATATTTGCGGCAGCTAGAATTTGTTGGCAAGTATCTTTTTCCAATAGTTGTATAAGTGTTTGCAAACTAGAGCCAACCATATTTAAGTTATACTTTTCGATTTGCTCTATGAGTCCATGTTCTTCGCCATTTTCGCCATTTACCCAATAAGCATTAGCCCAAACTAGCGTATTTGAATCTATTTTTTGCAATACTTCATGGAGTTCGTGAAGTGATTGTACTTCTATGGCTTCCACTTCGTAGCCCGATTTTTTTAGAATATTAATGACTACTTCTAAACTTGAAGGAAAGGTCATCCAGCCATTCATCCAATGCCCTTTGCTATTTATAATGACTATTTTCATAATTATGTTGTTTTTGTCTTTTTTTAAAAAACGCCTAAAATGTGACTCCTGATGCGACTACATCTCGTATCAAATCACCGTCTTTGAAATTTCCTAAACGGTGTCCAAAGGATTTTGGAGGTACGCCGCCTTCGAGTTTCATGCGCTCAATCGTTTTATCAAATAAGGTTCGGTTCACTTTAGAATCCATACTGACTAGCCTAAAAATGATGGTTGTTCTACGTTTCAAAGCTCCATTGTCTAGCAAAGGGCGGCTTCGATGCCAAGTGTGTCGATTAAATAATAAAGCGTCGCCTATATCCAAGCTGCATTCCTGTTTGATGCTTTCGAGCATTACATTATCATAATCTCCCACCCATTCGGAAGGGAATTGACCTCGATAGGCTTTTTGATATGCGGCATTTTCAATTTTTAAATCTTTGTCTGCCAACTGATAATGCGCCCATTGCTTTAGTCGCTCTTTGCCGCTAAAGTCTTCCTGATGCACCCACGACATGCCGCCATGTTGTTTTTCAACATCAATGACATTCAGCGGCAACCACAAGGTGTGTGCTGGCAGATCTATATCTACAAATGAGAAACTATATTCGTCGAAATGCCAGCCAAAGCCGCCCTTTTTTCCTGCTTCTAATTCCAAAATCGCTATTTGAGTGACAGCGAGTTCTTGACCTGTTAATTGATACAAAACGGGTAACATTTCTTGCACCAGATGGCGGAATATTTCATCTCTATTGGCAAATTCATTTGAAAACCTGTCAAATGCTTGTATCACCCCATCGGGTTGGTCTTTTGGATTAAAATGATTATCAACTGATGCTCTTAAATGTTGAATAGTCATGGGAGAAAACAATTGATTGATACGAAATACACCATTTTTTTGGTAAGCTATTACCTCTTCTGGTGCGAAAGACACTTCTTTTACCATTGGTTTAAATTTTTATATGTTTAAATTTTAAATTGTAATTATATCTGATAAGGTTCTTCGACAATTTTTGCATTTTCGTCCAATGTGGTTTTAACCCATTGTCTTAATTGATTGGTAAACAATGGGTTAAAACCACATTGGATTGAAATTTCAATCTTTTGACAAAAAAAAGTCAAAGAGCTTCTGATAATTAAATTTTGAGGTATTATTCTGATATCAATTTCTAATTGAAACCTATTGGAATTACAACTCTAAAATCTAGTATATAACTTAGTATTTTTTCAAGTTAATCGTGTCGAATGGAAACCGTGTCGGTTTGATTAGATTAGGAAAATGATAGGTATCCAAGTAAGGATAGTTTTGAAGATTAGGAGGTGTTAATGTTATCATCGTAGGTGGTTTTAGTTGTAATCTGATGAGTTCAAAATTATTTTTTTGAAGTGGCTAATACATAGTGATATGTAACAATAACTATTCAAATTGTAACATTGTGATAATATATATGTATAGTTGCTTGTTTGTCAAATAAAATATTCGCTAAGTTAATTTTGAAATTTTCAAAAAAACTAAAGATTAATTTCAGAAGGAGAAATTCCAAAATATTTTTTGAACGAACGAGAAAAGTTAGTAGGCGAAGAAAACCCAGTCTGATAGGCAACCTCAGAGACATTCATGGAAGTGGATTGTAACAATTCTTTTGCCTTTTCTAGTCGAATGGCTCTTACAAATTGTCCTGTTGGCAAATTGGTCAGTGCTTTGATTTTGCGATGCAATTGCATTCTACTCATCAAAAAAACTTTGCATAACTTTTCTCCATTCAAATCTTCATCGGCTAAGTGCTGGAGAATGTAATCTTTGAAATCTTGTATAAATTGGCTTTCTTGCTCAAAAGAAGCTATTTCCGCAGGAGTAGTTACTGATTGACTTTGTGTTGCTACATTTGAAAATTGTCGTTGTAATAGTTGGCGCAATTCTATGAGTTTTTGAATGCGCAAAACCAACTCTTCGGGGCTAAAAGGTTTCGTCAAATAAGCATCTGCTCCTCGTTTCAATCCTTCTAATCTGCTTTCAAGTGCTGATTTTGCGGTAAGCAAAATCAACGGAATATGAGAAGTACTTAATGTTTTGCGAATAGTTTCTGCGACTTCAAAACCGTCTTTTTTAGGCATCATCACATCAGAAACAATCAAATCGGGTATCAATTTAAAAGCCATTTCCAAGCCTTCTTCGCCATTACTTGCTTCGGTGATTTGATATATATTTTCATCTAAGCAAGACTTGATATAAGCTCTAAGTTCAGCGTTGTCTTCTATAAGTAAGAGTTGTAATTTTTCTTCGTTGATTGTTGGTTTTGAGAATTGTGGCAAGTCAGAAATAGATGGTATTACCGTTGAAATCGGTAAATAAATATTTTCTTTAGGCGTATTAGAAGTCTTCAATACTGGAATTTTGAGGATAAAGGTCGTTCCTACACCCACTTCGCTTTCTACTTCTATTGTTCCATTTTGCAATTCTATCAATTCTTTAACCAAAGCAAGCCCGATTCCTGTGCCTTCTTGCAATCGAGTGTGCGAGTCGTCCGTTTGGTAAAAGCGATTAAAAATATAAGGCAACTTTTTATCATCAATACCAACGCCGCTATCTTTCACAATGACTTGAATAGTTGGTTTTTCATTTTGTAAAGCCTGAATAAAAACATTGATTTTTCCTTTATGAGGTGTAAATTTTACGGCATTAGACAATAGATTAAAAATAATTTTAGTCCATTTATCTTTATCATAATTGATTTCCCAAGCATCAATAGATGATACAAATTCTAAATTTTGTAATTTATTAATTGCCAAAGGTTGTATTTGTGCAACGAGTTGCCGAGTATGCAGAATGATATTGCCATAAGACAATTCGAGGTTCATATTTCCAGTTTCTATTTTAGAAATATCAAGCAGTTGATTGATTAAATTCAAAAGATGTTTAGCGTTGTTTTTAATGTTTTCAAGTTTAGGATACAATTGCTTTTTAGCAGGTTTTTCTTGTATAATCTGTTCTAAAGGCCCGAGTATCAGCGTCAAAGGCGTGCGGAACTCATGGGTGATATTGGAAAAAAATCGAGTTTTGGTTTGGTCAAGTACCTTTAAATCTTCGGCTTGTTGGCTAATGGTTTCGGTTCTTAGTTGCACTTCATTTTCAAGGCGTTGTCGGTCTTTTTTTAGCATTAAAATACGCCAACGCACGCCCAATACGCCAAAGGCAATAACTCCACCAATGACGGAAAGAACAAACCACCATTGCAAGTAAAAAGGCTTTAGAACAGAAATAGGCAAAATTATTTCTTGATTTGACCATCCTTTATTGATGTGTTTCCCTCGGATTTTCAAAGTGTATTTACCGTAAGGAAGGCTATTAATACGAATTAGATTTTGATTAGTATTTGCCCAATTATTTTGATAGCCTTCAATTTTGTATTGATACAAATGTGTTTCGAGCGGTTCAAAATCCATCAATACAAATTCGAGTTCAAAGAGCTTGTCAGAAGGATGAATAACAATTTTTTGGCTACTCGAAAGCTCAGAAAACTTACTGGTAAGTGTATCTTTACCGTTTTCTAGCACCATGTATCTAGTCACCCGAAGTGCCGTATTCGTGTAATTCGTATCCTGAAATGATTGAGGATGAAAATGGGTAATACCGCCTAATCCGCCAAAATAGATACTTCCGTCGCTTGCTTTGAGGTGCGATGTAAAGTTAAACTCATCATGTGGCAAGCCTTCTTGAGTGGTGAAAGTCTGAATATTGAATGAAGACTTTGGAATTTTCATAATGCCTTTATCGCTACTCACCCATAGATTATCATATTCATCTTCATAAATAGCATAAGTATAATTATCAGACAAGCCGTCGCTAGTCGTATATTGTTGATAAATAGCTGCTGGTATATTATTCAGTTGTGGTTGCCACCGAATAATGCCGCCGCCACTCGTTGCCAACCAATATTGCCCTTGCTTATCTTCAAAAATATGTTGAATAGTATTGTAAGGCAATCCTTGATTGTGAATATCCCAATGTGCAATAATTCCTTCTTTCTCATTTAATAAATAGATACCTTCATTTGACGCTACCCAAATACCGTATTTATTGGCATACAAAAAATTGACGGGAACAGATTTTAATTTTTCAAAACCATTATATTTTTTGAAATGAATAATATTCTGTTGAAATGTATCAATATAAATAAGTCCCTTATCTGTGCCAAATAATAAGCGGTGCGGTATTGAGGATGGAATAATAGAATAGGTATCGTATATTTTTTGTTCGCTAGTATCCATGTACTCTACGCTAAAATCCGTTTTGAGATTATATTGTGCGGCAAACATCTTTGAAGGATTGCCCGTCCATATTTGTTCTCCAAAAGGAAGAATAGCATAATTATTTTTGTCATGTAGCTTTTTGTAGCCTTTGGTAGTGGGAGAATATTCGTATAAACTATTGACTACGTTAAAATAAATATGACCGTTTTGAGCTTCGCCAATACCTCGACTATCCATAAAAGGGGAGGATTGAGGTCGTATAACCTCAAAACGTTGCGGTATTATTTTTAGTTTGATAATACCAAAGACAGAATTTAGCCACAAATGATTCAGCGTCTCGCATATATAAAGGGAATGCCTTTGGGAGCTAATATTGAGAGTAGATGAAATATTGGAAAGCCATTTTCCTGATTTATCGAATAGATTCAGACCATCATTCAGATTGACTAACCAAAAGCCATTGGGTGTAATGGTAGGTTCTGAAAACCATTTAGAAATGTTAATTTTAGCATTATCTTTTTTTAAATAAAATGGCTGCAAGTCTTCCCCATCTTTAGTTTTTAAAATTTGATAGGGTACTAAATTGGGCTGATTGATAAGTGTAACTATCCATAAATAACCTGATTTATCATATCTCAATTTATCTATTGGCTGATTGGTCGTTGTATATTTAATTTTGGGTGCATTGATATGAGCAATCCCGAGTTGTTTTTCATTACTCAGGGCTATATTATCATTTAAACCAACAGTGAGAATTTCTACTGAAAATTTGCTGCTTAATACCTTTCTAAAGCGTTGGTGTTCATAAATATAAATATCTCCCTGCCGAGTAACTATCCAGATTCGTTGTTTTAAATCATTGATTTTACAGTTTTTAATATCTTCATACTTAAAAGGAATTTTGCCTTTAAAATAATGCTCAAAAGGAGTAATACGTTTAGTTTTAGGATTGAGAATATCAATTTTGACTGTCCAATCTTCATTTTTATTGGACGATATTTGATGGTAAATCCATATCAATCCATCACTATCTTGGCTAATATGATTAATAGTAGCATTTTCGTATAGGTTGTTTTTTTCTCGGGTATATAATTCAAAGGTATAGCCATCGTATTTATTAAGTCCATACTTTGTACCAATCCACAAATGCCCTGTTGAGTCTTTAAAAATAGAAGACGTTAAAGTATGAGCAAGTCCATTGTTTTTGTCTATCAATTCGGATTCAATGATATAGTCTTGACCGAGTAAGTGAACCTGAAGTGATACACATATTATAACTAATATGGACCTGAAAAATACCATCTTTTGTTCTTAATTTATTTATAAATGAGCATTGGCAGAATATGAAGGCTTCAAATCTAACGATTACCCACAAGCTAAATAAGGAGCGTAGCACCGATACAGTTTGTAGAAAAACGGTTAAAAATCAATTTTACTATAAATTTCTACAAATTGGAATGATGTGTGAACATCATAAAGCTACGCTCCTTTTTATGAAAAAATACTTGTGGGTAATCAATAGGATTTCAAATTTAATAAATCGTTAAGTAATAAGTGCTAAGATTAAAGTATAATTACAAGTTAGTAGTGCTATAAATGCAATGCTAGGAATTTATACTTTCGAGGTCCCAAATATCTACCGTACCTGTATAGCTGAGGATGGCTTTAAATTTGAATTAAAATCGTGTCGAAGCTATGCTCCTCAAACACTAGATTAGTCTTTTTAATTTGGGTAACTTTGAAGGCGAAGGTTTGGGGGAGGTTAAAATTCTAAAAAAAACACTATTTTATTGGTTCTTCGGTGAATTTAGTGGTTGACTTGCGAGGTTTTAAAAACCTTGTAAGTCTGTCTGTGTGTTATCAAGACTTACAAAGTCAAAAAAGACTTCGCAAGTCAGTTCTCCACTAAATTCGCCCATGAGCCATTTTATTTTTATGCGACATTTTGAGATGCGCCCAGGGTTTGCCATTTAAAACAGACAACACACGTGTAAATAATGGGCTGGAAGTGCGTGAACATTTGTTGTAATTCTAAAATACAACTACATTTACAAAAAGAAAACTATACTAATAAAAACAAATGCTCAAGCAAATACAAGATAGGATAACGCAACTAATGAATATTGGAGTCAGGGATAAATACTCCACGGTCAAAGCCAACCGTATTCAGATAGCTAATGCCTTTTTTGTTATTTCTGCGCCACTCATTATATTCAATACCATTTCTAATATTATAGAACAAGATAGCGTTGGCTTTACTATTGATATGGTATTGGCTGTTATTATTTCTGCAATTCCTATTTTCAATAAATATGGCAGACATCAATTGGTTTATGGTTATACCATCTTTCTAACTACCATTATTACCAATGGTTTATTTATACTATTTGGCTCCATGGTTTCGATTGCGCCCATATATATGTTGGGTATTTTGGTAACTGTTTTTTGTTATGATAAATTTTGGACAAGAGCCTTTTTAATCCTATTTGTGTTTGCCAATTACTTCTATATGCAAGAGTTTTATTTACCTAATCACGAGGCTATCGTCAAGCGGCTAGGAGATAAAGATTATGCAGACCATTTGTATTTTGTATTCAGTATTATTGCCGTTTCGGGTATTACCATCCGAGTATTAAATCAAAACAAAGAAGTACTAAGCGATAATGAAAAGCAGCTAGAAGCCACGCAGAAGCTAAATAAGCAGTTAGAAGAAAAAAACCATGAACTCGAACGCTTCGCTTATATCTCTTCTCACGACCTCAAAGAACCATTGAGAAACATTACTAGCTTTTCACATCTTTTGGACAAACATCTTGCTAATCAAAATGATACTACTTCGCAAGAGTATTTGAAATATATCACAGAAAATGCGATACACATGAACGAATTGGTAAATTCAATTGCCGATTTTATGAATATTTCAAATAAAAAAGAAGAAAAGCAAGAAGTAAATTTGAATGATGTTTTAAATACCGTCATTAAAGGTTTAGCATTCAAAATAGACGAAAAAAAAGCAGAAATACACTTGCCTTTCTTGCCTAGTATTTATGCCTCTGCCGCTCAAACCATCACATTATTTCTGCATTTAATAGAAAATGGGCTAAAATATAATCAAAGCAAAATACCTATTATTCGTATTCAATTCAAAGAAGAGGACTTCTATTGGCTATTTTCTGTTCAAGACAATGGTATTGGTATTTTACCTCAATTCGCAGAACAAGTCTTTTCTCCATTCAAAAAACTGCACCACAAGGCTACTTACGAAGGCGCAGGCATCGGGCTTGCTATTTGTAAAAAAATAGTAGAGTATCACAATGGTAAAATCTGGATAGAAAGTAAAGAAAGTCATGGGACTACTTTTTATTTTACCATCGCCAAATAATCCGCATTCTGTACCAATAAAGCATTTTGTTCCTCCAAAATCCAAAAAAACTATCCGATTTTTACATTTTAAGCAGATTAGCAAAATTTATCAAGCCTCCGAAATGTTACTTACAATAACAACTTATGTCATATTATTATAAAGAAAAATAAATGATAGGCTTAGGTATTATTTTTGTTTTAAAAATGAAAGAAGGTACAAGAAATAAATAACTTTTAGTCTAGAGAAAAACACACTTCTTACTTAGGTAGCTTAATACGAATATCAGAATTAAACATCGAGTCTTGTCCTATCTTTAAAGTATTATAACCGAAAATAATATTCCGTTAAGTGGCTTTATAAACATAAACAAATGAAAAGTATTTTTTATAAAAAATTACTATTGGGAAGCCTAATGATTACAGCATTCACAGGCTTAGGCTTTTATTACAAAGCATCTAATTTAGACCTTATAACAAAGAATTTTGAAACTTTAGTCACAACAAGCCATAGTTCTAAAATTCCTCAACAGCCCAATGCAGATTATGAAATAGACGCATTCAATGGGCAAACCGTAACCGTCTGCTCAGGTAATTTTTATGACGCAGGAGGAAGTGGAAGTTCTTATTCTAATAATGAGAATTATTCCATGACTTTTTGCTCAAGTAATGGAAATCCGTTGAAACTTACTTTTACTTCTTTTGATGTTGAAGCAAATGGAAGTTGCTCTTACGATGGATTAACCATTTATAATGGTTCTAATACAAGTGCTTCATCCTTTGGAACATTTTGTGGAACAAACTCTCCCGGTACGATTACTTCTTCTAATAATAACTGCTTACACGTAGTATTTTATTCTGATTATAGCGTAACCGAACCAGGATGGTCTGCTACTATTAGCTGCGTATCTGGCGGTGGCGGTGGTGGCGGTGCTGAAATTTGTAACAACAATATTGACGATGATGGCGATGGTGATATAGATTGCGATGATTCAGATTGTTTGTGTTTGGACGAATCTGTTTGTTACATCATTTCCGACGGTTCTTCTCCCGATGCAGTATATACAGTTGACCCGCTTACAGGAGCAAGAACGCTTTTAGGAAGTACAGGAAGATATAGTATTGAAGCGATGGCGATTGACCCCGTCAATCATATTTTGTATGCAACGGATAATGACGACTTTGGTACTTTGAATATCCAAACAGGTGTTTTTACTCAAATTTCAACCATTGGTTCGCTTGATGGAGCTTTGGGAAGTTACAATATAGACGATATTGACGGATTGACTTACGACATCAATACAGGCATCATGTGGGCTGCCGAACGTAGAGAAGATAATTCTAGCGACGATGATTTGCTCTTTCAAATCAACCCGCTCACAGGCCAGCCCATTTATGATGCTTTTGGGCCTAATGTTGATTATTTGGTTATTGCAACAAACGAACACGATTTAGATGATTTAGGTATCAGAGACGATGGAACTTTATTTGCTATTTCCAACGCATCAAGTAGTGGAAATCAACGATTAGTAACCATTAATACGACAACAGGCGTTGCCACAGAAATAGGGGATTATGGAATTATTGACGTAGAAGGAATGGCATTTACACAAGATAATCAATTGATTGTGACTACTGGTTCAAATAGTGCCTTGTATAGTGTAGATCCTACTACGGCTCAATCCGCAAATCTCACCTCTCTTTCGCCAGCTAGTGACGTAGAAGGATGTGCTTGTCGTCACATGATTTTTTCAAATGGTATATTAGGCGATTTTGTTTGGGACGATTTGGATGGCGATGGGCAGCAAGACCCTGGCGAGCCAGGCATTGCAGGAATTACTATCAAATTATTAGATTCTAGCGGCAATCCAGTATTAGATGGTAATGGTCAGCCTCGTACAGAAGTCACTAATTCAAGTGGCGAATACGAATTTAATTTGCTTTCATCAGGCTTCTACATTCTAGAAATAGTTGTGCCTAATGGCAATTTACTTTCTCCCCAAGATGCTTTTCTCGATGATGATATAGACAGCGATTTTAGTTCTGTTACGAATAGAACGGGGCTTATAGATGTTACTTTTGGTAAAATAGTAGAAAATGTAGATGCGGGATTGCTCACTCCTTCTATTGAAGATTGTTCCAATGGTCAAGATGATGATTTTGACGGACTGACAGATTGTAACGACCCCGATTGTATTCCTGCTATTTCAAATGTAGCCGTCACTCAGCCTACTTGCCCACCGCCGAGTACGAATGGCAAAATAATAATCACTGCCAGTGGTACAGGAACGTTACAATATAGTATTGATAATGGTACGAATTGGCAAACCAGTAATACCTTCTCGAATTTGGGTGCAGGTCAATATTTCATAAAAGTAAGAAACAATTTTGGCTGTGAGGCTACTTATACAAGTAACCCGATTATGATGGACAGCCCAAATTGTATTGAGATTTGTAATGATGGTATTGATAATGACGGCGATGGATTAGTGGATTGTGACGACCCCGATTGTGAAGGTGTCGGTACTGGAAATACAATTGATAATCAGTAATAAATGTAATTTTTTTTATAAACGAGGAATTTAGCTAAATGAGTTAAATTCCTCGTTTATAGCAGGTTTTGTATTTTTTTAATAAAAAAAATAACAAATGCCCGTAAGAACAGAAATAAAAAAAATAATGAAAATAAAACAACTACTTCTAATCGTACCATTCTTGCTATTATCCTTGGTACTATTTTCACAAAACTGTTCACAAAACACAGCGGATGGCATTTCAGATAACAATTATCCAATTTATGAATGGAAAATACTATTGTATGAAGGTTATTTTGGCGTAGCCAATGCCAATATAGCAGATGAACGTTCAGACCATTCCTCAAGAAGTACATTTGGTACACCTATTTTAGCAGAAGAAGCCTATGGCGGATTTGGAGCATCTTTTTATGCCTATACCAAAACCAATTTAGATACTTACGACGACCCATTTGATTTTTTAAACTATACCTCAAAAGCAGATGTAAAATCGGGCGGATATAATTCTAGTAATACCGTAGGCGCATTTCAAATGTTTTTTCAGCGAATAGCTTCTAGCGATGGCACGCTCGTCATCGGTGAAACAGGCGATTATTTCGATGACCATGCCGAGTTGTTTATCAATGGAGTGCTTGTAGATGAAATCATAGGTTGGTATCCCAGCTTGCCCGCCAGCGAAGTGATAAGTTACAATGTGTCATCAGGCGATTTGATAGAACTTAGATTGACGAATGTAGGTGGTTTAGGAGGTTTTAATGTAAAATTGAATTTAGAAACCCCCGATATAGATAATGATGGTATATTGGACGAATGTGATATAGATAGCGACAATGATGGTATCATAGATGAAATAGAACAAGTATGTAATTTGATGCAAACAGGAAATTGGTCTGCTTCGGGAACAACCGCTACTGGCTCGGCAGGCACTACCAATTTTACGGTATCTGCCGTTAATGCTTCCAATACCAGTTTTTCTTATTCGCCTAATGGCAATTTTAATACCACCAATTATTGGTCAAATGCAGCTTTAGCAGGAGACAATTCCTTACAGTTTTTATTTCAGTGGGATACCAGTCCCGAAGCTGGATCACAGGCTAGTGCCGACGGTGGCACAGCAACAGTAACCATTAATTTTTCAAATACTTTGTACAATCCTATTATCCATCTAGATAGATTAGGAGGTAACGAATCTACTTCCGGAACATATTATTCCAATAGCTCAGAATGGACTTTAACAACACCCAACGTAACGATGTCGAAGCTATCGGGGAATAGTCAATTCATAGTAGCTCCTAATAAATTTTATAGAATACCAAACGCCAATTTAGGCTCGTCATCAGCAAGCGGTGAGGCAAATAATACAACAGGAACAGCCGCAGGCAGTGTTCAATTTACAGGCGCAGTTAATTCCTTGACCTTTGAAGTAAGAGGTATTGGTATTGAAGGTGCTGGCGATGGCGTAGAATTTATATTTGAAGCCTGTCAAGCTCTGGATACAGACAATGACGGCATCCCAGATTATTTAGATATCGACTCCGACGACGACGGTATTCCAGACAACGTAGAAGGACAAACCACCGCAGGCTACATTCCGCCAAGTGGCATTGATGCTGATAATGATGGTTTGGACGATGCTTACGATAATAATACTTCAAGCTCAGACCCAACACTCAGCGCAGGTATTTCGCCCGTAAATACCGACGGAACGGATAACGTAGATTATTTAGACTCAGATAGTGATAATGACGGTATTCCCGATATTTTTGAAAATGGCGATGTTCAAAACACCTTATCAGGCAATGATACTGACAATGATGGATTGGATGATAATTTCGATGATAATAATGTCACTTGGGATGTCAATGATGATATTGATGACCCAAATCCTAGTACGCTTGGAGATTTAGATGGTGACGTGGCAGCCGATGGAAACAATGCTGTACCATTAACCAATGATGTAGATTATCGAGACAATAGCGAAATTTGTAATGATGGATTAGACAATGACGGCGACGGACTAATAGACTGCGCCGATAGCGATTGCATTCCTATAATTACCAATGTCACAGCGACTACTTTAAGCTGTCCGCCAGGCGTTTACAATGGTCAAATTGTAATCACCGCCACTGGTTCAGGCACACTTTCTTATAGCATTACCAATGTTGCAAATTATCAATCTAGCAATACATTTTCTAATCTCGGTCCAGGTCAATACACGATTCGAGTGAGGAATGATTCTGGTTGTACGGCTACTTATACCGCAAGCGTAGTAAGAATAGACAGCCCAAATTGTATTGAGATTTGCAATGATGGTATTGATAATGATGGCGATGGATTAGTAGATTGTGATGACCCAGATTGTGAAGGTGTCGGTACTGGAAATACAATTGATAATCAGTAATAAATGTAATTTTTTAGGAAAAAAGAGGAATTTAGCTAGATGAGTTAAATTCCTCTTTTCTTTTATAGTAGGTATTGTATTTGTTAATAACTAATTTAATGGATGCCCATAAGAACAGAAACAAAAAAAATAATGAAAATAAAACAACTACTTCTAATCATACCATTCCTGTTATCATCCTTGATATTATTTTCACAAAACTGTTCACAAAACACAGCGGATGGTATTTCAGATAACAATTATCCAATTTATGAATGGAAAATACTATTGTATGAAGGTTATTTTGGTGTAGCCAATGCCAATATAGCAGATGAACGCTCAGACCATTCCTCAAGAAGTGTATTTGGCACGCCTATTTTAGTAGAAGAAATTTATGGTGAATATGGCGTGCCATTGTTTTCTTATATCAACAACAATCTAGAAGATGCAGATGACGACGGACTTCCAGACAATGTAGAAGGGCAAACTACAGCAGGTTACATTACTCCATAAGCGATAAATCATTTTTTAGAAAAACACATAGCTTTTCTAGTAGCTATTTATAAATCCGTACTTAATCGTACTTAATAATCTTGCTTTTGAAGTAAGCTATGGGTATATTATGCGCCTATATGATATGCATAAAATTTATCTCATTTGAAGTCAAGTCTATAATGAATAAAGTGAAAGAAACTACTATGAGGTGTTTTTTAGCTCTCGTAAGTTTTGTGAATAATCACTATCAAAATAATAGTTCTCTTTGGTAAATTTTACCTTAATTCTCGAATAATCTTTAATTTATTAAAGTTGATAATTATTGTTTTGAACAACAATTGACAAAGAGCCAATAATAGGTTTCTGTTAGATAAATGCTTTTGTCATTTGATAATTAGCTAAATCTAGCAGCACCACTTATTTATTTTAATAAAACTAAACAAAAATGAAAGAATATATTTCAATTAATAAAAGGTTCATTGTCTTGCTTGCAAATTTCATTATTGCTGTAGCTGCTATGGGGCAAAACACCTTAAAAATGGGTGTAAATGGTGGGCCTTCTGGTTCTGGGCCTTCAACGACTGCAAAAACGGTAACACTTTACAAAAACGGTACAACGGCTTATTCGCCTGCATTAACCGTAACATATACCATATCAAACCAACAATTTCCTAATAATTCAATAGAAGGAATTTCAGACCCAGGAATCACTTTCGGAGGGAATTTGAAGTCCAATGGAAATGGGCCTATGGGTTCACAGAGTTATTATAGAGATATGGACGGCATCAGTGGACCGCTTAGTAATATGTTTTCAGGTTGTTTGGCTTGTGGTCCTAATAATGGAATTGATGTTACGACTGATAAAGCTATAAATATTTTTACCTGTTCAGATGCTTTGATTAATTCTTCTTCCGTTAATCAATATGCTTTGGATGCAAGGGTTTATTATGGCGATGTAACAATAACATTTAATCGCCCTGTCTCCAATCCTGTCATTCATGTTGTTGGTTTGGGAGCTACCATGACTTATGACAAAAATAGTAAAGTATATTTTCAAGGATTTGCAACGGAATTAGACCTAGTTGGCTCTTTAACACTTACCAAATTAGACGGAAATTCGGCTTTAGATGTTTCCTCTAATCAAATTAAAAACTCAGCGACATGGATTGCTGCACCTTCGCAAGGTCTCACCTCATATAACGTAAACCGTTATGCGGCATCGGGCAGTATTGTTGTAAATGGAACAAATATTACATCGGTCACTTTCAAAACCTATTTGAGAGGTGACGGCGGACGGATTACAGATTTTAGTGGCAATGTGGTTTCAGGAGGTGGAGATGTACCAATTTGGTCAACGGGTTCTTCCAATCCCACAGGAACTGCTGGCTTCGTTTCGGGCGACACCTATTTATTAGGCGTTTCTTTAGAAGAAGAAGCTGATGAAATCTGTGATAATGGAATTGATGATGATGGCGACGGATTAGTAGATTGTGAAGACCCAGACTGTTATTTAGCGGCTAACTCTGGAGACACTGACACGGACGGTGATGGGATTGGCAATATTTGTGATGTCGATTCTGATAATGATGGAATTTTAGATATAGAAGAGCGATGTTCGTCTGTCAGCTTTTCTACAACTTACGCTACTCGTGTAATTTTCAATACAGGACATCCAAATGTAACGGCTCAATTTGGCGACCCTAATCAAATGTTAGGTGCTCCCGATTGGGATGGAGACTTAACTGATAATCCAGAACAGTTTTTATCTGTAGGACTAACGGGGTCGTATGTGATTGTAGGTTGGGACCCAAATGTATATGCAACAAATTCTGGTGATGCTACTGATGATATTTCAATTGTTGAAATTGGTGTTGTTGAGTCTAGTATTATTAGTCTAAAACCGACAGCAGCTACCAAAGTGTTACTTGATAATCAAGGTTCATTAACACCAGATGCGGATGGATTTTATCAAATTGGTGTAGCAGGTGGTGCAACGGTCTCCTTTGATATAGATGCCATTACATCTAATGCTTTTTCTCAAGGAGAATTACTCTTTGACGAAATGAAAATTACATCTAATCTAGCTTCAAGTAACACTACTCCGGGAACTGATGGACCAGATATAGATGCGGTTGAAGTATATTATTCTATTTCTTGTCCAGAAAGAGATAGTGATAATGATGGAATTGCAGATTATTTAGATATATACTCAGACGACGATGGTATTCCAGATAACGTAGAAGGGCAAACCACCGCAGGTTACATTCCGCCTAGTGGCATAGATGCGGACAATGATGGTTTAGACGATGCTTATGATAGTAATACATCAAGTTCTGACCCAACATTGAGCGCAGGTATTACACCTGTAAACACCGATGGAACAGATAATGTCGATTACTTGGACTCGGATAGTGATAATGATGGTGTTCCAGATATTCAAGAGAATAATGACCCTCAAAATACCTTATCAGGCAATGATACAGACAATGACGGATTGGATGATAATTTCGATGATAATAATGTCACTTGGGATGTCAATGATGATATTGACGACCCAAATCCATCAACATTGGGTGATGCAGACGGTGATGTGGCAGCCGATGGAAATAATGCTGTGCCTTTGACTGGCGATTTGGATTATCGAGATAATGTTGTTAGTTCACCACCAGGAGAAATTTGTGGTAATGGACTAGATGATGATGGTGATGGATTAGTAGATTGTGAAGACCCAGATTGTTATTTAGCCGCTAATTCGGGAGATATTGACACCGATGGCGATGGTATTGGCAATATTTGTGATATTGACAATGACGGCGATGGTATATTGGATGAGTTAGAACAATATTGCGACCAGCCTTCTGTTGCTAATTCTACATCGGGTTCAGGAATTTACCAAGACCAATTGTACTTTTTTAATTGGACGGATAGTGATTTTGCAGATGGATTAGATAATGGAGACAACCAAACTTTTAATTTACCTAATGGTCTGACGATTACAGCCACATTTTCAAATGTAGTCAATGGTAGTTCTTATGTGCCTAGCGATATGAATACATGGAGTGGAGCAACACTTTGGCAAATGTACAATACGAATGGTAATGCAGAGGCATTGTATGGTGCAGATGGAGAAAGTGCTTCATTTACAGTCAATTTCACAGCCACTAAAAATGGATATACATATCCATTAGACTTCATTACATTAGATCCAGAAGCAACTAATAATAGCGGCGAATACTTAGAATTTACGACCGATGGAAGTGCTTGGCAAGTATTAGAAACGTATGGAAATGGAGGGGTCTGGACAGGAGTTGGCACAAAAACAGTGAGAACGACGGACACCGAACAGTCGGGAGGAAATACGATTTTCTATTCTCAAAATGCTTCACAATTCGATATAGATATCAATGCAGGAGGTCGAGAAGGTATTGCTTTTGGGATTTGGCTAAGATGCGATTCTGATAATGACGGATTGGTTAATGATTGGGACATAGATGCTGACGATGACGGTATTCCAGATAACGTAGAAGGACAAACTACCGCAGGCTACATTCCGCCTAGTGGCATAGATGCAGACAATGATGGTTTGGACGATGCTTATGATAGTAATACATCTAGCAATGACCCAACATTGAGTGCAGGTATTACACCTGTCAATACCGACGGAACGGATGAATTGGATTACTTGGACTCGGATAGTGATAATGATGGTATTCCAGATATTCAAGAGAATAACGACCCTCAAAATACCTTATCAGGAAATGACATAGACAATGACGGATTGGATGATAATTTTGATGATAATAATGTCACTTGGGATGTTAATGATGATATTGACGACCCAAACCCATCAACACTGGGTGACGCAGATGGAGATGTGGCAGCAAATGGGAATAATGCTGTGCCGCTTTCAAGTGATGTAGATTATCGAGATGCCGCAGAAATTTGTAATGATGGAATAGATAATAATGGCGACGGACTAATAGACTGCGCCGATAGCGATTGCATTCCTATAATTACCAATGTCACAGCGACTACTTTAAGCTGTCCGCCAGGCGTTTACAATGGTCAAATTGTAATCACCGCCACTGGTTCAGGCACACTTTCTTATAGTATTACGAATGTTGCAAATTATCAATCTAGCAATACATTCTCTAATCTCGGCCCAGGTCAATACACGATTCGAGTGAGGAATGATTCTGGTTGTACGGCTACTTATACCGCAAGCGTAGTCAGAATAGATAGCCCGAATTGCATTGAGATTTGTAATGATGGAATAGATAATGATGGCGATGGATTAGTGGATTGTGATGACCCAGATTGTGAAGGTGTCGGTACTGGAAATACGATTGATAATCAGTAATTTTCAAATAAAAACTAAATGGTATCACTAAAAGTTGAAGGAAGTAAAGGAAAGGCTTACGTTGGGAACTATAATGCACCTGATGCCGAAATGACATTTTCAATAGCTGGAGCGCACCTTATCTTCATTGACCATACCGAAGTCAGCGACTCGCTAAGAGGGCAAGGTGTAGGGCGAAAATTGCTCAACGCTATTGTAGAAAAAGCCAGAAACGAAGACATCAAAATATTGCCACTTTGTCCGTATGCCAAAAGCGTATTCACCAAAGATGAAAGCATTCGAGATGTGTTGAAGTAAATGGGTAAAATGAAAAAGCCAAAGCTAGAGTTTTTCTAGCTTTGGCTTTTTTCATTTTCATTCAATTGCTCTTCATCAATATTGGAATTGTACTAATATACCTTCTTCCCTTTTCTGAGCCATTTGCTCCAAGCCTTATTATAAGTATGGACTTTTTCCGTAGGTTTTCCGTCAGTTCCATATACTTTATGTCCTTGATTCACCCATTCAAAAATACCACCGTATAAGTTAGAGACGCTATTATATCCCATTTTATTCAGCTTCTTTGTGATTTTTTCGCTACGATATCCTACGGAGCAATACACAATGATTTTTGTCTTTTTAGGAATACCTTCCATTCTTTTTCTATTAAAATCATCATAGCCAATCCATCGAGCATCTTCGATGTGGCTCACATTATATTCTTCTTTTTTTCGAGCATCTAAAAATATTACTTTTTCCTTTATCGCTACCGCATCCTTCACCGTTATCTCTGACACACTGTGCGACAAAAGTATTTTCAAACGCCTTTCAAATGCTTGATCCTCTACCTTCTGCCCGAAGGAAAAACTAAATGTCATTAGTATCAATCCTATTAAACTCAATATTTTTCTCATTATTCAAATTATTGTTTTTTATCAAATGTTATCTAACAACTAAACGCATGACCATACAAAAAGTTATTCGTTCCCCCACAATTCCGCCATCAATCATCTGACATTAAGGCATAAATCCGCTTCAATCGTCAAGCCGTCAGTTCAAATGTTAAGAAACTGACATAATGACTTGACACTTAATGTATGGCAAAAAAATTGACTACTCTAAAAATGATTGTGTTCGTAAAACTAAAAAAGTAAATGAGCAACAAAGAAAATCCAGTAAAAGAGCAAATAGATGTGCCTGAAGAAAAGGCACAACAGCAGCAGGAAGGAGTAGAAAATACTAAAACTACTCCAGATGTAGAAGAGCAGCCAAAACCCGAAGAAGAAGAAACTTCTAAAAAGAAGAAGAAACGAGGGTTTAGAAGCGGCGGAAGTGCTAAAAAATTAACTCAACTAGAGCAAGAACTCGAAGAAACCGAAAAAGAATTGGTAAAAGTAGAAGAAGAGCGCAACGAACTAAGAGACAAATATCTTCGTCTTTTTGCAGAATTTGACAACTACAAGCGTCGTACAGCAAAAGAGCGCATTGATACGCTCAAAACTGCTAGTGCCGACGTATTGAGAGAAATGTTACCAATTCTCGACGATTTTGATAGAGCTAAAATAGCCAGCGGAGAAGAAGGATTTCCCGAAGGCATTCAGTTGATTCAAGACAAACTCGTTTCTACAATGGCTCGAAAAGGGCTAAAGGCTATGGAAAGCAATGCACAACCTTTCGACCCCGAAGCGCACGAAGCCATTGCCGAAATTCCTGCACCTACGGAAGAAATGAAAGGAAAAGTCATTGACACCGTAGAGAGAGGTTACACTTTGAATGATAAAATTATCCGCTACGCTAAAGTAGTAGTTGGTAAATAAATTAAATAGACCATATTCGCAAAAATCGCAATTTTGAAATCTTGCATTTTGTGAATCGAGGCTAATATTATCATGTTTCTATACCGTTAAAATGCTTTGAAAAAAAATCGAAGCCTTTTAACGGTATAGCAATGTGAGAACTATACAACCATAATAAAATGGCAAAAAAAGATTTTTACGAAATATTGGGCGTGCCGAAAGATGCCGATGAAGCAACGATTAAGAAAGCCTATCGCAAGACGGCTATGAAGTTTCACCCCGATAGAAACCCCGATAATAAAGAAGCGGAAGAAAAATTCAAAGCAGCAGCCGAAGCCTACGAAATACTAAGCGACCCCCAAAAAAAAGCACTATATGATAGATTTGGTCATGCTGGTGTGAGTGGTAACGCTGGCAGTGGTGGTTTCCGTGGTGGTGCAAGCGGCATGACGATGGAAGACATCTTCGAGCAGTTTGGCGACATCTTCGGCGGCGGAGGCGGTGGCAGCCCTTTTGGCTCTTTTTTCGGTGGCAGTGGCAGTGGCAGAGGCGGCGGTCGCAGACAAACGGGCGAACGAGGTTCTAACCTTCGCATCAAAGTCAAACTCAACCTCGAAGAAATCGCTAATGGCGTAACTAAAAAAATAAAAGTCAAAAAGCAAGTATCTTGTAACACCTGTAGCGGCTCAGGCGCAAAATCCGCCAGTGCCTTTTCTACCTGTACTACTTGTAATGGTTCGGGCTATGTTCGCAAAGTTTCCAGCACTTTTTTGGGTCAGATGCAAACAACCGTAGCTTGTCCTACTTGTAGCGGAACGGGCAAAATGATAACCGACAAATGTAATACTTGTAATGGCGACGGGCGAG
>CALOED010000317.1:0-7034 GCA_942492005.1 uncultured Saprospiraceae bacterium
CATGTTCAATCGCCACTTCTTCCAATTCTTCTACACTAAAAGGCGGGGAAATATTAACCCAGTTCGAATCTTTGACCGATTCGACCTCTTTTAATTTTCGACCTTCTGTGATGTAATATTTTATCATTGACGATTTTGGGTTGAAGATTGACATTTTGGCTCAATCTGTTAGATTTTTTTTGTTAAAAGAACTGATATTCAATTCAAAAAAGAAGCTTTTTATTAAGGTAATCTATCAGATTTTTCACCAAAGAATTCAGTAAATCTATTAGATTATTATTTTTTAAGTTTTGGAAATAGTCTAACGGAACTATTTTAAACTAAAATCTAACAGATTAGAGCCCCATTTGACTGCAAACATACAAAATGAAATGAAGCCTATTTTTCTTAAACTAAAACGCGAACAAATTTTCACACATTATTATATAGGTATCCAAATCTGCGCGAGTTCCATTTCCCCATTGTGGACGCAAACCATTTTTTATTCTAAAATAGTCCGTAACAATATCCGCTTGTTGTTCATAATTAAAATCAAAAAAGGCTTTGCCCTCTTTTAATGCTCGTTTTAATTCAGAAACGCCGCCATAATCATAGCCTTCTTTTTGAATGTATGGCTCTGATTGCCCTCGGAATATATATCCACCAAAATGTTGAAATTGCCAAACATGAACCAATTCATGAATTAATAAAGCACCATCGAATTTCCCCAAGCATTTATAGGTGTAAAAACTGACATACAAAAAATGCCAATGTCGACAACCAATTTGGGCTTTTTCGTCAATCCGAACTCTTGAATAATTGATAGAATTGCCAAAAACGTTTTTTGGCAATTTTTAATTCAATATTAGACAATGGGCGTGTATTGAATTTCACCCAATCTTGAAAGGTTTCATAAATTTCTGGAATGCCGAAAAGGTCGAGGAGATAATACAGTAGTTCACCCCACCACATTCCGATGGAAGATAGTGGCCGCCGCCGCCCCACCGTTCAAACGGTGAGTTAGAAAAACTTTTTCGCTCAACCCACCATTTGAATGGTGGGGGTTCTTATTAAATCTTTTGAATTGAAAAGTTGAAAGAAAATGAAAGACCAATCTTTTTACCCGAACGGGAAAAAATTGAAACACATCTAAAAGGCGATAAAATGAACCCGATATTTTATTTTTTATTTGGCTCATTTAGTTGGTGATTTGGGATTGGTGATTTGGGATTGGGTGTCCCAATCATTAATCACCAATCACTATTTAAATCGAATAGCTTTTACGGGCGAGATACGTGTTACTAGCCACGACGGGATAATTAAGAAAATTAAAGTCACCAGAAGTGTCCCAACATTTAATAAAAATATGACCCAAAAGTTCAATTCGACAGGTGCGACAGAGAGGTAATAATTCTCTTCGGAAAGGGTGATAATTTGGAATTTATCTTGGAGAAAACATATCGTTATTCCAATAACATTACCCCAAAACAAACCAACTCCCGTGATATAACCAGCGTGATACAAAAAGATTTTTCGAATATTCCAATTGGTTTGCCCCAAAGCTTTGAGCGTTCCAATCATATTCGTTCGTTCCAAAATCAAAATCATCAAAGCGGTCACCATATTAATAATACCGACCACCAACATCAAAATCAGAATGACAACCTCATTGATATCTTGCAATTCGAGCCAATCAAAAAATGGCAGGTCGCGAATCTCGAATATTTTCGGCGTATAAATCGCCTTTAAGCAATTTTTCGATATATATATAATTTGAAAAACATCCAAATCCCGAATATCATCAATAAACACTTCAAACCCACCCACTTCGTCATCCTCCCATTGAAGCATTTGACGAATTTTTTTGATGTCCACAATGGCGAATTTTTTATCGTATTCTTCCAAGCCTGTTTTGAAAATCCCTTTACTCGAAATCGCCGCCCAATAACTCTCGCCACCATCAATAAAATAAAAGCGAAAAGCGTCGCCTAATTTCAAGTTTAACCGATCAACTGTTTGCTTAGAAATAATAATGTCTTCGGAAGAGGAAGAATCTGAAAATTCAATTTTCTCGCCTTCAATAAGGTATTTTTCAAAAATCCCACTCAAAATCTCTATCAATACCTTTTAATATAATGCCTTCAATTTCTTCTTTCGTTTGCAAAATGCCAATGCTTCAAAGCAAAAATTTGAATATGCCGAATTCCGCCATTCGTAACACTTTCCATTTCGCGAGTTTGACCAAATGCCTCTACTTCTTGAATAAACCCAACTTGACCAATGGTATCTAAAAAAGGATAAAAATCTTGATTTTTACTAATCGGATAGGCTTCAATTAAAGATCGCGCACCCGCGCTTCATCCGTAATATGTATATGTCCCCAAAAACCAAAAATCTTTTCTTGAATTTGATGCTTAAAGCCAGAAATGACCGCCGTAGAGACAATCATAACCGTCAAACTCAGGGCAATTGCCATTGCCGAAATTCGAATAATCAACCTCGAAAAAGATTGTTTCGAAGAAGAGGTAGCGACCCGTTTTGCGATGAAATATTCCAAATTCATAAGTGACGCAAATGTATGAAAAAAAGTATGTCGTAATTCGTTGACTCGGTGATTCGCAACTCGTTTAGACGTTGACCACAATGTTGGAGTCAACGTCTAAACGAGTTGCGAATCAACGAGTCAACAAATCAACGAAATTTTGAACTATTCCGAAGGATTTCAAATTGAAAGCCCAAGATGTTAAATAATCTTAACCATCTATCACAGATAATCTTATTTTTGCCACCCAAAATTTTTAAAACATGACAAATTTTATTGAAGAATTACGATGGCGAGGCATGTTGCATGACAGCACACCTTACGTTGAAGAACATCTAAATGAGGCCATGCGAACGGGTTATATTGGTTTTGACCCAACAGCCCCTTCTATGACGATTGGAAATTATGTTCAATTGATGCTATTGACCATTTTTCAAAAATGCGGTCATTAGCCAATTGTTTTAATGGGCGGCGCGACTGGAAGAATTGGTGACCCCTCTGGAAATGACAAAGAACGAGAGCTGAAATCTTACGAAATTTTAGATTATAATTTAAGTTTTCAATTAAAACAAGCACAGAAATTTCTCAATTTTGAGGATGGCGAGAATAAAGCGGAGATTGTCAATAATATTGATTTTTACAAAAATATGAATGTCCTTGACTTCCTTCGTGATGTCGGTAAAACATTGACAATCAATTATATGACCTCAAAAGAAAGCGTCAAAAAAAGAGTAGAAACGGGACTTTCTTTTACGGAATTCAGTTACCAATTATTGCAGGCTTACGATTTCCAATGCCTGTTTACCGATAGAAATGTGACCCTCCAAATGGGCGGTTCTGACCAATGGGGAAATATTACTTCGGGCACAGAATTTATTCGGAAAAAAATACCTCAGGAAAAGCCTTCGCAGTAACGACGCCGCTATTGACAAAAACAGATGGTTCCAAATTTGGAAAGTCAGAATCTGGCAATATTTGGCTGGACGAAAAATATGACTTCGCCTTTCGAGTTCTACCAGTTTTGGATTAATGCGGCGGATCAGGATATTGGGAAATTCATTCGCTACTTCACACTCAAAACCAAAGAAGAAGTGGAAGCCGCCGAAGCTGAATTTGCCAATAATCCAAATGCACTAAAACAAATGTTGGCGGAAGAATTGACCATTCGAGTTCATTCAAAGGAGGCTTATGAATCTGTTCAAAAAGTGACTGATATATTATTTAATAAAAAAGCGAATAAAGATGCTCTTTTGGCATTGAAAGAAGCAGATTTGAAAATTGTCGCTAGTCTGAAATTCAAAGCTTTACTATTTCAAAAGAGGCTTTAGTCAATGGGCTTAATATCGTTGACCTTTTGGCAGAAAATACTCAAATAGTAGGCTCAAAAGGAGATGCACGACGTGCTATAAAAGGCAACGCAATTTCTGTAAATAAAGATAAAATTGGCAACCATGATACGATTCTAAATTCCGAAATTTTACTTCATGACAAATATTTTATGGTAGAGAATGGGAAGAAGAATAAATTTATGGTAATTGCTGAATAAGCCGTTGGGGGCTGTCTCAAAAGGGCGAGATGTTCCAGATTTTTGAAATCTGGAACATCTTATTTCGCTGAAGGTCAATTCTTTATGAAAAATGTTTTTGTCGAAAAATACCTTTTGAGACAGCCCCGAAACCAATCCTATAGTCCAATGAAAATATTAATGGTTTGTCTAGGAAATATCTGTCGTTCGCCATTGGCAGAAGGCATAATGAAACAAAAAATTCAAAAACATAATCTTGATTGGCAAGTCGATTCGGCTGGAACAATAAGTTATCATGAGGGTGAAACGCCTGACCTTCGTTCCATTGAAGTCGCACAAAAGCATGGATTGGATATTACTGGGCAACGTTCTCGTCCACTCCAATTGGCTGATTTCAATAACTTCGACCTTATTTTGCAATGGACAGTTCCAACTACCAAAATATAACTCGACTGGCTACTTCTAAAAAATCAAAAGGAAAAAGTTCACATGATTATGAATATGGTCAAGCCTTATTTCAATCAAAATATTCCTGACCCTTATTATATGAATGGTGGTTTTGAAGAAGCCTATCAAATGTTGAGTGAAGCATGTGAGCAGGTAATTCAAAAATATAATTCGTGATTCGTAATTCTATTAGATGCTGACCAATCACCAATCGCCAATCACCAATCACCAAATCACCATCATTGGAGGCGGAATTACAGGCTTGGCGGCGGCGTATATTGCCGCAAAAGCTGGTCAAAAAGTCCGAGTCATTGAAGGCAGCGAAAAATTTGGCGGACTTTTAAATACTTTCCCAATTGGAGGTAATCGCCTAGAATTTTTTACCATCATTTTTTTACGCATGACACTGAATTGCTTTGGTTGTTGGATGAATTGGGTTTATCCGACCAAATTATTTGGCATAAAACTAAAATGGGTATTTTCCGAAATGGTAAAATTTACCCGTTTAACTCCCTTAGATTTACTTAATTTTGAACCGATTTCTTTAATCGGAAAATTAAGGTTTGGATTGACCAGTCTCTATTTAAGTAAATGGGGCAATTGGAGAAAAAATGAAGGCATTTCTTCTTTAGAATGGTTCAACAAATGGGCGGGAAAAAGTGTGACCGAGGCAATTTGGAAGCCCCTTTTAAATATCAAATTTGGACTATACGCGAAAGAAATTCCACTTTCTTGGATGATTGGAAGAATGCGTCAAAGAGTCAATTCTAGGAAAAAAGGGTCGGAGCAATTGGGTTATTTGAAGGTAGTTTACAAGTACTTTTGGACACCTTAATTGAACGATTGAAATCAATGGGTGTCGAAATGATTTCGGGCGAACCAATTATCGACTTAACTATTGAAAATCAGATACTTACAGAAATTCATTCTTCTACTAAAACTTATTTGGACGGTGATTTTTTTTTTACTATTCCGACGATTTTCATGCCGCCTCTATTAAAGAATCGTGCGCCCGATCCAGCCAATAAATTAGAACAAATTGAATATTTCGGAGCTATTTGTGTCATCCTTGAAATGAATCGCCCTTTGAGTGAAATCTATTGGCTAAATATTGCTGATCCAGATTTTCCTTTTGGTGGAATCATCGAACAAACCAACTTGGTTTCTCCCTCCAATTATAATGGAAAACACATCGCTTATTTATCACGATATTTTGCGCATTCTGACCTTATTTCAAAAATGTCAATGAAGAAATTTCAAAATTAATGGTGGGAAAACTAATGGAGATTTTTCCAAACTTTATAGAAACTCATCTTGAAAAAGTCCACATTTTTAAGACAAATACAGCCGCAACCGTTTGCGATAAATTCTTTTCTCAAAAGTTCCTAATTGCAAAACCCCTATCCAAAATCTTTTTTCTCGCCAATATGGCGCACGTTTATCCCGACGAACGAAGTGCCAACAATTCCATCAGAATAGCCGCCGAAGCCTGTAAGGTCATGGGTATGAATTCCGATTTTGTTCCGAGTAATTCTTCCTTAGCTGGACAAATTGGATTTTAAGATTCTCAAATCACCAATCACTAAACATTTTTTTTTCAAACCTTTGCCCCCCAATTCACCAATCACTATTCACCAATCACAAAAAAATGATTTCGATAGTCATACCGATATATAACGAAGAAGAAAACTTGAATTTATTATATGAAAGGCTGGTTTCGTCAAGTCCCTCGTTTGGCGAAGATTATGAAGTACTTTTAGTCGATGATGGTTCTGCTGACCGTTCTTTGGCAATGATGAAAGGATTTTCGGAGCAAAATGAAAACTTCAAAACCCTTAAACTGTCCCGAAATTTTGGACATCAAGCCGCAATTTCTGCTGGTTTGAAATATGCCAAAGGCGATGCGGTGGTCATTATGGATGGCGATTTACAAGACCCTCCTGAAGAATTACACCGTTTTTTGGCAAAATGGCGAGAAGGATACGAGGTCGTTTATGCAATTCGGACAAAACGAAAAGAAGAAGGTATTTTCAAAAAAGCTGCCTATAAAATCTTTTATCGAATGCTCGGTTGGGTAAGCGATCTAGAAATACCATTGGATTCGGGTGATTTTTGTGTGATGGATAGAAAAGTAGTTCACACCCTTGTTCACAAAATGCCCGAGCAAAATCGTTTTGTGCGCGGACTTAGAGCTTATGCGGGTTTTAAGCAAATTGGTGTTGCCTATGAACGACAAAAACGCGCTGCTGGCGAACCAAAATTTACATTCAAGAAATTAGTCCAGCTCGCAATTGATGGACTTTTAGATTTTTCAACTTTCCCACTTCGAATGGCGACTTATTTGGGTTTTCTCATTGCGATTCCTTCTTTTTTAGCAGGCATTTTCTTCATTTTTCATCGCCTTTTAAACTTCAAAGTGATGGGCTATTCTCCCGAAGACACAATTCGCTAGATTTGGCAAGTTTGGCGGTCGGTTTATTCTTTTGGAGTGGCGTTATGCTAATTATGATGGGCATTATTGGCGTTAATATTTAGGACGTA
>CALOED010000318.1:0-9221 GCA_942492005.1 uncultured Saprospiraceae bacterium
CAAATATGGTTTAATTGAATTCGATATTCAATGGGATTCACAGTTAGGACTATTTGGAACGCATACCGCCTATCATCGAGAAGAATTTAATATTCCTGCGTCTCAAGTAACTTTTCGTCAATGGGGAAACCTGATTGGGGGAGGATTCTATGGAAGTTTTAGATATACCGCTATTGAGCCTTTTTATTTTGAAATGGAAGCTGGACTTGGAATAAATTTTTATTTAGACAATGACGAACTTTTGGGTTTTGACGCTCGATTATTTAGTGTTACAAGACTCAGAACTGCACTTCAGCCTAGCTTTTTTAACATCAATGTTATCTATGAATTTCCAGTAAAAGAGTAATTTAAGATGGAGTAAGTAACATTGCCAAACAAGACATTACTAAGTAGGAAACTATCCTAGAATTTCAAAACTTATTTTAGTTTTTTGCAGAATTGGATATGTTAGAGATGTACAACAAAAGTAGGTAGGTAAAAACACGGGGCGAACGAAAAGTCATGTCCCGCTAAACCTTCAACTTGGCTCTAAGTGCCTTTTAATCTTAGCTATACTGCAAACGGTTAAAAAATGAACATTTTTAATTACACAACTAATTGATATTGAGTTAATTTTTGAAATTTAAAATTTCAAAAATCAACCGTTTGTAATATATAACTAAGTTGAAATCATTCGTATATAAACTAGAAGAAGGTTTCGTCTGTAAAAATTACAGATAAAACCTTCTTTATTAGGCAAAATATTGATTTCAACCTTAGTCTTTTTCGTCAGATATTTTTTCCTCTTCTGAGTTTTCAGTATTTTCCACTTCCGTATTTTCTGTTATTTCTTCGCCTTTTTCCTCCTCTGTAGCTTCTAATAAGCCTCTTTCTTCCAAAAAGTTATACCATTTTATTAATCGCTTGATGTCGCTGATATATACTTTTTCTCTATCGTAGTTCGGTAAGATTTTTTCAAAATATCCTCTCAAATCTTCTGCATCTGCTTTATGAGACACAATCGGATTTTCTTCTTGTTGCTCTTTTATTTGTTGAAAAACTTCTTTCAACTCTACCGTTTCTTCTCCATAAGTATAGATAGAGATAGATTCCAAAGGTGTGAATTGGTGTCTTCGGCTGGTGTAAAAGTTTTTCTTTTGGGTGTCTATATTCTCTAGTACCAATCCGTTTTTGCGGTTGGCTACCATTTTATAAATCCCCGAAATTCCACTTACTGCAACTAGCTTTTCTAAATTCATAGGAATTAGATTAATGTTTTTTTACATCTGCAATGGTACGTTATACAATTGTAGATGATTTCTAATTTAAGAATTTTATTCTTTACAGTTAATTGATTATAAAGTATTTAGGCACTAAAAATAGGCCCGATACTTCATAAGCGGATGCAAAGATAGGAAAATATTAACGATGTGTTTTAAGATTAGTAAAAATATTAATGATTTTAATGGCTTAAAATCAAAATCCATCGTAGCAACTCAATATACCTGTGACGTATTTGGAATGCTTTGACATTCGGAAGGGAATAAAACGAGTGATGTCCTTTTGATGTTCTAAATCTTCAGCTTTGAATTTGATTTCTACAATGATGCGTGGGTCAAATATCGCTGCTTGAAGATGGGTATCTACTGCGCCGTCGCATTTGAAATATTTAATATTTCTATCTACGGTAAGGCGAAATTTGCCTGAATGGCTCACAAAATAAGAGCGCAGGTATTGGTTTTGGAGCGTTGGACGGAGTGACTGCGCCGATACTTGAGAAAAGTCAGTCAGGATGTTTATATTTTGAAGTGGTTGTATTTTTTTTCTGCCGAGGCTGTTATTTTTAATTTTGGTTTCTAGCACGGGGTTTTCCATTGCCGCTACTTCTCCGTACCAACGTATGCGGTATTTTTCTCTTTGGGCAATGCCTGCAAGGTTGTCTCTGCAAGTCGAAAAATCGGGCGTATCCAAATAGATATTGTTGATTATTCTATCATCATAAGCCGTTACAAAACTTGCAGGATGCTCCGTAAGCACCTGTTGCAGTTGAAACCATTGTGTTGGTTCGAGGATGTATTTTAATTCATATCGCCACATAATTTCGAGTTAGGATTTTATTCTTTCGTCAAAGTTGAACTTTCTTCTATCATAAAAGGGTATCGAATGTTTTGGAACTCGTGCTGTCGGAGGATAATGGTAGCTTACCCAAATTCTGGTTTTTTCTGATATGCGGCAAAGCCTGTTTGAGCGTCTTTGATGGTTACTCTATCCAATGTCAGAACGGATTTATCTTTTGATGCAAAGCCAATATTTGCATTTTTTACATTAATATCAGTAGCCGTGATAGTTGCCTGTTCGCCTGCGCTGATTGCCTTATCTCCTACCCCGTTCATTTCGCATTTATGAATAGTAATGACGCTGGTAGAAAAGTCGAGCGCATCATTTTTAATTTCTTCAAAAATACAATTCGCAACCGTTCCATTACAAAAATCAGCATCGAATGCGTCTCCGAAGATATTTCTAAACGAACATTTATCTACTTCAAAATCGCTCCGAACGATATTCAGCGCATCTTCACATTGGTTATTCAAAAATTGGCAACCAAATATTTTTACATCGCTTTCATAAAAAGTCACTGCCCCCGTCAAACTCCAACCTTTGTAAGCCAGTGTGTTTTGATTTTTAAAAATAACGTGGCGGCAAAATGATTTTTGCGAGGCTTGCATCACAATCACCGCTCCTGATTGATTGTCGGTAGCTTCAAAAACGATGGGCGACTCCAAATCGCCTTGCATTTCGACGGCAGAAAAAGACAGCAAAAAACCACCTTTTGAAAATTTAAATACCGCTCCTGCTTCTATCACTACTTTTTTCCCTTTTGGCAATACCAATGGAGATTCTATATTATACTGCTTTTTTTGAAAAAGTATAAGGTTGTTTTTTTCGATATAAACGGATTTGTCGGTCTCGTTTGGAATGCTTGCTAGTAACTCTTGGCGTGGCGACCAATCTTTTGGCGCAGACCAGTTCGGCAACTGTTTCGCATAATACTTATCCGAACCGGGCAAGCGATAATAAATGTGCGTAGTTTTTTTAGCTACTTTAATGGTCGTGTATTTCGGTAAATCGTCTTTGCGCTGAGGAAATACAAAAACGTTCATTCGTTGGCGGTTAGGGTCTATCTTTGAGTTACCAACAGCCACTACCTCTAAGGGCAAAATATGTTGGTTGAGTAGTTGAACTTCGATGCTATCTCCAATCGTTCCTTTATTAAAAATCTGCAAGCTACTCGAAAAAGGCTCTACATCAGCCGTTACTTTCAAGGCTCGGTCTATCAATCCTGCTTCATCATATTCATAATATGGATACTCTCTCTGAATAAAATCTTCTCTTTCTTGCAGCCCTTCGCCTAGCTGAGCCAAAAACGGCTGAATAAAGTCAGGGTTTGAGTATTCTTTGAGGTATTTAATATAAATAGGAATAAAATCCTTATCGTAAAAAATGCGATGGAACGGCTCAAATTCGTCGTTGGAATGCGTATAAACTCGCTCGGCGTGCAAGGGTCTATCCGACCAATAATCGCCTGCTGCGCTGTATCCGTCGAAGCCAATCGGCTCTAGCAATCCCGTGACGGGATTATAATAAAATCGCTGATTGTGCCACGTCAGGGAATGACTGGCTTCTGCAATGTCGAGAATTGCCAAATATTTTGCCATGCGGTCGAGGTCAAAAACTTCCTTTGCGGGTTTCAACCCAAATTTGTATTGGTGCATCAAGTTTTGCGCTACTTCAAAAGCACCGCTCAATTTGGGGTTTTTAGACGTTTTTCCTTCCTTGAATGGTTTCAATTCCGATTTCCAAAAAGCATCATTTTTATCTTTGCTATCATTTACTCGCCTTCTGATATTGATATTTCGATTCATCGCATCCCAATATCTATCTTCCGTAAACTTCAAAATCGGCCCTTCTCGCCTCAATTGGTTTTCTACCAAATTTTTAGTAAAATGCTCTTCGTAAGCATATACACGAGCTTTATTGTCATTAAAACGCACCCGAACAAAATCATATCGAGGCGACAACACATCCGCTTGCCCCAATAACTGATGCAATACCCATTCGTTCAAAAATCCTCGCACTTCTGGCGATTGTATCGAAAAGGTTTGCAATCCATTCCAACTGTTATCCGATTTTATTTCTACCCGAAACGACTCTTTATCGCCTCTCAAATGGTCGAGCCAGTCGCCTTTGTAGCGTATTTGGGTTTTACTTTCTCCAAAATTGCTCGTCAGCTTCGCCTTCACCCAATCTTTATCTTCTTGTATTATTAGCCCTTGCGATAGGTATCTATCCTTTATAAGTTGGAGTTTTTCGGTATTCTTTTTTGAAATATTAAAATCTAAAGCCAATGGCTGGAAGGTAGAATAATTGAATCGCTCGACGGTATCTATTTGACTGATTTTAAAATCATCAAAATAAACAACCTTTGAGTCTTCTGATTTGTGCGTATAAATACTCAGCGTTTTAATGGCTTCGTTATTCGGTATCGTAAAAAAACATTCTAACCGCTGCCAGCCTTTGCCGTCTTGCTCCACTACGGTTTCCACTCGTTTGTAAAAATCTTCCGTGTTTTTAGCCGACACCACCAAATAGCCCTTTGCTCCATTCGGATTGAGCATCCAAACTTCCGCTTTGTAAGTTTTGCGAGGTTTCAAATTAGATAACTCGATGCCCAAACCGTAAATATTAACAGAATCGAGCTTGCTGGAATGCTTTCCCGTTCGTAGCTCGTATCCGCCGACTGCGTGATTCCGCCCAAATATTTTACCTTATTAGCAATAAAAAAATCGCCTTTCACCTCTTCGGCACTACAAGCATAAGTTTTTATCTTTTGCCGTTGCGCCTCAAAAGTAGAAATCACATCGAACTTAATCGCCATCAATAGCAATACTATCGCAACAAGGCTCAAAGGAAAGATTAACTTAGATTTGGAGATTTTTCTACTTGTACCTTTTATTAACATTTTTACGATTTAAATATTCAGACTTATCATTTTTTTTAAAAAGTTGAATGATAGCAAGCCGCTTACAACACCAATTCTGGCTGGTCAATCACTGAAATAGATGCCGTATTATCCATTTCTAAAAAGTCTTCTGTGATACTTGCCAACTGGTCAATTTCGTCAGCTATGGTCAGAAAAGACAGATACAGGCCGTTTTCGGTGGCATCCATTCTTTTTAGCTCGATGTGCGAAAGGTGCTTTTCGAGCAAGGTCGTTATTTTTTTCAAATCTCGGCTTTGCGTTCTGATGTTTAAATACATCGTGTTTCGGCTTCGCATATTTTTGGAGCGCAACCGATGATTGAGATAAAGCAGCAACAACACCAAAACAATAGAAATAATAGCCAAAAGCGGCTTATTCGCTCCCGTCACCAAACCTATGGCGATGGTTAGAAATAGGTAAACCAGCTCTTCGGGTTCTTTGATGGCTGCTCGAAATCGGACGATAGAAAGTGCGCCAACTAGCCCTAACGACAACGCCAACGAAGCCTGCACCACCGTAATCACTATCATAGTTGCCAAAGCTAAAGGCACAAAATTATTGGCAAATTTTTCTCGATTCGCTACCGTAGTGCCATAGCGAGTGTAAAATGTTCGCAATGCAAAAGCCAATAAAGTGGCTACCAATAGGTTAATTAAAAAATCAACCAAATTGACCGTTTGTGAAAAATCAGATAAATACTCCTCGAATTTTAACATCTTTCTTTTCCTATCTTAAAAATGAATAAAGCTGCAAATTTATCACTTTACCTTTTAATATCCGTATAGTACTTAGATAATTCAACTTCTAGCTCCTATATTGTCTTTTATAAATACAGCAATTTTTCACTATGGCATTGGTGCTGTACTTTACAGGTCGAACAGAAACTCGACTTGCGAAGTTTCCAAAACTTTGTAAGTCTTCATTTTTCAACAGTTTAAACCTACAAAGTCTTGAAGACTTCGGAGGTTCAGCCTATTCTTGCCTAGCTTAGAAAGTAGCGATGATATAGATTTCCATCTGGGGAATTGCTGTTATAAATACGACTTACGATGATTCCTCTTGTTTTATAAATTGTTATAAATAGTAAATTATCTGCAACAATCATATTTTTGCACTCGTTAATACCAAAGCAACTCAAATTTGTATAAATAAGATATGAACTCAAAATTTTTGACTACGATACGCAATACTCGTTTTTTTCAATATTTAAATCGTCTGAAACGACCTAGCGACGCTAAAGAATGGATGCAACTGATTGGAGTGCTTACGGGCATTTTTATCGTTTTGTCATTCATCATGGTGTTTACGCTTTATCAATCGGTGCGGCTAGGCGGCTTTGGTGAATTACCCGACAAAACAACCCTTCAAAATATTAATAATAGCGTTGCTTCCGAAGTTTACTCCGTAGATAATCAGCTATTAGGGCGGTATTATATCAAAAATCGGACGAATATTGAGTTTGATGAAGTCGGAAAAGATATGGTGAACGCCCTCGTTTCGGTAGAAGATGAGCGATTTTACCAACACAGCGGTATAGATAACAGAAGCCTGTTTCGGGTACTTTTCAAAAGCATTTTACTCCAAAACGACAACACCGGCGGCGGAAGTACCATCAGTCAGCAACTTGCCAAAAACTTGTTTCCTCGCAAAAATCACGGGCTTCTGACCATGCCCGTCAATAAGTGTAGAGAGATGATTATTGCCAAACGATTGGAGCGCATTTACAATAAAAAAGAAATCCTTACGCTATACCTGAACACCGTCCCGTTTGGTGAAGATGTTTATGGAATAGGCGTAGCCGCTCAACGATTTTTTAATACTACGGCTAAAGATTTGACCATCAATCAAGCCGCCGTACTGGCGGGAATGCTGCAATCTCCAACGGCTTACAATCCTCGATTGCACGAAAAACGGGCGTTGTTTCGTCGCAATATCGTATTGAAGCAAATGCTAAAAAACAAGTTTATTACCAAAAAAGAATACACCGAACTCAAAGAACAACCTTTGGGTTTGAATTATCAATATATTTCCCATAGCGACGGGCCTGCGCCTTATTTTCGAGCGCACTTACGAGAAGAGTTAAAAAACTTTTGTAGTCATTTCAAAAAAGAAGATGGCACGCCTTACAATATATACCGATGGTCTGAAAATCCAAAACGACTATCCATTCTTAAATGGCAAAAAGATACGCCGAAGAAGCCGTCAATGAACATTTGAAGGTTTTGCAACAAGAGTTTTCGAAGCACTGGAAAGGTCGAAAACTTTGGGACAAAAAAGATAAAACCATTCAAAATGCTAAAAAACAAACCGACCGTTACCAGCAGTTAAAAGCGCAAGGCAGGTCAGAAGCAGATATTGAAAAATACTTTAACCAACCCGTAAAAATGTCGCTTTTCACTTGGGACAAGCAAGAGGAAGTCACGATGTCGCCTTACGATTCTATTATTCATTATCATTCGTTGCTCAACACTGGCTTTATTGCCACCGACCCTGCTACGGGCGAGGTTCGGGCATGGGTAGGCGGTGTCGATCATCAGCATTTGAAGTATGACCATATCAAGGCAAAACGCCAGGCAGGTTCGGTATTCAAACCTATTTTATACACTGCTGCGCTTCAATATGGCTATACGCCATGTAGTTTTTTTGAAAATAAAAAAATCTCATTTAGCAAATACGATGGCTGGTCGCCTAGCAATGCGGATGGCGATTATACGGGTTATTATTCACTGAAAGGCGGTTTGGCTAATTCTGTGAATACCGTAGCGGCTCAACTCATTCAACGTGTTGGTACGGATCAAGTGATTGACTTGGCGCAAAAAATGGGCATTAAGAGTAAAATGACACAAGGGCCAGCGTTGGCTTTGGGAGCTACCGATGTGGATTTGTACGAACTCGCAGAGGTTTATGGCGTGTTTGCGAATAGAGGCAAACGGGTGGCGTTGAACTATATTTTGAGCATTGAAGATGCCGAAGGCAATATATTATACGATGATAAGGACGACAACCGAGTGCGCTCAACGGATATTCTGGAGCCGCACATTGCCGACCAGATGAATACCATGCTGCGTGGCGTAGTGGATACGGGTACGGCTGTCAGAATACGAAATCGCTATGGCATCAAAGCCGAAATAGGCGGCAAAACGGGAACGACTCAAAATCATGCGGATGGTCGTTTTGTAGGATTTACGCCCGATATGGTGGCTGCGGCATGGGTGGGCGGCATGGATAGGCGAGTGCGTTTTAGAAGTTTGGCGTTGGGTGCTGGCGGTCATACGGCATTGCCGATTTGGGCAAAGTTTTATAGTAAAATGATGGCTGACAGCGAATTTAGCTCTTGGAAAACAGCTGCCTTCCCTCCTTCCGAAACAGATTTTGATTGCGATTATTATTCGGTTTATTATCAAGGCGATGATGTGGAGGAAGAGGCTGACGACGATGGAGAATCTTTGTTTGATAAACTCTTCAGGCGAAATAAAGACGATAAAGCGAAAGAGGCTGAACCTAAAACGCCTCGAAAGAAAAAACCGCCTCGAAAACTCAAGAAAAAGAAAAAGAAAAAAAAACGTGTCAAAAAATGGGTAGAGATGCAGAACAAGAAATGGGGGAATTAGTAAAAGAAAATTCGACTTGTAAGGTTTAAAAAGCCTATCAAGTCGAGCCTTATTCCTTAACTCTTTATTTCAAAAATCTATACAACACGGGTACTATATACAAACTCGCCAATGTGCCAATGATTAGTCCTCCAATGACTGACAATGCAAGCGGTAATTGCAATTCTGCGCCCAAACCTACGGAAAACAAAATAGGCAGCAATGCCAAAATAGTCGTAATCGAGGTCATGAGTATAGCTTTTAGGCGGCGTTCGCCAGCTAGGTGAATAGCTTCGGTTAGCGAATGGGTTTGGGCTAATCGGTTAATCATATCTACTTTCAAAATCGCATCATTGACCACGATACCGCTCATGACTACCATGCCAATCATTGCCATCAAATTGAGCGACTGCCCCGTTAAAAACAACAAAAGCACGGCTCCGCCAATGCCAATCGGCACCGTAAAAAGTACGATAAACGGTTGTATTATCGACTCAAATTGCGCTGCTAATATTAGAAACAACAAAGCAATAGCAATACCGATAATTTGCCACAATTGCCGTATTGTTTTTTGATTTTCAAAATATTGTCCTCCAACTTCTACTTGCAAA
>CALOED010000319.1:0-7857 GCA_942492005.1 uncultured Saprospiraceae bacterium
TCGACCGATGGGGCGGTTTGGTGTTTGCAAGTTCGGATGCAAATGCAAGTTGGAATGGTACTATTAATGGTCAAAATGCAGCAATTGGCGTTTATGTTTGGATGGTAGCGTATTCGACCATCGGTACGAATGGTAGCGAAGAGCAGCGATTGGAAAGTGGCGATGTGATGTTGGTTCGGTAATTTTTTTTTAAAACCTTTTTGAATATTTTTTATATTGAGCAGAAATACAAAGAGAAATGAAAATATGTGTGTATTGCGCTTCGAGTGCAATGATTGATGCTTCTTTTTTTGAAGCGACGGAAGCGTTGGCAATGGCATTTGTTCAATCCAATATTGAAGTAGTATATGGTGGCGGTGCAGTTGGTTTGATGGGAAAGTTGGCGGATACCGTGCTGCAACATGGCGGAAAAATAACGGGCGTAATTCCTCGATTCATGCAAGAGGTGGAATGGGGACATAAAGGCGTTTCGGAAATGATTCTGACAGATACCATGCACGAACGAAAGGCGCAACTCATGGAAGGCGTTGGAGGATTAGTGGCTTTGCCAGGAGGTAGCGGCACATTAGAAGAACTACTGGAAGCCATTACGCTCAAACGTTTGGGAATTATTACCGTTCCAATTGTGATTTTGAATACCAACGGCTATTACAATCCATTGCGCCAAATGCTCGAAAGATGCGTAGAGGAGCGTTTTATGAACGAAAAACATTTGGAAATGTGGACTTTTGTGGATGAGCCTTCGGAGGTTATTAATGCTATTCAAAATGCGGCAAACTGGACGAAAGGCGCAATTGATTTTGCAGTGAATAGGGGAACTCTTTAAGCCTAAGTAGGTACTACTTACAATTCTAAAGCCTTAATTTTGTCACTTCTACGAATATTTACAACAATGAAAAATCAATTAATACTAACAATATTTGCCATTTTGCTGTTTGCATCTTATCAGTCGTCGGCTCAGCTTGATGTGCTTACGATTGACTACAAACAAGAATTTTTGCTTTGCGATGGAGATTATGAAAAACTTCAAAGAAAGATAGGGCAGGGGCAAGGCGTAGCGGATACTTTTTACGTAAAAGGAAAACGATACAGCGGATGCGCCAAACAGGATTATGCCAAAAACAAAATGTATTATATCTTGTATTTCAAAAATGGCTTTGTAGAAAAACAAGTGGTATATTATTATAATGGGCATAAATCGGCGGATTTTAACTCCGTTGATGGAAAACCGCAGGGTTTCCAAACTATGTATTTTGATAACGGACAAAAATACACGGAAGATTTTTATACAAATGGAAAACTAGAAGGCTATCAAAGAAGGTGGCACAGCAACGGTCAATTGGCTAGAGAAGTGTTGCACAAAAACGGAAAAGTAGTCTATGAATACCTTTTTGATAAAGATGGAAAAAGGACGAATTAGGTAGAGAGGTGGCGTATTTTTTAAAAAAGAATAATAATAATAAATGTCGGAGGAATCAATTAGTTTAAATAAATATATCAGCACAGGCATTGCTCTAGGCGAGAAGCCGATAAATGGATAGAAGCTGGAAGGGTGAAAATCAATGGGAAGGTTGCTCAAAAGGGCAATCGAGTAGAACGAAAAGATAAGGTAACTATTGATAATAAACCCATTAAGCACAAGCCTAAAACCATCTATATTGCATTGAACAAACCGCCAGGAATTACTTGCACAACCGACCGAAAAGACAAGGATAATATCATTGATTTTGTGAATCATAAAGAACGAATATTTCCAATAGGAAGGCTCGATAAGGCTTCTTCGGGCTTGATTTTGCTTACTAATGATGGCGATATTGTCAATAAAATACTTCGTGTAGAAAATAATAACCAAAAGGAATATATCGTGAGTGTTGATAAGCCGATTACGAAGTATTTTATTCAAAAAATGAGCAATGGTATTCCTATTTTAGGCACAGTAACTAAAAAATGCGAAGTGGAAAAGCTAAGCAAAACCGTATTTAAAATTACGCTAACGCAAGGCTTAAATCGGCAAATACGCAGAATGTGCGAGTTTTTGAATTATAATGTACTGACACTCAAACGGGTGCGAATTATGAATATTGAGCTGGGAACGCTCAAAGTAGGAAAATGGCGAAACCTCACGAAAGAGGAATTGAAGCAAATTCAAAAATCAGTAAAGAGCTAGGAAGAAACACTTAATCATTTTTACAAAAAATATAAACACAATGCATATAAAAAAAACGTACTCTACTTTAGAGATGGCTTGGTGGACTCGCTTTGAAACTTTTCTATTCTTGGGAATAATCACAGCTTGGGTAGCCGTTTATTATTTTTTGGATTTAAATTGGTTAAAAATTCCTTGGACTCCCTTAGCCTTAATAGGTACTGCGGTAGCTTTTGTCATTGGTTTTCAGAACAATGCAGCTTACGGAAGGATTTGGGAAGCCCGAAAAATTTGGGGCGGTATTGTGAATACTTCGAGGACTTTCGGAATGTTTTTGCAAGATATGCTTACGAACGAACACGCAAAAACGCCATTTTCGGAAGAAGAATTGCAAAAAGAAATCAAAACGCTGACTTATCGTCATATAGGATGGATGACCGCTTTGCGCTTTTCTATGCGTGCGCCAAAGCCATGGGAAACCACTGTTAATGAAAAAACAAATAGGGAATGGGATACGAATCCGCCAGAGTTTACAACAAAACTGGAAGAGGAACTCAAGCCCTATATCTCTGATAGCGATTTTGAGTATGTGATGAGTAAAAACAACAAACAAACCGCATTGCTTTATCTGCAATCGCATCATTTGAGGCAACTCAAAGAGAAAGGTATGATTTGGGAATTTTCGTTTTTAGAATTAGAAAATATCTTGCAAGAATGTTTTACGCTGCAAGGCAAAAGCGAACGCATCAAAAACTTTCCATATCCAAGGCATTTTGCTACATTGAATCATTTCTTTATGTGGATTTTTGTCCTCTTACTTCCGTTGGCTATTGTACCTCAGTTTGGAGAAATAGGAAAAGAATTTGCTGATATTCAGCCTGTGATAAGCGACCTTTTTGTTTGGTTTTGCATTCCGTTTTACGTGATAGTGGCGTGGGTTTTTCATACGATGGAACGCATCGGAAGAACGGGCGAAAATCCATTTGAAGGTACGGCTAATGATGTTCCGATTTCTACTATTGCTAGAGGAATTGAAATTGATTTACGACAAAATCTAGGAGAAGCGACTGAGGATATTCCAAAACAATTCCCAATTAAATATCATACTCAGTTTTAAGAATAGCATTAAAAAAACAAAAGCCATCAATTTGCGAATTGATGGCTTTTTTGTTTTATTGTAACTATTCAACATTAATAAATTTTGCTTACGCAAAATAGGGAAATAGGAGCCGTGCTACCGAAGGCAGGCACTAATGAGACTGATTGCGGCAGCACGGTTTTTATCTGTTATTCAGCTTGCAGAAAGTTACTGTTTTTCAAAAAAAACTATCGTCTTTTCAGTTTGATTTCGTCAGCCATATCTGCGTTGCCATCCATCATTTCCATGAGATTAAGCGTAGTTGTTACCGTTTTGCCGTCTTTAGAAATTTGAGCGTTGTTATTTTTGACAGATTTTACCTTTCTCGGAAAATTGTAAATGGTTTTCCAAGTAGCGGTAGCCATCATCATCTTCATCATATCTTGTTGCTGTTGCGCTTCATCGTCTAGTTTTTCATCGCTTTTATCATTTTTAGTTACTTTGCGAGAAAACTTACGCTTCTTAAAGGAGATTTTATCTTTGCTTTGCATGAAGCCAACGGTCATCATTTTGAGTACGCCACCCATTTCGCTGCCCGAAACATCAGAATTTCCATCACCAAGTTTGCTTAGATTTTCATTGAAATAAGCAATTTCTTTTGTTTTCTTAAAATCAAAAAACATGGTCATTTCAAATACTCCGTTAGGCTCGTTCATATTGAGACGCATATTGACTTTTTTCCAAAACGCAGGATTTTCAATTTCCATACCTTCGCCTCTTTCCGCAATCAAATCGCCAAAATTAATCACAGAATCTATTACCGTAGGCTTACGTTCTTCTTTTACCACATCTTCGCCATCCCCTTCTTCTTCAACCGCCTCGCCTTCATTGAGCATATCGCCCAAATCCATATCTTTGAGCATCGACATCATGGCACTCAAATCGAAAGTCAAGGCATAAGACCCAGAGCCGTCTTTATTAAAACTAATTTCTTCGATGATGTTGATACAGCCGTTAAAGACTACCATCATCACTACGAGCATTGATAAAACAATTTTGTTTTTAAAACTTTTCATTTTCATTTTTTTAAAAAGAATAAAAAGTTGGATTTTTTATAAAAGTATTCATCCAACTGAAATATATGATTTAAGCAGTATCACAAATCACTTGATTAAGGTCATTTGGCATATTCGTTTTTTAATCAAATCAAACATCGCTGCTCAACCCCACTAAAAACGCCATAGTATCCACCCCATCGGCATAATCCCAAAGAGATGGCGTTTGAGTATCGCCAAATGGAATAACGGAAAAATCTGGAATAGTATTATTACTGACTATACATTGAATTTGTTCCTTTTTTTGTGACAATTCTTCATATAAATCAGTTTCGGAAGTATATTCTTCATAATGCAAATGAGCTATTCGAGAGGGAATAGCTTTATTTTTTATCAAAACAATCGCTCCATTATTGTAATAAGGCGTTTTGTTGAGAATGTTAAACGCTATATTGTAATCAAAGTTATTTTTATATTTTCCATGATTGACCAGTTGTTTATATTCGTGAAAATTGGTCAAAAGGTCATTGAAGTCATAGCCTTTCGGTACATATAATTTAGATACATTTCTACAACCCAAGCCAAAATAAGTAAACACATCTCGGGCTAAATTAGAAAAATCTTCGTCCGTTTCTTTTCCGTTGAGTACCGCAATGCTATTTCTATTCATGCGGATGATGTGCGGATATTTGCCAAAATAGTCTTTGAAATAACGAGCCGTATTGTTGCTTCCCGTAGCGATTACGGCATCCACATTCTCCATTCGGTGCATATAGCTAAAGTATTTAGCCGTATCGGGGAAGATATTCGACATTTCTGTGAGCAAATGTGGCAATAGATGTTTGTCTTTGTCCGAAAGTTTGATGTGCGCATGATGCCCTGCAACGAATACATTCATTACATCCTGGAAACCGACAAGGGGAATATTTCCAGCCAAAATCAATCCTATTCGCTTGAGTTGAGTGGTATCAGAAATATGATATTCCGCTGCCCATTTTTCGAGCTTTTCTTTATCCAAATACTCTTTTCGGATGGCAAGAAGAGCCGTTTTGGTATTTTCTACCGTAAACCAACCATTATTGAGTTTATCTTGTCGGATGACAAATTCTAGTTTGCCTTCCATCCGCCCAATATAGTCTCCTAGCTCAGCGAGTGCGTTTATTCTTTCTTGTAATGTCATTTTATTATTAGTCATTTGAAGATGCAAATATATAAAAAAGGACGTAGAAGCACGGCTTGAAAAGAGAGTGTGAAGGGCTTTCTTATAAAAAACTTAAAAGGTATTTTGATATAAAAATACTCGAATTTATATCTAGAAAATTGTGCAAATTAGGTATCCGACGCTTCGCAAGCCTAACGATTACCGATAAATATTTAGGCATTTAAAAGGAGCGTTAGCCTGCCTTTGTCGTCAGACAGGCTTCGGCACGGAAACTTGCGAGTCGTGCCGAAGCTACGCTCTTGATTTTCAATGTAAACAAGGCAGCAAGCTACCTTGTTTACATTGAAAATCAAAGTACAATGGGGCAAGCCACCATTGGAGAAAAGATTAACTTATTTTTGAAACACTGTATTGAGAGTGCTGTAAATAATTCTGTCCGAGCACTTATATACTTGAGAAATAATGGTTTTAAAAAACGCCTTGATTTGATTGGTTTTTAGCTGCTATGAGTCATTTTATAAAAAAAAACGCAAATATGTAGATAACATAATTACTGTTTTTTTTGAATGATTTTATGTTTATATAACAATCTAAACGCTTAAAAAACCCAAATAATGGTTTCATTTTAGAAAAGAAAAATAAAGCAAAGTGAAAATAAGGTATTTTAACGTTCGTCGTGGTTTTTATAGCTTTTTATGGGCTTTAATTTAAATGATAAGAAATTAAAATAAAATATATATTTGTAAATATTATATATTGAATTTTTAAAAGTAGCTATGCTTTTGAGGTGTAAAATTCAGAAGCAACCTACTATCCCTTATTAACTATATAAATACTCTCTAAGATGATTAATCAAGCAAAGATTGGCTTTATGCCAGCATTAGATGCCTTTTTTGAGGAATTAAAGGATTTTGAAAACAGTATCTTTCCTGACGAAGCCGTAGATTTTTCAAAGTGGAATGATTTCCAAAATATTTTTCAACGCATGACGGATAAATTTGAACGTTATCAATTTACAGACGAAGAATATGAATGGGCTATTCAACATTTCAAAGAACGCTTTAGACCTTTTGTTTTAAAATCTAATTTCGGAACTCGCACCATCGAATGGCCTAAAGGCTATCCCGGCGACCACATCACACTCGAATACATCTATTCAGGCTATCCAAAATCGGAAGTGATTATCGGAAGATATATAGATTTGTATTATATGAGTAGGGCTTTAGCCGTGGGCGTGCGTGAGCGAAAAGACCAACTCAAACGACATTTAGAAGAAGAATTATTTACGGAAAGTTGTAAAAATGTATTGAACATCGGCTGCGGTTCGTGCCGAGAACTTTATGATATTGGCTTGCAACTGAATGATTTTGAAGGAAAAATAACTTGTCTGGATTTTGATGAAGATGCGCTTACGTTTTCAGAGCGAACAATGGCGAGTCGTGCTATTGATTTATCTAAATTCAATTTCCGCCAGATGAACGTTTTAAAATTAGTGAATAGCAAATATATGACCACTGAATTGGGAACGTTCGATTTGATTTATAGCGCAGGACTTTTTGATTACATTCAAGATAAAGGTCTCATTCGTATTTTTAAGAGTCTTTATGATAACTTGAACGAAGGCGGCACTATCATCGCACCTTTCAAAGACACGGATTATTACACGATTTTTGATTACCATTGGTTAGGCAATTGGGATGCTTTTTATCAGCGTACCAAAACAGAAGTCTGGGATTTGTTGAGAAATGCAGTGCCTGATGCGCACTTGAAAATCGTTCCTTCTACGACCAAAGCTATTAATTTTTATATTCTGACGAAGTAATTTTTGCTGTTGGCAGCAAGTAGTTGGCAGTCTCTTGACGGAACTCACTTGCTGCCAACCTAAAATTTTCTGCGAGCTATCAATCCCAACATCAGCACAAAAAGAAAAAGCGTAAAGACCAATGCAATCCGCAAACCAAAGGCATCGGCGAGGAAACCAATCGTAGGCGGCCCCACGAAAAAGCCCGCATAACCCACCGTAGTTGCCATTGCAATACCCACGCTAGGCGAAACGCCTTCGGTGTTGCCAGCCGTAGAATATACAATGGGAACGACCGTTGCCAAGCCCAGCCCGATAAGGAAAAATCCTATGAAAGTTGCCCAAGTAGTAGCAAAAATCAAAGCGATGCTCAAGCCAATAATAGCTAAAATGCTATCTGCGATGAGGAGTTTTTGTTTGCCGAGTTTTTCGGTAAAGTAATCACCAAAGATACGCCCCACCGTCATAGATACGCCAAATGTGCCGAATGCAAAAGCGGCGAAAGTCTCCGTTTGTCCAACTACCGAAGTCATAAATAAGGCGGACCAATCCGCCATCGTTCCTTCGCCCGTCATTCCACAGAAGGCAATAATTCCCAAAGGTAAAATGGCTTTT
>CALOED010000320.1:0-2293 GCA_942492005.1 uncultured Saprospiraceae bacterium
TTAGGCACTTTTTTCAATCGAATCATCAAGCTGCGCAACTCTTTTTTAATTTCGTTGAGTTCGCCCGCTACTTCGTAATTTTCATTGGATTCGGCATCCCAAATTTCGCCATTCAAATCAGAAAGTAACTTTACCAATTCCTCTCGTAGCCTTTCTATTTCGACGTAACGCTCCGACGGATTGAATACATTTTCATACTCCTGGTCAGTCAATAGCAAGTAAGCATTGATGCTCAAATCACGGGATTCCGACATTTCCAAAGTGATTTCAATATCCGAGCCTTTTACCAAATCTCTCGTCAAATCTTTACCCGAAACGCTAATCATTCCAATCGTTTGATTGGCCGAAGGCATCGAATAACCTGGTCCTTCTACAATATTTATGGTAATTCGGTCAAGTGAATTTTTCTTGATGGTTTTCGTAATTTCTTTTACTAAAGTTCGCTTCGTTGGCAATATCGAATTTTTTCTCAAATATGACTTCCAGCACCGTCGTTCCGCTCTCAATATCATCTATTTCCAAACAAATATCATTAGGCAACGGCTGACCGACTACACTGTATTTGCCCTGTGTGATGCCAATAGGCGCAACGTTGATTTTAACAGGATTATTCAATCCGTCAAATATTTTAAAATCAAACATATTGTAAGCATTCTGAACCAACGTCAAATATTCACTAATGCGATTATCTAGCTGTTTCAAGCCCGTGTCGAAGCCGCCATCTTTTCGAGTAATTCGATAAAAAAGCCCCGTGACATCGCCCTGAATCAGCGCAGTAAAATACTCTTCATCGTCTTGCGAAGTTTTCTGATAAGCCGTTTTTATTTCCAAACCCAAATCTTGAGCTTCATCTTGGCTATTATCTTCTATTTCAACGCTTTGTGGCAATATTTTGGGCTTTGTGCCAGCGTAATAAGCCGCTCCTTCGGCTACTGCCGTCGTTGGGTCGATATTGCAATTTACATCTATATTCAGCGATTTTCCAATGTATTCTCTCACGAAAGGAATATAAGTAGAGCCGCCTACCATCAGCACATATTTGAGCGAACGAGCCGCCAACTGATTGCGGTTAAGTATCTCATTAATCATCTTAATGGTCTGAAACACATAAGGTTCGAGTATCGCCTCAAACTGCTCTCTGGTAATCATCATGTAGCCATCAATCAAATTACCTTCCTCGTCTTCTATCTCAAATTCCAACTCTGCCGTTGGCGCATTCGACAACATGATTTTAGCCTCTTCCGCCTTATGCAAAAGGATGTTGTACAGTTTATTATACTTACCCGATGCGCTTTTGAGGTCGTGTTCCAGATTATTGAAAGTGCCTTCATATTCTATAAAAGGCATGATGATTTTTTCTACAATTTCTTTATCGAAATCCGTTCCGCCTAAGAAATTATCTCCCTCATGGTCAATCACTTTCATTTCACCATCATGAATATTCACCAATGCCACATCGAACGTTCCGCCACCCAAATCATAAACTAACCATTGCCCTTCTTCAAAATTTTCTTCGTCTTTGTTGGCATACGCCAAACTCGCAGCTATCGGCTCTTGCAGTAATACTACTTGCTGAAAACCAGCCGCTTCGCCTGCTTTTTTGGTGGCATTCGATTGAATAGTATCAAAAGAAGCCGGAATAGTCACTACTGCGGCTTCCACCATTTCGCCCGTATGCACGAAGTTTTTCAACTCTTTCAATACTTGCGCAGAAAGCTCAATTGGCGTTTTGTTTTCTTCCAAAGAAGCAATATTATAGGTCTCCGTCGTTCCCATTTTTCGCTTGAAAGAAGCCACGACGTTCTTTGGGTCTCGTTGCAAATACTCTCTTGCCTTATCGCCCACCAAAATTCGATTTTTCCGAAAAGCTACTACCGATGGCAAGGTTTGTTTGAGCGTTACTGGGTTTCTAAATATCTCCACTTTTCCATTGCTAAATTTAGCAATGGCAGAATTTGTTGTTCCTAAATCAATTCCAAAGTTTATCATTATGTTTTTTTTTACGATAAAAGGTTGAACTATTTGTTGTCTAGCGACATTCATATTTATCGGGAATGTGTTGTTTATTAATTCGTATGAAAGTTCAATATCTTTTTCAATCTTTCTATCTCTATGCAGAATTTCTGCAACTTGGATTGGTTTGTAAAGATGAACTCTAGCCTTTTTAATTATTTTATCAATCGCTAATTCCTCCAATTCCAGCGAAAAGGTCGATAATCTTTAAGTTGTTATTCATTTTTTTAATGTTTCTCAAAAGTATAAACTTTTGCTTATTTGAACGTTTTTTTCTACT
>CALOED010000321.1:0-13044 GCA_942492005.1 uncultured Saprospiraceae bacterium
AGTTTTTGAGCAGATTAATAAGATAGGGGTATGTTTCCTGCTTTGTGTCTGCTATCTGATTCAGCAGCGGACCAGGCAGAGTAACACCGCTCATTATATATCCACCTAGTCAGCTTGCATTAATTCGGACGCTTCAAACGCTTTAAAATGCTCTACAGGCGTCATTCCTTTAAGCCATTTCTTTGGAGTATCAAGCCATTCTAAGTAAAGCTCAGGAACTGCTTCATCCAGCTGCTCATCGTTTAGTTCTTTCTTTTTTGCATATTCATGAAGATAAGATGCAAACTTGCCTTCAAAATCAATCATCTTTCTCACCACCGTACGGTTCATATTCCATTATTGTTTTACAGTACCTTGTTATTGTTGCCCGCCGCAGTTCCATATAGCTCAGCAAGCCTTTTTTTACTTTCGCTCTTCTTACTTGTCTGTTCACAGATAACTAATTCAAGCGCTGCGGCAAGTGCCTCAGGGCGTCTTATCCAGGAAGCGTCAGCTCCCTTTTTAGATGCGAAGTTTATGAGCAACTCAATTCCCGCTGTTATTGTTTTCTCCTCGAGCCTCTTTACGCACACACGCATGAAAATATTAAGCGCATCTAAGTACTTGTTTGCAAGCTCATTTATCCTGCTTGAAGCAGTGTCAATCCTAACTTCAGCGAACTCTCCCTTAATAAGAGCTATATACGGCTCTTGTGCTCCCATGTTGTTTAGATACAAAAAGACGTCGTTTTTTAGCTCGTCGGGCTCGGAACTTTTAAGTATGAAGTCACGATAGATTTCTTCAGACCTTTCGTCTCCGAACACGCTTATTATCTCCAGAGCAAGGCGCTTTATACATAATTCCATCCCAATCTAATTCATTATTGAGGCTAGCCGAGAGCGTTTTATTTTTAGCTTCTAAATCCTTAATGAGTTGGTTTTTTTGGCCTTCGTATTTTTGTACTTCTTTTTGATAAATCATTAAAATAAGCCCCAAACAAATCAAAAATAGCAGGGAATGAAATAATCTCATCATAAGGATTGACAGGCATATCAGGGTAAAATTCGATGAGTAAAAGTTTGGTAATCAGAAAAAGAATAAAAATATAAGCGACCGAAAATATTCTTATTTTGAATTGCCCTTCATACAATAAAAAGGCTAAAAAACCCGCTGCCGTGAATATTTGAGTTTCGCCAAAACTACCGCCCGTTAGGATGACTTGTAGGCTTATCCAGGTAGGAAACAAAAAGCAACCTAAGTGCCGAGCAAGGACAAATCGCTGTTTGGCATTCAAGAAAAGGATGAAGGCTTCCAGCAATACATTGCCCATAGTAGCGAGATGCAAAAAGCTAGAAACAGGTACAAACCATTGAGAAACAACGGTTAAAGAAGATGCTAACAAAGCAATAAAACCTAATTGATTGACCAATTTTATTTTAGCTACTTCATGCCCAATTGCATTTTTCTCTAATCCTAAATAAGATATATTCGACCAAAAACTACTAATACTCATTCCTTGCTATTGAGATGCAAAACTAATGCGACTATAAGACGATAAAAGATAATTAGCGTAACAAAAACTACTTATTTTAACATCTAAAATCTATCTCATTCATCAACACCATTGTTAGTTATTTCATCTTAAAAAAATCCAGCAATTCCCTAGATGGAAAAAAGATAGCGAAAATATAAGGGATTCTTTGACAATTTTTGCATTTTCGTCCAATGTGGTTTTAACTCATTGTCTTAATTAATTGGTAAGCAATGGGTTAAAACCACATTGGATTGAAATTTCAATCTTTTGGCAAAAATTGTCAAAGAGCCATATATAGCGTTAATATTCTTCTTTTTCCTGCTAAAAAGAAGCAAGAAGTTAATATTCTACTGCACAATTTGCATTTTACAAACAAATAGCTAGTTGCCGATTTTTATTGATTCCTTATTCATAGGTTTATGAATCAATTTTCTAACCAAGTATAAAATCTCATTATCTGGATAAGCAATAATCTTTATTATTGACACACCAAAACTACGCCTTCACTGTCTTTCAACACTATATTATCCAATTGCTCAACGGTGCATTTTGGCGTTTTTAGCTGAATTTTCCAATCCGAAATTTCCAAATTTGGCAAACTCAATTCCGATAATGGAACAAGCGTTTCTGCGCCTTCCATATTTCCTACAAATAGAATTTGCTCCGCTCCTACCCTTCTCATCCCATAATAAATCACTGCGCCATTAGGGCTGTGCCAATAGTTAAATGTATCGTTTTCCGTTAGGTTAGCTAATAATTCGGGGCGTTCTAATCTAAATTTTCGCACTATTGCATTGTAAGTAATCATTTCAGTAGCCGCAGAACCTACGTGCAAATCCACATTGCAAAAAGCATAAGCATCTTCCATGTAGGCTTTGGCGATAGCCTTTAAGTGTTGGGCAGAAGTTGGCAAAGGAAATTCCCCGTCGAAGAGCGAAAAGGCTTTTATCATTTTCACAAAATCATAATCCGTCAGTTGTACAATGTGGTGCAAAGCCCTTTTGAAACGCATCAAAGTTTCAAAATCCGTATAGCCTAAATGCTTCAATCGTTGGAAATTTTGACCATCATTATAAAGATTTTCATCCACAAACCAATCGAAAAAATACGTTTCCTGCGCCATCACTTTTGCGCCCCAATGCTCGTCTGTATTTCGCAAAAATCCCCATGGCGTATCCGTCGAAGCGTTGATAAATTCCATTGGCACACCAGGCAAAAAAGCATGGTCAAGTAACCTTGCCGCAGGATTATTATAGGCTTTGAATGCTACTTCTCGCAGCGTGTTGCCTAAGTAAGAATTGTAATTTTCGGAAGGGTGAATTTGCGCCAATCCTCTATAAGTATCGTGATTCGAGCCGCCTGTTACCCACATTTGCCCCGTTCGGGCTATCTGTTGCACTCGCCAAAATCGCTCCATCCAAAAACCAAAAATCAAAGGCTTGTTGTTCACAAACGTCAAAGGGCCCCATTGTAAAACATTTGGGTACATTTCGTGGACATTCTTATAAGTAGTCGCAATGTTCCAATCGGGCTGCGGCCACGGGCGACCATCCTCAAATACCATCCACATCTTGTATTCTACGCCTGCCGCCTCATAAACCATTTCGTTCATCAAGCCCAAATAAGCGTTATCGTATTGTTTTTTACCATTTTCATCATGGTAAACGATGTCTTGCGCTGCATCTACTCGAAAGCCATCCACGCCATAATTCCCAATTCTTCGCTGACTTTCGAGCATTATCGCCCGCACCACAGGATGTCGCACGTTCATTTCCTGCCCGTACATTCCTGCGCCCAGAAAGAAATCTTTGTTCAAAATCAATTGCGCTTGATTATCCGAATGTCCATATACAATGTCGAGAATGATTTTCTTTGGCGTTGGCTCAAAATTGTGTAACGTCTCAATCAAGTGCAACAACTCGTGTGGGCGTTTGCTCTCCAAAAGGCTCGGATTAATTGCCGAAGCTGCGGCTATCACTATATCGTAGCCCCAGTCTTCAATGTGGTGTTGGTGGAGTTGAGCGGTTATTTTTCCGTTTTCGGTTTTCAAAAATTTAAAAAACGGTTCGCCTTTTTCAATATCTACTTGCGGCATAATCGGCAAAAGCTGAATGCCATCATAATTTGAAAATGCTTGTTCCGCTTTGGTCAGCGGTTCGTTTTGGTCTTGCTTTTTTGAAATACTTTCAAATCGAGTTGCCAAACCCTGCAACGAACCTTCGGCAGTAGCCGTATGCGGATGCAATTGCAAGATATTAACAGGCGTTGCCAAACGTTCGCCAGCCGAAAATGCCTGAAAATGCGCTTTGTCTTTCCTATTTTCAAACATCGAATCCATGTCATACACTTCCGCAGGCGCAAAAGCTCCGAAAGGTATCGAATAAGAGAGCGGGTCGAAAATGCGATGAATTTCTCCTTTTTCGTCGGTATATTTTACGCTATAAAAATCTCCAGCGTTTTCTTTATTTCCAGCTTTTACGCCATCCGCTATGGCAAATGCAAACGCTCCTACCCATTGCATCTCTAGTTCTATGTACTCAAAATCAAGGGTTTGCGTCGTTTTTAGAAAATCAATATGCTCCGAAGCGGATAATATTTCTAATCGAACAGATTCCTTTTTCTCCGTTAATTCGGGCAACCAAAACCCAAAAGTAGTTCTATCGCCTTGATAATGCGCCCCTAAATATTGAGCAACTATTCGGTAATGGTCAAAAGTAGCCGCTTCAATATTTTTTTTGATATGTTGAACAAAAGCCGAAGTAGCTTTTTGATTGATTTTCATATTGTAAAAGATTAATTTTTATAAAAATGAAGTGCGAAGTTGTGAAAATTATATGAAAAGCGCATCTATTTTCTTGATTCACTGATGGAATCATTGGAATAACCCAAGCAGCGATTTTTCATTTGAGACTTGTAGGCAGTCCGTTATGTGGCTGCCCGTCAATTTTCAATACAACTAAAACGAACCAGCAGCCAAATCAAAAATTGCGACCAAGAAGAAAGCCACAAAGACATAAAACACTGTAAATCAATTAATTAATTTTAAACATTTTGCAAGTTTTGTTGTTATAAATGTATAGAAAAGAGATATGCTCTTTTAGAAAAAACCAATTACATTAAATTTAAAATTTTAAAAAATAAATGAAGTCTTTTAAAAAATTAGGATTTGAACAAGCAGAATCCGCTGAAATAGTAACCGCACTCAACGCACTCCTTTCTAATTATCAGGTGCATTATCAAAAATTACGCAACTTTCATTGGAATGTAGAAGGTGCTGACTTTTTTGAATTGCACGCACAATTTGAAGCGGATTACAACCAAGTTAAATTGAATATTGATGCTGTTGCAGAGCGCATTCGAGTGTTTGGCAAAAAGCCATATTCTACATTAGCAAAATATCTTGAAACTTCTGACATTAAAGAGCCCAAAGAGGGTTTATCGTCCACAGAGATGGTAAAAGACATCTTAAATGACTTTGAAGTTTTATTGTCTTACCTCATGGATGTCGCAAATGCTGCGGGCGAAGCGGGTGATTTAGGCACGGAAGATATGATAGTCGGCTTTATTAAAGAACTCGAAAAACGTCACTGGATGTATAGCGCATTCATTGCAAAGCGTTCTAAAGCGAGTGCTACGAGCGAACAATAATTTTTTTTCAGTAGGCAGCTAATTTTTCGGCTGCCTACTGAAAAATCACTCTTTCTAATCCTTAATCGCTTCCGAAAAAAACGCTACAATCTCATCGTGCGTATATGTCTGAAAAGGTCTGACTATTCTAAATCCGACGAAAGAAGAATCGGGATTCCACCATTTGGATTTTGGAATTTGAGGGTCACGAGCTTGCCATTTTGGCGAAGATTTCAATCGAAATGCACTGGTCATTTCACTTGGACTATCATCAAACGAACCTCCTTTTACTGTTCTTGAATGTTTTTTGGTTGGCTTTATCCATGGGTCAGTTGAGTTTTTTATGGCATCAAAATAATCTTTTTCATAAAAGTCCAGCGTCCATTCTGCTACATTTCCATACATATCAAAAAAGCCCCATGGGTTAGGTTTTTTTTCGCCTACCTTATGAAATTTTTCAAAACTATTATCATAATACCACGCATAGTTTTGGAGCAATTCCGCATTGCCAAAAGAAAAATCCGTCTCTGTGCCAGCCCGGCAAGCATATTCCCACTCTGCCTCCGTTGGCAACCTATAAAAATGTCCTGTTTTATCATACAACCATTTACAGTATCGGAGTGCCGCTTGCTGCGTCATGCTCACGGCAGGAAAGCCACCGATTTTGCCCATTCCATAAGTAAAATCCATGTATGGCGGCGAAGGTCGAGTAACGGCATCGGCTTTGTATGCCTGTTCAGACCGAGTAGAATCGCTATCGTATTCTTTATTTTGAAATAAATTATATTCATCGAAAGTCACTTCGTATTTGCCCATCCAAAAGCCAGATAAGGAAATGGTTTTTCCAGCTTCTTGCGCTGTCTTTCCCATTTGAAAAGTCCCACTTTTTACGGCTATCAAATCAAATTTAACGTTTGAGCCAGGTATTTTTTCTGTGTAATTTTGAGGTTGAATATCTGGTTTTACTATGATTTCCACAGCTTTTGGCTGACAAGCCACCATAAAAAGGAGTAGTGAAAATAAGGTTAGGTTTTTCATAAAATTGGTTCGGATTTTTTATCAAAATAAAACGAAGATAAGAAGTCATTCTAAAAAATCAAGAATGGTATTTTGCCCACCGACGAGGTTCTCTATCCATCCACAATTGAAATTTATTGGGCGGTTCAATTCCAAAATTCAAAGCCATTTTAGTAATAGGATGCTCAAATTCTAGTTTTGTGGCGCATAGAAACAACCCCTTATTTTTTAGAATTTCTCCCTCATTTCCATACAGTTTATCTCCTAAAATCGGGAAACCAATACTCGAAAGATGGATGCGGAGTTGGTGCGTTCGCCCCGTTTTGGGGTATAATTCTACCAGCGATAGCCATTCGTTTCTCAAAGAACGAACTTGTTGCACGGTTTTAAAATCTGAATGCGAGGGCTTTTCTTGAATTGGAATTTCGATGCTGCCGTCATCGGGCGTTTTTCCTATTACAATAGCCTGATAAGCCTTTCGGATGGTTCGCTGCTCAAATAATTTGCCTAATGCCACTCTTGCACTACGGGTTTTCGCAACAAGTAAAAGTCCGCTTGTAGCAGCATCGAGGCGGTGAACGGCTCTAAAATTCGATAAAGCATCGGGCATTTTAGAACGTGTTAAGGTATTCGGCAAGGCGTTTTCTACGGTTTTGAATTGGTTGCCACTCACCAAAATTCCAGCAGGTTTATTGACAATTGCTAAATATTCATCTTCAAATACCACCGAAATATCCAAAGGAAAAACGGGTTTAGGAGCTTGTTCTAATTCAAGCAATTCTATAATTTGTCCACTTTCCACCCACCAACTCGTATCTTGAATAGTTCCATTTACTGCCACGCAGCCCTTTTTGATGGCTTTTTTAATCCCTTTTCGAGTAGGAATGGTTACAAATTTTTCAATCAAATAATCGCTTAATCGCTGTCGATTTGTTTGTTCGGGTACGATATGTCGCTCTAGTACGGTCATGTATTTCGTTTAAAATTTATTCAAGGGCTTGTGTAAAAAGTCTTACGATTATATATATTACTTAAAACCATACAGTTTTTTTTGGACAAGCCAAAAAGATTAACAAAGCGTGGATTAGAACCGTGTCTGCCTGGCAGCCATCAGGCAGACACGAATTAAACGGAAGAGGCGAATTAAAACGGATTGGAGTGAAGGCAAAAATAACCCTGAAAGGGTTAAATATGAGTAGCCACAGGTCTAAACCTGTGGTTAGGAATACGATTTTTACAACTGCAAAGCAGTTAAACATCTCAAAACAGCTATTCTTTAGTGTTTAACTACTTCGTAGTTATTAAAAGCAATCATTTTTAGCCACAGGTTACACCTGTGGTTACTTATATTCAACCCTTTTAGGGTTGCTATATGTGAATTTTGCCATCACTCCAATCCCTTACAATCAGAAAAAATCCGTGGTATCTGTAAAATCTGTTTAATCCGTGCAGACCTGCCATCAGACAGGTTTCATGATATTATGTTTTTATTTTGGGCTTGCCCAAAATCTGTATGGTTTCAAATATATATTATTAACTATTACAGTGTTTCAAAAATAAGTTAATCTTTTTTTCAATGGAGGCTTGCCCCATTGTACTTTGGTTTTCAATGTAAACAAGGCAGCAAGCTACCTTGGAGTATATAAATAAACGGCTCTTTGACAATTTTTGCCAAAAGATTGAAATTTCAATCCAATGTGATTTTAACCCATTGTTTACCAATTAATTAAGACAATGGGTTAAAACCACATTGGACGAAAATGCAAAAATTGTCAAAGAACCAAATAAACTTTGAAACACTGTACTAAACTTTGGAAATTTAGTAAGCCAGCAATTCTCACTTTAGATTTTTTGGTTCTCTTATTTTTTTTGTATTTACTATCTTATGGGTTTTAACCCATAGCCCTAACTTACTGAAAGGCAATGGATTGAACCATCGAAATACTAGATAAAGACCATTTCACCGTAATTTTCAGAGAACCGATTTTTTAATAAAGAATCAATTACCACGAGCTAAAGCCGTGGCAATCGATGTAATAATCATTTTTTTTTTGTCAAAGTGAGAATTGCTGTTAGTAAGCATGAATCCCTTTTCAAAAAAAAACCTATCTCATCACAGTCACATCGCCTTTCACCACCTCAATATGCCCATCTACAAATTCTATTTCGATATAAAATACAAATACATCTGGTTTTACCCGTTTGCCTCGATACAAACCATCCCAACCTAAATTCGGCGTATTGGCAGGAATATTATCTGCTCTGAAAACGTGTCCGCCCCATCGGTCAAATACTCTTAGCGTGCGCACTTGTCGAATAGCAGGGCCGCCATAGACGTAGAAATTATCATTATTGCCATCGTAATTTGGTGTAAAAACATTTGGCACGAAGAACGGGCGAAGTATTTCTACAAAAATCGTAAGAGAATCCGTAGCGGGGCAACCTCTTTCGTTGGTAGCAAGCACCGTGTAAGTCGTAGTAGATACGGGGTTTGCTACGGGGTCGGAGCAATCCGTGCAACTCAACGCCAAAGGCGGAGTCCAAGTATAAGTCACGTTTTCGGGTGGTGTGTTGGCAAATGCTTCAATTTCTGCTTCGTAGCCCAATTCGATGGTTTGGTCGTCGCCAGCATCTACGTAGAAGATAAGCGGTTGATAAACCGTTGCATTGCGAGTGTATTCGCATCCGAAAGCATCACGAACATAAACCGTATAATGCCCCGCTCTCAGGTTGCCAATGGTGCTTGAAGGTTGATAATTGATTCCATCAATACTATATTCAAAAGGTGGTGTGCCGCCCGTTACAATTGGCGTAACGCTACCATTGCTATCCGCATAACAAAACGCATCAACTACATCAATGCTCGTAATAATAATAGGCATAGGCTGGCGAACAAAGGCACTAGCCGTGTCGGTGCAGCCTTTTACATCCGTGACCGTGAGTAGGTAATTTCCAGCGATAAGGTTGGCATTGATACTATCGGGCGAGCCATTGCTCCATGAAAAATTATAACTTCCTACGTTGCCTCCTGTGGCTATTGCTACGGCTTCGCCATCATCTCCATCAAAACAGGTCACATCTACCACCGAAGTACTGACAATGAGTTCGTCGGGTTCTTCTACCAATATTTGGAAAGGCCCACCTTGACAGTTATTGACATCTATCACGCTAAGCGTATAAGTTCCATTTCCAAGATTAAATAAGGAGTTACTACTCTGAAAACCGCTCCCCCAATCGAACTGATAAGCAGGTTGTCCGTTTGCCATTGTAATGGTAATAGAACCATCCGTAAAGCCAAAACAAGTCGGTTCTATCACAAAATCGGCAAGCGTATCTAGTTCTAATGTCAATTCAAAAACGGGAATACTCAACACGGTATCGCAACCTAGCGCATCTACTACGGTAACGTTGTAAGTGCCGTTTGAAAGTCCATTTCGAATATTATTATTGGTCGGTCCGTTGCCCCAATCATATTGATAATTAGGCGTTGCGCCACTTGTACTGAGGGTGATTGAGCCATCCGTTCCGCCGTTGCACGTTGGGCGAACGATATTTGGTGTGATATTAAAAGCGGGCGGTTCTGAAATGGGGATATTCAAAATGGTATCGCAACCGATTTCGTCGGTCATGGTGACGGAATACGTTCCAGAATAGAGATTTGAGCCGCTTGTGCCATTAACAGAACCATTGTTCCATTGATAGGTAAATGGCGGATAGCCCGTTGTTCCGCTTACCGAAAGTGCGCCAGCATTGTCGCCATTACACGTGTTATCCGTAGCCGTAAAACTTGCCGTAATAGGGTTTGCCGTTTCGCAACAAGCATTGACTTGAATGGTCTGCACCGTAGAAACCACACAACCCAATGCGCTTTCTACCGTCAAAGCGATGGATTTAACTCCAGGAGAGCTATAAGAAACGGTGTGCGGTCCTGGGCCACCGCCTACTTGCGGATTGGCATCTACACCAAAATTCCACGCCCAACCATCCGAACCATTCGGAAAAGTGGAATTATCTGTAAAAACGATATTATCGCCCACGCAAATCGTATTGTCGGCATCATTATTTACAAAATCAGCAGATGGCCCAACAAAAGTACCTGAACCGCCAAAGCTGATTTGAAAACCATTTCCCGAAGAGGTATAATTATTTACAACCAACGCATATCGCTCGCCCGACACCATACTCAGCGGCAATAGCCAGTTGTCTTGTCCTTGACCGCATCCCGGCTGTTCCGTAATATCCGTTGCGCCATTTCCGAGGCCCGTTGCGCCCATGCAGGGGCTAGGGATTTGAAAATCTCCTGCCGCCATACACCTCAACACCGTTCTTTGATTGCAACTGCCATTATCCAAACGATAAACAATAAAGTCCAAATCGTCGGCAGCATTCGTTGGCGTAAGTGTAAATTCGAGCGTACCAGATTGGTCGCACGTCCAAGTGTACCACGAAGAATTGGTTTCTGATAATCCGCATGGCGAACCGCTCATTTCATTGGTATTGTTGCCCGCTCCTGATACGGATTGTACCGTAAATGGAGCTTTATCGCACAACACAACGGCATCGCTACAATCGGATTCGGGCGTTGGAGGTGCGAAGAAGTTGTTTACACATATTTCAAAAGTTCCCATATTCGCAGCATCTACTCGAATATAATAGGTCTGCCCAATAGTGAGCGCACCGCCATACATTTCAACGCCATTATTGTTTGTGCCTACATCCGTAGCGCAATGAAACATGGTGAGTGTGCCGCCACAACTTCCTGTTAGCAACCCGACTTGAGGATTGACCATAGAGCCGCCGCCAGAGGTATTATTTCCGTTGATAGTCACCGTGACATCGGTGGCTTGAGCTACAAACGAAAACCATACGTCGTGATTGGTATTAGAAAAACAGCCCGTTGGCCCTTGCCCCGAAGCTGTTGCGTTGATATTATTATAAGTAGCTGAACCCGAACACGTTCCATCGAGTTGAGTGAGTTGAATAGCCGACGCACAATCATTATTGGAAGGTTGTGCTATCGCAATGTTTGTTATCAAAACAAAGAATAAGGCGGCTATTGAATTTCTTAGCATTTGAGTCATTGTTTTTAGTCTTTAAAGTAGGATTTGTGGCTCTCGTATTTATCAATTTCTAAAAATAACAATTTTGTAAAAAAACTAAGCTCTAAATGAGTGAGTTGGTATTTTGAACGACTAGGCGCAGTCATTATACTTATATGTAACGTTCAAATGTAATAAAATGTCAAAACCATTCAACCAATGAATAAAACTGTTGCGAATTTTACATCTTTGTAAGTACTTCTCAATGAGAAATTAATTCATCATCAACCTATCATTTTATGAACATGAGCATTAAAAAACAAATACCCAATCTTATTACGTTAATCAACCTACTTTGTGGCTGTTTGGCGATAGTTTTTATGTTTAAAGGGATTATTGCTGTATGTTTGTAGGTGCATTGACGGCAGAAGTATGCCGGATTTGATGGATGGATCTTGCAGGCTCGATTGCTCAATGCTTATTCGCCGATTGGCAAAAATTTAGACTCTTTGGCGGATATGGTGACTTTTGGTGTGCTGCCCGGCATCGGTATGTATCAGATGTTGATGTGGTCAGGCATAGAAGAATGGCTGGCTTATTCTGGTTTTTTACTTACTTTGGTGAGTTGTTAACTTTTAGCGGATTTCAATGCACACGATTCTTCTGATGATTTTTACGGATTAGCTACGCCTTCTACTACTGCCTTTACGCTCGGACTGCTCCTAACGGCTCATTATGATACTTTTGGTTTCCGTGATTTTATTCTTCAGCCCGTATTTTTGTATTTTATAATGGGCTTGTTTTCCTTTCTCATGTTGTCGAGTTATCCCATGTTTAGTTTAAAATTCAAAGGTTCATCATGGAAGGGCAATGAATTGAGATATACTTTTATTACCATTAGCGTATCTTCTATTTATTTTTTAGAATGGTTTTGCTTGCCGTTTATCATCGGTTTGTATATTATCATGTCGGTGTTTTTGACACGTCGGTTTTAGTTTTCTTTTATAAAAAATAGGATGTAGGCATCGGATGTTTTCGAAAACATCCGATGCCTAATTTTAAACTTTAAGCTATAAACAGATTGCCCTTGCAGGACACCGTTATTATGTTTTTTAAAAACAAAAAAACTATAAAAACTTCAAGCAAACAGGCGTATTCGTCGCATAAACTATATTCGTTGGCTCTAACATTCCTGTTTCTGTATTAATTTTAAACGTCACGATGGTATCCGAATTTTGATTGGCTGCCAACAGAAATTTACCCGATGGCGAAATAGCAAAATCTCTAGGAATTTCCCCGTTTGTGTCTTGCTTGCCTATTAAAGTCAATTGCCCCGTTTTTGAATCAATACTAAAAATAGAAATACTCTGCTCCTTACTTCCATTCAAACCACGGTTTGCGGTGTACAAAAATTTGCCATTCGGATGGATATGAATCGCCGATGGTCCATTATTTTCGGTATTCTCTTTGAGTGTTTTTATAGTCTGAAAACGCTGCATCGGCTCATTTCCAGTGGTATAATTAAATCCTTCTACCGAACTATTCAACTCATTCAAGACATAAATCCATGGTTGCGTAGGATGGTTATCAAAATGGCGAGGGCCCGATTTAAAAGCCGTTTCTGTTTCCGCTATTTTGGTAAGAACGCCACTCGAATCCAACTGATAATGCAAGACTTTATCCAAGCCTAAGTCCGTCACCAAGACCGTATTTTCGTCAATAGCTGCCTGTATTTTATGCGGATGCCCCGTTTCTTGACGCACTTCTTCGGGCTTTGTGCGCTGATGCTCTATCACCGAAATCGCTTCGCTTAGGCTGCCATCTGCTTTTATTCGATAGCTTGCAATG
>CALOED010000322.1:0-2736 GCA_942492005.1 uncultured Saprospiraceae bacterium
TATGAAGGTCGTTTGCTCGACGGAACGGTATTCGATAGCTCTTATAAGCGTGGCGAAACCATTTCTTTTGGTTTGGGTCAAGTGATAAGAGGTTGGACGGAAGGTTTACAGTTGATGTCTCCAGGAGCAAAATATGAATTTTATATTCCTTCTGAATTGGCTTACGGCGACCGTGGCGCAGGTCAAGACATTAAGCCTTTCTCTACATTGATTTTTGTAGTAGAATTGTTTAGTTTTAAGTAATGAATGAATGAATGAATGAATGAGTAGATGAATGAATAACGATTATTTGTTTATTTTATCATTTTTGTTCTAAAAAGTTGTTCATTTAAAAACGTAGAAAAAAATCCTGTGCTACACTAGCCATTATTCACAAAGCGGCGAAGCCGCTTTGTCTATCTTCATTATCAGTTAGTTATGTAATAAGATTTAGTTTTGTGAATAAAGTCTACTATATAAAAGGTATCTTTTGTCGTGTTGCACAGGATTTTTTTCTGCGTTTTAGATTCTGTCATTTACTCAATTTCATTGCACAATTACCAAAAAAGAATCAAGATATAAGCCATCAAAGCAATCAAGAGTACCGCTTGATAACGATAATCCTGATACCATTTTACGCCTTCCATGCCCGCAGTGACAAGTTCTCTATTGAAAGTAAACTTCGCTACTCGTTCCGCATCTGGAGCTTTTGTGAGTAAACTCACCAAAACAAAAACGACTGTACTTACCGCAAAAATAAGCCCGACATTTTCGGTATAATGCAAATGCCACAAACCCTTTTGGTCGAGTATGAAAAGCAAAACGCCGAATAGCGTACCGAAAACTAAAGTAGCTAATGCGCCTTCGCCATTGCCTCGTTTGTAGAATACTCCGACTAAGAAAATAACCGCAATTGGCGGCACAACGATAGAAAACATCTGTTGGAGATAGTCCCAAAGACTCGGAAATTCTTTGATAAAAGGTGCCCAAATAGCAGCTACTACCATAAATACAAAAGTGATAATTCTACCGTAATTGATTTTTTGACGCTCCGATATTCCTTTTTTATATGGCTCAATAAAATCGACAACAATGAGCGTAGAGGCTGAGTTGAGCATAGAATCCACGCTCGACATGACCGCAGAAATCAATCCTGCCAACACCAAACCCAATAATCCAACTGGTAAAATTTCGACCATCATCATTGGAAATATTTCGTCGTTGTTCTCAATAGAAAATAAACTAATCGCCATAGCACCCGGAAAAACCATGATGAAAAGCGGCAAAATTTTCAAAAAGCCTGCAAGCATTACACCCCAGCGTGCTTGTTTAATATCTTTACTTCCCAATACTCTCTGGACAATAAATTGATTGGTCGTCCAATACCAAAAGCCCATTAGCGGCACACCTAGCATGAGTCCCGTCCAGGGTAGCGTTTCATCGTTGGCAGGACGCACCATCGAAAAATGCCCGTCTGGAACGATGGCGAGTACATTATTCCAATCATAATCCAGTCTTCCAAAAATCATTATTGTCATAACGGTACAGCCAACAATTAAAATAATAGCTTGAATAGCATCCGTGTAAACCACGGCTCGAAGCCCTCCAAATGCAGTATAAACAGCGGCAACTATGGCAACTATCCATATTATTTGTTCTAAACTTAGGCTCGGGAAAAACAGTTTCAAGACGATTGCGCCAGCGTATAAACCGCCTGCCAACTCAATGACGACAGACATAATAATGGTAATCACTGAAAAATATATCCGAGAACGAACATCGAAGCGATATTCTAAAAACTCTGGAATGGTGGTGATTTTGGAACGCAGATAAAGCGGAATGAAAATAACAGCAGCAACAATCATAGGTATGCCCGACATCCATTCATAGACCGAATTGACTACGCCTGTGCTGTATGCTGCACTCGATAAACCAATAATGGTGGAACTTGAAATATTGGATGCAAAAAAGGGACAAACCAATAATGCCCCATGTGAATGTACGACCACCTAAAAAGAGGTCGTCGCCCGTTTTGGGTGCGCCGAGCCACCGCAAAGCCAATGCCGAATACAATTAAAAAATAAACTAAAATAATAACGTAATCAATGGTATTGATAGCACTATTCATAGATTTTGATTTTAAATGATGCGTAAAGTTGATTGGTGAAAGACTAAAGGTAGAAAAAGGAAAAGAATTAGACCAAATAAAAAAGGCTTTATCTTTTTTATCAGATAAAGCCCTTTCATATAGAAAATGGTTATTTTACTTATTGATACTTACGGAGCTTTTGGGCATATTTTCAGATGGTTTTTCGCCAAACATCGCAGCTTCGCACTTTGTAATCATTGACCTAAGAGCTATTTTGTTGGCTTCGGAAGTGCCATCCGTTTGAGCTATTTTTTTAGCAGCGTATAAAAATGCGAGGGCGCATCCTATGAAATTGAGTTTGGTAACGGGTTTGAACTGGCCCCCACAATTGAATACACCCTGGCCAATATGGATGGAAAGAGTACGGAATATAAAGGCTATAAAGGCGGTATCGAACTGACAAAAATGTGGGAGAACCTAAGATTGATAGTATCGGCTGAAGTCGGCAAAAACATTACGGCGCTATCCATCCTGTTTTTAATCAAACCCGTCAGGATGATATTTTTGAAACCATGGCCATTGTATCATGGCTCAACCCTCTTGGCCTGGAAAATTTCTCATTAAGCTTTGCAGCGGATACGAAAAAACCGATTCAAATATCAATTTTT
>CALOED010000323.1:0-2430 GCA_942492005.1 uncultured Saprospiraceae bacterium
AAATATTGTCTATCCTATTTTGGTTCAATCCATTGTTGCGATTATTCCATCAGGCATTAAGAGAAGTTCACGAATATGCGGCGGATAAGTTTGTCTTGCGTTCGATACCGGTCAAGAACTACGGGCAGCTACTTTTGCAGCAAGCATTTCCAGGCGTTGAACTTCGGTTAGTTCATAATTTTAATCAATCACAGTTAAAAAATCGAATAAAGATGATGACTAGAAAACGTTTTTCTAAGCGAGCATTACTTAAATATGCTTTTATATTACCCGTTTTATTTGGGATGTCTATGATATTTTCGGCTTACAATGTAGCTCCTGCGCCTCAATCGACACTGGGCGAAGTGGACCAAATGCCAACGCTAAAAGGTTGCGAAAATGAAGATAGCAAAGCGGCTGCTAAATGTACGCACCAAAAAATTATACAAATTGTATATAAGAATGTCAAGTATCCGAAAGCGGCATTTGAAAAAAAGGTAGAAGGTAGAGAGCAGTGATTTTTCAAAAGCGGCGAAGGCGTTAAAAGATGTAAAAATCGTTAAAGACCTTGAAGAGGGTTGCGGGCAAGCGGCTTATGACGCTGTTTATAAAATGATAACAGATGAAACAGCTTGGAATCCGGGCATGGACAAAGGCAAAAAGGTAGATGTAGAAATGAAATTGCCAGTGCTTTTCAAAATGCCTAAAGAGAAGGATAAAGAATAGGTTTGGGGCAAATAAAAATAACCGTCAAGTGTTTTGAAAACATTTAACGGTTATTTTTTTGCCTATTCAAATAACTCTTATAGCTTGCTAATACCTATTTTTTCTCATTATTCTTATAGGTATAAAGTTTTACCTTATCCACGTTTTTGCGCAATTTCATATTCAGAAACTCAACTGCCAATGAGAAGAAAATCGCAAAATACAAATAGCCTTTCGGTATAGTTCCTACTTTGGTATCGAATAATTCAAAGTGCGACAAATGCGCTCCTTCGGCTATTAGCATAAAACCAATTAGGATTAAAAATGATAATCCGAGCATTTGAATAGTTGGATTTTCATTGACAAAATCGCCGACAGGATTAGCAAATAACATCATAATAATCATCGAAATGACGACCGCAGCTACCATTATCGCAACAGAATCCGTAAGACCAACTGCGGTAAGAATAGAGTCAAACGAAAATACGATATTGATTAAGCAAATCTGAATAATTACTTTTTGTAAAGATATTTTTTTAGGCTCTCCACCTTCGCCATTTTCGCCCAAATTGAGGTGATTGCCCCCCTCTAGTTTTTCATGAATTTCGGAAGTTGCTTTATATATTAAAAATAATCCGCCTGCGGCTAAAATCAAACTTTGCCCAGTAACGGCAGCGTGTAGCCACGACAACTCGATTTTGAACAATGCCGATTGCATGGCTATCAAGTACGAAATACCAAATAATAATATAACTCTAAAAACCATTGCCAACAATAAACCAATATTTGTGGCTCTTTTTTGCTGTTCTTTTGGTAATTTGCTGGATGCAATTGAAATAAAAATAATATTATCAATTCCCAAAACGATTTCCATAAAAGTCAGCATCAATAAACTTACCCATGCTTCGGGAGTTGAAAATAAAGTAACTAAATCCATGTTGTGTTATTTTGTAGCTTTTTATTTTTTTAAAATATTAATTGAGTCACAAAAATATATGTTTTGAGATAGAATTACTCAATTACTACCTTAAATTTCTGTGAATAAAATATTGGATTTTTTTTGAGGGCTTCTTTTTTCAAAAAATAACCCAATCGAAATTCATAAATTCCCTCTTCTTTAAAGTTATTTTTGATATTCACCCTATTCTTACCCTTTTGAGGCTCAAAAAAACGTTTGCTGACAACCTCTGTCTTCGGATTATAGTTGTCCAACGAAATGAATAAAATATTCTCCACCAAGTCGGGATTGTCAAATTCAAAAGAAACGTCAATAGACTGATTGAAGTCTTGAATAGTATTCTTATGCAAGATATTGATGATTTGAGAATCGTCTTTTTCTATAAATTTCTTATTGAAAACTCGGTTAGGTTTGACTTGCTTATCATCAAAAACACTGATAGCTATTCCGCCTTTCAAGGCATTGTTTCTGATAATTTTAGTAGTGATTTGTCCCGTTAGAGAATCCAATACGGTGGTAGCAGAGTCAATTTCAATAGGTTTATCTTCTGGAAAAAACTCAAAAACGTCCATTGTACGTTCTACAAAAACTATAATTAATACCGTAGCGGCTATGCCTAAAAAGGCTCTAAACATTCGTTTCATACAGTTTGAATTTGTCGTAAAGATATAAAGTTTAAGAAGGATAAATATTTTTTTCTATTCACTTATTTTCCCATTCTCTCTGCCTACAAATAAATAATACTTCCCTTGCGCCTTGTCCCATTCCAAAACGTTTTTGCTCTTCTT
>CALOED010000324.1:0-8866 GCA_942492005.1 uncultured Saprospiraceae bacterium
AAACACGCTAAGAAGTAGATTTTTGGGGGCTAAATGGCGGATGATTAGAAGTAGAGACAGTAGTTGAAATTTGCTATACCGCTTATTATTTAACCTGTTTTTTTGTTAAAATAAAAAAAGATGAAAGCATTAATATTAGTAGATTTACAAAACGATTTTTGCCCTTTGGGGGCATTGGCGGTGGATGAAGCGGCGCAAACCATACCTATTGCCAATCAATTGATGGATGATTTTGATTTGGTAGTGGCTACGCAAGATTGGCATCCTGCTGACCATGGCAGCTTTGCCGCCAATTATTTGTGGCGTTATCCGGGGCAAGTGATAGATTTGAATGGTTTGCCGCAAGTATTGTGGCCCATTCATTGTGTAAAAGAGACGTTTGGCGCAGAGTTTCATCCCGATTTGAATGTTTCAAAAATCACTAAAATTTTCCCAAAAGGGACAGACAAAGAAGTGGATAGTTATAGTGGTTTTTTTGATAATGGCAAAAGAAAAGCCACTGGAATGGGCGATTATTTGAAAGAAAAAGGCGTTACAGATGTTTATATCATGGGATTAGCCACAGACTATTGTGTAAAATTTACCGCATTGGATGCGATAGATTTGGGTTTCAAAACGCATTTAATCGTAGAAGGCTGCCGTGGTGTCAATTTAGAAGAGGGTGACGTAGAAAAGGCTTTGGCTGAAATGAAAGAAAAAGGCGTAATGATGATTGAAAAACTTGAAACCGTGGATATTTGATTTTGCTACTTCTCAAAATAATAGGAAAGACTTTTAGCTGAAATTTGAAATTTTACTTCGTTTAAATTTATGCGATGTTAATAAAATCCTGTATATTTCGCTTTAAAATGGATTATAATTTTTTTTAATGTATCTAAAATTATATTTTCACTTTTCACTAAGTAGTTTAGTCTTTTTGATGGGCAAATTTTGACCTCAATTGAGTTTACCATTATTAAAAATACCATTGCTAAACTACTTATCTACACTACTACTTTAAAGCATTGAAAAGAAGGAATAGGCGACTAATGGTCTATTTTCTAAGAAATATTAGTAACTAATTTTTAATTATTAATTGCAAATGGCTTTCAATAAGAAAAATGAAGCAGAAGGCGGAAATTTCAAGCTAAAAGGAATAAAAGTATTTGGCTCGAAAGAAAATCTCTTTTTTAATGTCAAAAAATACCGAAGAGTATTCGACGAAAAAGAGTGCCGATATATTTATTGTGAATTATCTTTTTTCAATAAACTTTTTGACGAGGTAGATTGGGAAGCGGAAATAAGTCTAGTTTGTATCAATACTGATGGAAATAAAGAACTTTGTAACCTGAAAAAGGAAATCAATATTGGAAAAGATAAAAACATCATTTTCGTCCGTGAAGGCTGGGGAACACCCGACCCCGGATGGTGGAAAAAAGGCAAATACAAATGGAAGGCTTTTTTGAATAATAAAGAAGTAGGCGAAACTACTTTCTATATCACAGATAAAGGCTTGGTGACGGAGGAAGAAAATCCATATTTTGAAATAGAAATGGTGCGACTTTTTGAAAGCCCCCGTGAAGGCTTGGAAGCCGATGAAAGGGTATATATGCGCAAATTCAAAAGCGACAATACTCGATTCATCAATATTGAAATGAAGCTAACTAACCTGATAACGGATGAACCTTCATTCCCTCTGGAGCTTCAATTTAATTTTTATAACGACTCGGGACAGCATAAAGCCTATGTCGAATACCTCAAAGAAATAGGAGATAATCGAAAAACCATTTTATTGGATACGGGATATGGTTCTCAATCTTCGGATTATTGGTATCCGGATAGATATACGATAGAAATCGTATTCATGGATCAATTGGTGGCGGTAGTGCCTTTTGAGGTGGGCGACGAGGCAGAAGAGCAAGAAGGCGACTTGGTTTATACCACTTTTCATGGTAGAAATAAAGGAAATAATATTGTCTCGAATGAGAACGAAGATAAAAAACCAACCTTTGAGGAAGCATCCGCAGAGTTGGAGAGTCTTATCAGCCTGAAAACGGTAAAAGAACAACTCAAAGAGTTGGCTTCCTACCTTCAGTTTTTGAAAGTTCGACAAGAAAAAGGCTTGCAAGAAAGTAGCAGATTTAGTTTGCATAGTGTATTTACGGGCAATCCTGGAACGGGTAAAACGACCGTAGCTAATATGCTGGGCAAGATTTATCATAGTTTGGATTTGCTATCTCATGGAAAAGTACACGAAGTGGGGCGAGCAGATTTGGTGGGTGAGTTTATCGGACAAACTGCACCAAAGGTCAAAAAAGCAATAGAAAAAGCAAGAGGCGGTATTTTATTTATTGACGAAGCCTACTCGCTCACGAATAGAGGCGACGATAAAAAGGACTTTGGGCGTGAGGTTATTGAGGTTTTATTAAAAGAAATGTCGGATGGAGTTGGAGATATTGCAATTATCTGTGCGGGATATCCTAAAGAAATGCAAAACTTCTTGAACTCGAATCCTGGCTTGACTTCCCGTTTGCGAAATATTATTCACTTCCCAGATTATACGCCCGAAGAACTGGTTCAAATCTCTGAATTTACCGCAGGCAAGCGAGGCGTTGAAATTTCTGATGATGGAAAAGAAGTGATTTACAAAAAGCTAGTAGAGGCTTATCGCAATAGAGATGAACATTTTGGAAATGCTCGATTTGTAAATGGCATCGTAGAAGAAGCCAAACAAAACATGGCACTAAGGCTAATGAAGGCTGGTGACATCAGAAAATTGGATAAAAAAACACTCTCTACGTTGGAAGAAGAAGATGTTAAAAAAGTCTTTAAATCAACCGATGGAAGTAAAGTGAATTTACCTATTGACGATGCTTTGCTGAACGACGCTTTGACGCAACTGCATGACTTAGTAGGGTTAGATAATATCAAGAAAGAGGTGGACGAAATGGCAAAACTCGTCAGATATTACAAAGAAATAGGTAAAGATATTGCCAAATCATTCTCTTTGCATACCGTATTTTTAGGTAATCCCGGTACTGGAAAAACAACGATTGCACGCCTACTGGTACAAATATACAAAGCACTTGGCATCTTAGAGCGAGGGCATTTGGTAGAAGTAGATAGAAAGGATTTGATAGCTGGATTTGTAGGACAAACGGCTATCAAAACAGGCGAAATGATAGAAAAAGCACTTGGTGGCGGTCTGTTTATTGACGAAGCCTACGGTCTCACAAAAGGCGGAAGTACTTTTGGAAGCGAAGCCGTAGAAACACTTCTGAAACGAATGGAAGATCACAGAGGCGAGTTTATGGTGATAGTAGCGGGTTATCCGAAAGAGATGAAAGAGTTTTTGGAAGCTAATCCAGGGCTGATGTCTCGCTTCGATAAGCAATTTAAGTTTGAGGATTATAAAGAGGCTGAATTGATGAAAATAGCCAATATGATGTTTGAAGCGGAGGATTTGCAAATGAGTCCAGAGGCAAGCAAGCATTTGGAAACTTACATTTCTAATCTTATCAAACACAAACACAAGTATTTTGGTAATGCGAGAACTATCCGCAAGATTGTAAAACAGGCTACTCGCCATCAAAATTTGAGAATGGCCGCAGTATCATCAAAAGAGCGAACAGAAGAAATGATAAAGACTATTTCTTTGAAGATGTGGGTTTGTTCAATTTGGTGGAACAAGAAAATGCTTCAAAATCAATCGGGTTTAGTATTTAAATCACCGAAAGAAAGGGGATGAAAAAAGCAGATGGGTAATTTATTTTATCCATCTGCTTTTATTGTCTAGGTGTTTTTTTAGAAGGTTTATTCCTCTGTGGCTTCCTTATTTTCAAGTACAGGAAAAGCGATAAAGAAAGTTGCGCCTTGATTAATATCGCTATCTACCCATATTTTACCATCGTGGTTTTGCACTATTTTTTTACAAATAGCCAAGACTATTCCACTGCCTTTGTATTTTTCTTTGTTGCCTACTCGCTCAAACGGGGAAAATATTTTATCCACCTTGTCGCTAGGTATGCCGATACCGTTGTCTTGAATGCTATAAATATTGTAACGTTTGTTCCGTTCCATATCTATAATAATGGTAGGCGTGTCATTTGGGCGATGAAATTTGATAGCATTGCCAATAATATTTTGGAATAGCTGCGACAGTTGCGAAAACGAACCATGCACTTCCATGAAGTCATTATCGTTGATGATAATTTGGGCTTTACTCTCATAGATGGGTATTTCAAGATTTTTGATGGCAATATCAATAATATCTTTCATACCGACGGGTTCTTTTTCTTCTTCCTTATTGGTAGTAGTAGCGTATTTCAACAAATCATCAAGAAGTGTTTTCATCCGCTTTGTACCATCTACAATATAAAACATAAACTCCTCCGTCTCTTCATTGAGTTGCCCTTTCAGTCGCCTTTTGATAAGCTGCGTATAGCTGTTAATCATTCGGAGCGGCTCTTTTAAGTCGTGAGAAACGATATAAGCAAAGGTTCTCAAATCTTCAACGGAATCCTTCATGCTCTTTTGAGTGTCTTCCAATTCTTCGTTGGCCGTTTTGAGCGCATCGTTCTGATAGCGAAGCATTCGTTGTTGAGTTCGGATGGCGTTATTTTTATTATTAATGGTTTCAATGAGTTCTTTGGTTTCGCCTTCGATACGAATTTGTTCCGATTTGAAAAAATTGATAGCGAAAAAAGTAAGTATGATGGTCAATCCAAAACTTAGGTATTCAAAATGAAGAATTTGGAAAATGGGGTCGTAGGTATTCTGAAAATAAATACCTATAAAGAAAGCTGCAAAATGAAGAATAAGCATCACTAAAAAGTCCAACTTCTTTTCAAAAATAACCAATGAAACCAGAAAGGTATATAGAATAAAATACTTGCTACCATCGTCAAAACCGTAAACTAAGCCATGTATAGAGATAAGTATCAAAGTAGAAATAATCGCCGAATATCGAGCTATTTGATACAATTTTTGGTGATGAAACCACAGAATAGGAGAAAGCAAAACAAGAGTAGAGGCACTGTGAATGGAGGGAATGGTGTAACCTAATATCAATTGGATTATAAGAACGGGAGTAGTGAAAATACAAACAAAGCCAACTATCTGATTGATGAGTCGGATTTTTTTTTGTTCATGAATCGCTAAATTGGGGGAAATACCAATATTGGCAATTGTATTCCACATTTTATTCATTCCTTAGTTTATATTAGACTTTATTCTAAAAAAAAACGGCATAGTAAAAAATCTAACCTACTGCTTTTGAGTAGTTTGTGTGCGCCACACACAAAACAGAATATTGTCTATTAGACTTTTATCCTAACTAGGTTGCAAATAATACTTTGAAGTGTCTTGTTTTTTTATAAAAGATAAATCATAAGTAGTAAGTATTTGGATAAAGTCCGATGCTACACATAGTCAGTTTTGATATTGCTAAATTTACTGAATTATTTACAAATAAAACAGAATATAGTTTAGAAAACAAATGTCAAGCCTCTTTTATGTGTCCTATTTTTTTGATAACAAAAAAACTCCTTGACGGAATTGACCATCAAGGAGTTTTTTTAAATTTTGGAAAAGATATAGCTTATGGATTGCCCCAAGTGCTACTATTTGTCATACCGCCTGGGCGAAGTTTACGACCACCTTTTACCATTTCAGCTTTTACAGATTGAATTTTTAAATCGTTGATTTTTGTATTTAATTTTTTCATCAGTAGTATTTTTTATTTGTTGTGTAATAATTGTTTGGACACTTATCATAATTCAACTTATGTGCCAGTAGAGTGCCGAATGGTTGCGCTAAAGTTATAGGATATTTATAGTTTAATTATTTATATGTATAAATTGTTGGCTTATTGCGACTTTTGAGTATCGAAAAAAAATTATTAATAATATTTATAATTTATAAAGAAGAAGAGAGACAGGGATGAAGCACAGAAATAGTACAATATTGGGATAGAAATTGGAATAAAATCCGATATTGGGAAAAAACGTTAGCCTCTTTTACAAAAAAGCATAAAAGAGGCTAAGAAACTCATTTATGGATTGCTGGTGTTAGTAGAACCCATACCACCAGGGCGAAGTTTTCGTCCGCCTTTGATTTGATTTGCATTTACAGGTTTCACTGCATTGGCATTTAAATGTTTTAAGCCTAGTTGCTTCATTCGTAATTTGTTTATGTTAAATAATTCGTTTGGCAACTATAAAGACTCAATTTATATGCCATATATTTATATGTGTGTTTTTTGTTATTTAAAAAACTATTGTTTGATTTATTTCAGGACTAGCCAAATGAAGAATTATTCCCCATAAGGAAAAAAGATAGCGAAATATAAGGTAGCGTTAAGATTCTTCTTTTTCCAGCTAAATGCAGTGTTTCAAAAATAAGTTAATCTTTTTTCCAATGGTGGCTTGCCCCATTGTACTTTGGTTGTGATGTAAACAAGGCAACAAGCTACCTTGGAGTATGTAAACAAACTTTTGAAACACTGTACTAAAAAGAAGAAAAAAGTGAAATATTCCAGATGGGGAATTGCTATAAAAAGCATGAAAATGCTTTTTATATATTGATAATCAATATTTTATATTAAAAATGTTAGTACTCAAGATATTCATAATTTTCGTTAGAAGCAGGATGTATCAACCTGTCCATGACCAAAGTAGCCGTTACGCCGCCAATCAAAGGCGCAATAAAAACACCGACCAACGGAATATGAATGATAGCATAAACGCTCAAGCCCAAAGCCAATGAAACACCCAAAAAGCCACGAGTAAATTTCAAACTCTTACTAATATTCATTCCCAAGCGTTCATTATAATTATCAATCATCATAAAACCCAAAAAATAGCACTGTACCAAAAAGACCAAAGGAGCTTTTAAAACCTTAAAACCCAGCATTCCCAAAGCTATACTTATGAAAATAGTGGCAATCAATTCTAAAACCCATGATTGAATACTAATTTGGAACATTCGGATTTGGGCGGTAAAAAATGCGCCAAAAGTAGGTTTCTTACCGGAAGTGCGGTCCAGAATTTCGAGCGTTCGATGCACACTATGAAAGACAACTACTTCCATCAGCACGAATATTATATATTTAAAACTACTCGAAAACAATAGGCTGCCACCTTCTTTATTGAGGTCTCCTGCCAAATTTCGCACGCCCGAACCCACATCTCCTAGCTGGTGGATTTGTAAATGCGACCACCAATTTATAAAAGTGCTATAAAAACGATACGAAAAAATAACGCCTCCAGCCACCAATATCATAAATACCCAACCATATTTCCAGAATCCCGACCAAATTCTATGCTCCAAAATAAAGCGAACCGTGCGAGGAATGGACAACAGCGTATCAATAAATCGAGAAAAACTAAAATTCATAACGGATTATTGGATTTTATTCTTTTTATAAAAATACAAACAAAACTATATCAATTCTATCTATTCATTCAGCGATATTAGATAAATAAATTGACGATTTTGTATAGTTTTGCGACATGAAAATCTTTTATGACTTAGGAATTTTATGTTATTGGGCAGCTATACGCTTATTTTCATTGTTTGATGCGAAAGCTAAATTATGGGTAGAAGGTAGAAAAAATATTTTTCAAACCATTGAAAACTCCGTCGAAAAAGGCGCAATTTGGATACACGCTGCCTCTTTAGGCGAATTTGAGCAAGGTCGCCCACTCATAGAAGCTATCAAAAACCAGCACCCCAACCAAAAAATCCTTTTGACTTTCTTCTCTCCTTCGGGCTACGAATTGCGCAAAAACTACCCTTTAGCCGATTTTGTTTATTATTTGCCATTGGATACGCTCCACAATGCCCAACGATTTTTTGCCATTACGCAGCCTCAAATGGTTATTTTTATCAAATACGAATTTTGGCACTACTATATATATGTAGCACAACAGCGCAACATTCCTATATTTTCCATCTCTGCCTTATTTCGCCCGAACCAAATATTCTTCAAATGGTACGGAAAATGGTTCAAAAATATATTGCATCGCTTCACACATATTTTTGTTCAAAATCAAGATTCGTTAGATATATTAATGCGCCATAAGATAGAAAAAAGCAGCATAGCAGGCGATACAAGAGTAGATAGAGTGTTGGATATTAAAGGCAATTCAAAAATATTTCCGATTGTAAAGGCTTTTTCGCACCATGCCAATGTCTTAGTAGCAGGCAGCACATGGCAACCCGACGAAGCTATTCTCCAAAAATATTGCGAAATTCACCATCCCATTCCTTTTAAAATCATCATTGCGCCACACAACATTCACGAGCCACATATTGCAAAACTGGCTAAGCGTTTTCCGAAAGAAATGGACGTGGTGCGTTATTCTAAAGCCAAAAACTTCAATGTATCAGCCGCCGAAATTTTGATAATTGATAATATCGGGATGCTGAGTTCTATTTATGGTGTAGGGAAATGGGCTTATATCGGCGGCGCATTCGGAAAAGGATTGCACAATACGCTTGAGCCAATCGTCTTTGGATTGCCAGTGATATTTGGTCAGAAATATGAAAAATTTGAAGAAGCAAAATGGCTAGTCCAACATCGGGGCGGTTTTTCTATTCAAAATTATAATGATTTTGAAAACACAATAAAAAAGCTGCAAATCAACGAAAATTATAAAAAGGCATCTCAAAGCGCATTCAATTATATTGAAACAAACAAAGGCGCAACTGCTATTATTTTGAAAAAATTAGAACCGTACCTGAAAAGCCAAAGTAAAAAGTAAAAGTGAAAAATTTACTTGTTTTAGCTTTGACCGTGACTAAAAAAACTTGTGACGAACAATTACAACAATGAATAAAAAATTAGCAACATTAGCCCACCAGATAGAAGGCGATTTATATTTTG
>CALOED010000325.1:0-11709 GCA_942492005.1 uncultured Saprospiraceae bacterium
GGCTAAGGTCAGAAAGTCATGGGCAATTCTCGAATATTTTCAGTTTTATTCCTTCTACGGATGAAAACGGTAATAAAATTGAGTTATCAGATGCTGTTATTAACTTAAATTCTAATGAATATAGAATGATTACGAATGAGTTAATTGCTTTGTTTACTTGGCTTAGAAGATATGCAGAGGGATTAATTGACGGGGATGAAAATGTCCAATAATTTCAAAAAATATTGATATGAAGACGGGTAAAATAAAAGTCAAAAAGAATAGTATAATTGTTCAAGTAACAGGTAGAGAAAGATACTCTTGTGCTGATTTTTCACGAGAAGATTTAGAACATTTGCATAACCAAGAATGTACCTTTGAACTTGATGAAAATAATCGTTCAAAGGCATCTTCTATAACTATCGAAGGCAAAACAATTCTTCCTAATAAAGAAATTAAGCAATCTAAGGAACAAGTTTCAGAACGTAAAGCTAAACAGAGAGAAATACAAGAAAAAAGGAGACAAGAAGAGAAAAAGCAAGGAAGGAACAACAATAGAGGTCATCAAAATTATAACACAAGAATAAATGACAGCTATAGTTTAAATCATGCAAAAATTCCATCGGATGTTAAAGGCATACTTGAACACGAAGACATAAGTACTGCAAACTTTTCTCTAAAGCTATTTAAGTTTGCTCGATTTGATTATAAAGATAATAAAGGAAGTGAAAAGAAATTTCTATTCTTTAATTCAAGTGAATTAAAGGATAGAAATAGAAATACTTTAGTCCCTAAAATTCATATCAAAAGTAATGACTACGGAGGTATTTTTAATTTTGAAGAAAACCAGATAACCTCAAATCAAATAAGAATAGTAAATGCACTTTATGGGAATGAAAACCAAGGATTTGTAACTAACTCATTCAAACCCGATTGGCGATTTGTAATAGGTTTAGGTACAGATAGTGTTTATGAAACAGGTATAACCTTACACCATATTTATGGTTTTCCTTACATTCCTGCAAGTGCAATAAAAGGCATTTGTAATCATTATGCTCAAGATAATGGGTATCATCAAGGGGAATCTGAATTCAAAGATTACTATGATACTATATTCGGTGGAACTGATAAAAAAGGAAAAATCATTTTTTTGGATGCTATGCCAAAAACTTCACCAAAACTAAAAGTGGATATAATGAACCCTCATTATCCCGATTGGTATGGTTCTGGTAAGCCACCTACTGATACTCAGTCACCAAGACCAATACCATTTTTAACTGTTGAAGAAACACATTATCAATTTGTTTTGGCTTCAAAAGAGAAGAATATACAACTTTTGCAAATTGCTTTAGGTTGGCTCGAAAATGCCCTTAAAGAAAAAGGCATAGGCGCAAAAACAGCCGTAGGCTACGGATACATGCAATAACAATAAATGAAAAAGTGAACGCAGTGCGTTCACTTTTTTTATCCTCACCTCTCGCACCACACCATGCCCCAAAATCACCCGCTTCTTTGATAGAAAAAGGCAAGCAGTCACGCAACTGATACCGCATCGGCTGCTCATATACGCCCACTTCATACGACTTAATGGCCAAGTCTTTTACCTTGAGCTTTACTTCCTCGTCTCGATAATCAATCACCCAATCATCTTGCGAAAACAACTGATTCGCCTCCTCTATACATTCGTTGGATAAACCTTGTTGTACTTATACTGTATTAGCGAATAGTGATGATGATAACTATTGTTTGTGTTTTCTGTATTATTGTAATTATGAAACCAATCATGTTCCAAACCCACCCTGTGCGCTATCGCACCACGAAAAGCCAAAATATCCGACCGCTGTATCGGCATATTGAAGCTCACACGCATCACTTTTAGTGTTCGCATCTGGGTTGTATTTATATTGTTTCTTGACTTAACAATGGTAGATAGATTTTAATCGCCGTCCAAAAAACAAGCCTTTAATATTTCTACCAATTATTGTAACTGTTTGCACTTGATGAGCAATTATAGCAAGAAATAGTATATCTTTTAAGAGTGATTTCATTAAATGATTTTACGTTGTCTATCACTACTCCTAATTATGAAAATTTTGCCCTGCATTTTACATTATTTTGTATAAGACTATTTCATCAGAAAGCACTCACTACACTCGCTCCATCCTCAATAGCAACCATATAAGGAGACAAATCAACGCCAAATTGCTTTTTATAGTTAGTAGAAATTTCATCAATAAAAGTGTTTACCGATTTTTTTTCAACGATATTAATCGTGCAACCGCCAAAGCCGCCGCCCATCATTCGGCTACCCAAAACATAGAATTTATCTTTCGTTTGGTGTACCAAATAATCCAACTCCGTGCAACTCACTTCATAGTCTAGCTGAAGGCTGGCATGAGAATTATACATCAATTCGCCCAAACCTAATATATTGTGTATTTCTAGTGCTTTGGTTGCCAATTCTACCCGCTGATTTTCTGTGATAATGTGGCGGCATCGGTTGGCTACCTTAGTCGGCATTTTTCCAACTTCGGTCAATAACATCTGGTATGAAACATCTCGGAGAGATGTGACCAAAGGATATTTTTGCTGAATAATCGCCACGCCTTCTTCGCATTCCGCTCTTCTGTTGTTGTATTCCGAGTCGGCGAGTGCGTGCGATACGTTGGTATTCAATAATAATAATTGATAATCGCCTAGGTCAAAGGGGAAATATTCAAACTCCAATGAGCGACAATCCAGTAGCATGACTTGATTTTGCTTACCCATTATGCTGGCGAACTGGTCCATGATGCCGCATTTGATGCCTGCAAAATGGTGTTCCGCCATTTGACTAGCTTTCGCCAATTGCCATTTGCTAAAGCCTAAGTGAAACAACTCATTTAGGCCAACTGCCAAACTACATTCCAAGGCTGCGGAAGAACTCATGCCGCTACCAATCGGGACATCGCCTTCAAACTCGCAATCAAATCCTGCCAATGCTGCGCCTAATTTTTGCAATTCGGAGACTACACCCATCACATAGTTTTGCCAACCGCTTTGTATCGGCTCAAATCGATTGAGGCTAAATTCATATATTTCATTCACGTTTTTGGCTAAAAAATGGCAAGTCGTAGCGTGTCCATTTCTTTTGAGTTCCACGACTGTTTTTTTGTCAATCGCTGCGGGCAATGCAAAACCTTCGTTGTAGTCCGTGTGTTCGCCAATAATATTTATTCGGCCAGGTGCTTGGGCTATTACTTGTGGATTTTTCATCTTTTTTATGTTTAAAAATACGCTTTTCCGAATTGCATTTTGTATAATGAGACTTAAATTTTCCTGATTGTAACGGATTGCAGTGAAAGGAAAAATAACCCTGAAAGGGTTAAATATGAGTAGCCACAGGTCTAAACCTGTGGTTAGGAATACGTTTTTTACAACTGCAAAGCAGTTAAACATCTCAAAACAGCTATTCTTTAGTGTTTAACTACTTCGTAGTTATTAAAAGCAATCATTTTTAGCCACAGGTTACACCTGTGGTTACTCATATTCAACCCTTTTCGGGTTGCTATATGTGAATTTTGCCATCACTCCAATCCGTTACAATCAGAAATTTTCTAATGAAAAATTATTGTATTTTCATTAGAGCATTCGGATAGTTACTGTTTATATCACCAAAAATATATATTTATTTTTTAATAAGTAATGGTAAAACAAAAAGGTTCTTTGACCATTTTTGCCAGAAAGGTGAGATTATTCGTCCAATGGTGGCTTGCCCTATTGCCCTAAATCTACTCAAAAGCAATGGGGCAAGCTACCATTGTAATACCAGATTTTACAACCATACAAAACGAAAAAATATATTAAAACCTGTCTGCCGACAGGCAGGCTTGTCTGCCGACAGGCAGGCAGGCCTTAAAAAAGGTATCGAAGGTGCTACGAAAAAGAACCTATTTTTTGTATGGTTTTAAAAAATAAGTAAGCGAAAAATGCGATTTAGCATAAATTTTAAAAAAAAATTCTAAATCTACTTTCTCTTTGATACCTTAGCACTTCTACCGAAATAAAATTTGAATTTATGGACAATCAAAAGATTATTGAGAATAAAGAGTTGAACTTAGGAGAAGCTCTTTTGCCATTGCTGATACTTATTGGAATGCTGGCTTTTAACGTTTTCGTATTTGGCGACAACGGATTAAGCGGCACCAATCAATTTATACTCTTGCTAGGCGGTGCAGTAGCGGCTATTGTGGGCTTTATGAATAAAGTCAGCTACGAAGATATGATTACCGAAATAGGCGAAAACATCAAATCTACCACAGGCGCATTGCTGATTTTGCTCATGGTGGGCGCACTCGCTTCGGCTTGGATGATAAGCGGCATCATTCCCTCGATGGTCTATTATGGTCTCAAAATACTGCATCCGAGCATCTTTTTGCCTGCTACGGTGGTGATTTGTGCGGTCATTTCGGTGGCTACGGGTAGCTCGTGGACAACCTCTGCTACGGTTGGTATTGCCTTAATTGGTATTGGAGGAGCGTTGGGAATGAACCTTGGAATGGTAGCTGGTGCGGTGATTTCGGGAGCTTATTTTGGCGACAAATTATCTCCTCTTTCCGATACTACCAACCTTGCCGCAGCCATGGCAGGCAGCGAATTATTCACACATATTCGCTATATGCTTTACACCACCGTGCCGAGTATTACGATTACAATTATTGTTTTCAGTATTTTGGGTGTGATGCAAAAAACCACTGGAGAAGCCGATTATAGCGCAATTTTAAGTGCGATTGATGAAAAATTTTATATTAGTGGTTGGCTGTTTTTAGTGCCTGTCTTTGTTATTTTCTTAATCACAAGAAAGACAAAACCGCTAATTGCACTACTTGCAGGTACATTGCTAGGAGCTATTTTTGCAATTATTTTCCAACCCTCTGTTGTTCAGCAAATAGCTGGCGCAGATTCACTCAATTTCGTGAGTGCTTACAAAGGCACGATGACAGCCATGACCGAAGGTGCAACCCTCGAAACTTCAAATGCCGCACTTAACGACCTATTCAAAGCCAAAGGAATGGCGGGAATGCTCGGCACGGTTTGGTTAATTATCTGTGCGTTGGTATTCGGTGGCGTAATGGAAGCTATCGGCGCATTGGCTCGCATTAGTAAAGCGTTATTAAGCATGACAAAATCTACTTTCAGTTTGTTTGCGAGTACCGTAGCGAGTTGTTTGGCGGTAAATATTGCTGCATCTGACCAATATTTAGCTATTGTAGTACCGGGCAAAATGTATAGTCAAGCCTACAAAGAAAAAGGGCTTGCGCCCGAAAACCTGAGCCGAACGCTGGAAGATAGCGGTACGGTCACATCCGTCCTCATACCATGGAATACCTGCGGTGCATACCAAGCTAGTGTATTGAATGTCAGTGTTTTTGATTATTTCTTTTATGCTGTTTTTAATTATGTAAGTCCATTTATGACTTTGTTGTTTGCTGCTTTTGCTATTAAAATCAAGCAGTTGGCGGATTAAAATGAAATGGCTCTTTGACAATTTTTGCCAAAAGATTGAAATTTCAATCCAATGTGGTTTTAACCCATTGTTTACCAATTAATTAAGACAATGGGTTAAAACCACATTGGACGAAAATGCAAAAATTGTCAAAGAACCAAATGAAATGGCTAACGATACAGAAAGTCGTTAGCCATTAGCCATTATTCACAAAGCGGCGAAGCCGCTTTGTCTATCTTCATTATCAGTTAGTTATGTAATAGGATTTAGTTTTGTGAATAAAGTCTATTAATCATTCGTAAAAATGAAAATTAAAATATAAATGAAAATTCCCTTTACAATCAATAAGTTGTTTTTTAGATATTCCTGCCGTCTACTTTTTGTTTTTGTACAAATGGCGTTTGTGATGCACGAAGATAAACCTGCTTATATTATATATAATTCAAAAGGAAAAAAAGTATCTTACGATAAGATGATGAAGGCGTTGAAAAAATCGGACATGGTTTTTTTTGGCGAATTGCATAATAACCCAATAGCGCACTGGTTGCAGTTGGAAACGACGATGGATTTATATAAAATTCATAACAACAACCTCGTATTAGGCGCAGAAATGTTTGAAACGGATAATCAACTCCTTTTGGATGAATACCTCAATGGAACGATTAGTCAGGCGAATTTTAAAAAAGAAGTCCGCCTTTGGAATAATTACAAAACGGATTATGAGCCATTGGTAGAGTTTGCCAAAGCGAAAAAACTCCACTTTGTAGCCACTAATGTACCAAGACGCTACGCTTCCTTAGTCTATAAAAAAGGTATTGCTCAACTGGATAGCCTTTCCGAAACGGCTAAGTCTTACATCGCTCCCTTGCCTATTTTGATTGACTTGGAAGTGGGCTGTTATAAAAAAATGCTCAATATGATGGGTAGTCATGGTGGCGAAAACGCTAAAAATTTTCCGATTTCGCAAGCCGTAAAAGATGCTACTATGGCACATTTCACGCTCAAAAACTGGAAAAAAGGACAAACTTTTATTCATTATAATGGCTCGTTTCATTCGGATAATCACGAAGGCATTGTTTGGTATATCAAGCAACAACAAAAGAATTTGAATATTCAAACCATCTCCGTAGTAGAGCAAGACGATATTTCAAAAATCAGTGATGACAACAAAGGTATTGCTGATTTTGTGATTTGCGTGCCGAGTACGATGACTAAAACTTATTAAGTGATAATAGAATATTAAAATATTGGAAATTTAAGAAATGGGTAATGTATTAAAATGCTAAACTTTATCATTTTAGTCTCGCAATTAATATTTATTTAACTTTAAGTGTTTTGTTCTGGTTTTCTATTCTTTATGTTATTTTTAATGGCGCAGAACAATCGGAACAAGACCGAGTATGGTTGTTAAATAGGTTAACGAATCGTCCTTTTATTGATTTTTTGGATATTAAACGTCCAATAAAAATCTTAGATGTCGGTTGTGGTTTGGGAATTTTAGCCCGTGAAATAGCAGCATTATATCCAAATTGCGAAATCTTTGGTATTGAATTTTCAGAAGCACAATTGGCGCAAGTCTCACAGGAATTGCCAAATATCTCTTTGCAACAAGGCGATGCACATCATTTGCCTTTCGATGACAATAGTTTTGACATGGTATATTGTCGTTATTTGCTCGAACACGTCAAGGGTTCCATACAAGTACTTCGTGAAATGCGACGAGTAGCGAAGTCTGGTGGGGAAATTTTCACACAAGAAAACAACATTGAAATCACGGTGATCTAGAATGTCCAAAATGGGGCATCATTTGAAAACGTTTCATTCGTTTGCAAACTAAACTAAACTAAACTAGGCGGGGATGGTTTAATTGGCAAGAAATTGTATAGACTTATGCGAGAAGCAGGTTTCAAAACCGTAGATTTGAGTATCGCACCACAAGTACACGGTTTCGAGAGCGTCTATTTTGATGATTGGATTGCGAATATTATTGGAAATGCAGAAAGTGCTAGAGATAAATTGATAACCCATAAAATAGCGACACCCGAAGAATTGAATGAAGGTATTCAAGAGTTGGAAAATTTGAGAACCAACAAAATGGCAAGTACTATCTTTTATTGGAATCGAGCAAAAGCCATTAAATAATAGAATTTGTCTGCTGACAGCAAGTAGTGGAACTTAATCATTGAAATTTTAGCATTTTTTTCATAAAAATTCTATTCTCTGATTTTTTAATTTTACAATTAATAACTTGTTAAAATTACAAATCACAGAATTACAATTTGCAGAAAGTAAACGTTTATCAATTATCAAATTAACTTTCGTCATTATTATTATTTTAAACAATAATTTTGTGATTTTTTGATAAATATTCATTTATTTTGCCGAGCGGTTTTGACTTCTCGGTTTAGACCTATAAATTATAACTAAACATGAGAAAAATTATTAGCATCTTTGCGATGTTGTTTTTAATGACAACATCCTTGCTTGCGCAATCAGAACAAGGCACTGACTTTCTGAGAAATATGGGTAAAATGTACGTTGTAGTAGCTGTCATTGTTACCATTTTTGTAGGAATTGTTAGTTTTCTAATTTATCTGGAGCGTAGGATTAGTGGTTTAGAAAAACAAATTAATGAAGAATAGCTGTCTATTCGTGAAAATGTTAGCATAAAATTTAACCAATTCATTTAGACAGTAAAAAAGAGCTATGTATTATGGCAGGTAAAAATTATAGTTTTTTTAAAAACGTTGAAGACTACTTCGACAAAGCAACCCAACATCTTGACCTTCCAAAGGGTTTATTGGAGCAAATCAAAGCACCAAATGCAGTTTATTCCATGCGTTTCCCTGTAAAAATGGGTTCAGATTATCACGTTATTGAAGCGTATCGTGTGCAACATTCCCATCACCGTTTGCCTACGAAAGGGGGTATTCGATACAGCATGGGCGTTAATCAGGATGAAGTCACGGCACTAGCTGCATTGATGACTTATAAGTGTGCTATCGTAGATGTGCCTTTTGGAGGTGCAAAAGGCGGTGTAAAAATCAATCCTCGTGAATACAAAGAGCATGAGTTGCAAGCAATTACTCGTCGTTACACGACGGAATTAATTCGCAAAAACTTCATCGGCCCTGGTATTGACGTACCTGCTCCCGATTACGGAACAGGCAGCCGAGAAATGGCTTGGATTGCGGATACTTACGCTACTTTCAACCATGGAGAAATCAATTCCGCAGCTTGTGTAACGGGTAAACCTGTAAGCCAAAGCGGTATTCAAGGAAGAACCGAAGCAACGGGGCGTGGTGTGTTTTATGGTTTGCGTGAATGCTGCGAAAAAGAAGACTTAATGGCTCAGTTGGGCTTGAGTACAGGCATAGCTGGCAAAACGATGGTCATTCAAGGACTCGGAAACGTTGGTTATTATACCGCTCGCATCTCTATTGCAGAAGGCGATGTTAAGCTCATTGGAGTAGCAGAATACGAAGGCTCAATAGTTAAGGAAGATGGTATTGACATTGAAGAATTGATGGCATTCCGAGAGAAAACAGGGTCTATAATGGGCTTCCCAGGCTCTACGGCGTTGGCAAGTAGAGAAGCTGCACTTGAGTTGGAATGCGATATCTTAGTACCTGCCGCACTCGAAAACCAAATCAATATTGCGAATGCTGACAGAATCAAAGCTAAAATCATTGGTGAAGCAGCCAACGGTCCAGTTACACCAGAAGCCGAAAACATACTTTTAGCGAGAGGGTGTATTATCATTCCGGATATGTATATCAATGCTGGAGGTGTTACCGTTTCTTACTTTGAATGGCTAAAAAACTTGTCACATATGCGTTTCGGACGTATGGAGAAGCGTTTTAATCAAGCTACTTACGATAACATTCAACGAATTATAGAAAGTACAACGGGCAAAAAAATCTCTGAAAGAGATAGGTCACTATTGCACGGAGCGGATGAGATTGACTTAGTACGCTCAGGATTGGAAGAAACAATGATTACAGCATTTAATCAAATTTACGACATCTACTCTAACAAGGAAAGTGTCAAAGATTTGAGAACGGCTGCCTTTATCAATGCCATTCAGAAAATTGCAAGTGATTATATCAATTTGGGCATTTTCCCTTAGTGAGTTAAAACGAAAATCTAAATGCCTGTACTTTGATGAGGTATTTTTGCTTTTCATTTTTTATTAAAAAAAGGTTTAGGATACAAGCCATTATTCACAAAGCGGCAAAGCAGCTTTGTCTATCTTCATTATCAGTTAGTGATGTAATAGGATTTAGTTTTGTGAATAAAGTCTATACTTTAACTGGTATCTTAAACCTTTTTTCATTTTCATTTCACCTTACTTACTATACGTTTCAATCTTCTCCAACAAGTTCTTTTTCATACTATTATACCTTTTTTCATTCTCCTTGTCTTTGTGTTTTTCCAAATACGCCAAGGATAACTTGTAATGCTTAACGGCAGTTTTAAAATCCTTCTGGAGGCTATGAATATAAGCGATACTCATCTCCGTTCGCCAGCTTTCGGGCTCCATTTCCATTATCCAATTATTCAAATCCAATGCTGCTTGATAATTGCCCATTTCAGTAAAATCTTCTGCCACAAAACTCAAATACCTTACATTTGAATGGTAATTGTAGCCAAAGTTTTTTTGTTGATTTTTATTAAAAATCGCTACTTGCTCCTTTATATTTTTGTCTTTTTGTTGTGCGAAATCTTCCAATACTTTTTGGTCTGCCCAATAATTTCTTGACATCTGAACCAATCCTACATTCAAAGAAGGAATCACACAAGACCAATGGTCAGTGCCTTCAAACATACTTTTCTTGAATGCCAAAGATGGATTTTTATGATGTTTCAGCATCGAATCGAGGTCAGCGACCTGACCGCCAAACATCATTTCTCTATCGCCCACATCGCCAGAAGAGCAATACAAAAATTTTCTAAAATCGGTTTTGGCCGTCAGCATGGAGTCCGCTTGCTGAAAAATCCAACGCTTGCGGTATGCCATCGATGGGCTGATACTCACATAAGCATCAAATAAGTCTTTGTCTTTGCTGAAAAGCGTGCAGCCAATAAACGCTCCTCCCCACGAATGACCCACTACGGTTCGGAATTTGTTTACTCGATATTGCTTCTCTATCAGAGGGAATACCTCTTTTTCAAAATGTGCTTTGAGCGGCAAGGCTGGCGGCGTAAACTCACGACCTCTATTTTCGGACTGAATACCCACAACTATCATCGGAAATACGCTGCGGCTGTCCACCAAATAATCACTATTACTTTTTGCCATATTCCAAAGCTGGTCATAATGCGCATCCAGCACATAAGTTACCGTAAATTGTTCGGTGGTATCCCGAAAGTATCGAGCGGGCAAAAAGACATGAATTTTTCGCTCGGTATCAAAAGCATCTGACTGAATGATATGTTCGATGTTTTGCTCATTTTGCCCATAAAGAGGCGTTCCAAACGCAAAACAAAATAGGGTGACAAGCCTTAAAAAGCGTTGTAATGGTTTCATAGGAGGTGTATTGAGTTCATTTTGATGATAAAAGATGTCATTCTTTTATCAAATGGGGATTGATTTTGTAAGCCGCCATTATTGCCTCTATTTCTTAGCCAATGAGTAATTATCCAAAAATCACCCCCGATTTTTCCGCCTTATCAGCGTAAATATTGCGTTTTTTCTTATCCGTAATAGCAATCGTAAAACCAGCCGAATTAATAGCTTTTAATACCTCAATATACTTACTGCCGCAGTCCAATTTGATGTTTTTTCCATTATTCAAATGCAAAGCTATCCTATTGATACCCCAATCATTATACTTAGCGGGTATAAATTCGATGCGCTTAATATCGGTAAACAAAATACTGGATTTAGATTTGGCATTAAAAACATAATACGTCTCAAACCTATCTGAATAAAGATGGAAACATTTAGTAACTAATCGCAATAATCGTAACGATTAACACGCCAATAGCAGCAAATAAGATGAAAATACCATCTATCATATTATTTTGAGAATAATAAAAATAAACCGTAATTGCCGCCAAAAGAATGAAAGTAAAAAGCGGCGTAGTGGAATGGCTTCTTTTTTGAAATGTGCTTTTGTAAATAATATTGTCGCTCATTTTGTTTAGATTTTTTAAGTTCAAATTTTAGTGTGTTTCTTTAATAGTTCTTTAATTTGTAAGGTGTGTGTGTTTAAAAAAAAATATACTTGTCGTTTTGATTT
>CALOED010000326.1:0-4085 GCA_942492005.1 uncultured Saprospiraceae bacterium
ATAGGGTAAGGCTTCGGGCTTGAAGAGTTTGAGAAATGCACCGTTGGCGTAAGACAAATAATAGGAAAGAAACACGCCTATAAAAAAAGAGTGCGCCAACAACAAGGAAATGGCGGTGCGTTCGGGCTTGAGTACGTCAAGCGATTGATATATTCTGTCTATCACTGTCATTGTTCGTAGTAGGATTCTATTGGGCGAGTTGAAATATTGCTTATTAAGTAGTTACAAGATAGGAAGTTCGGCTTTGAATCCAAAAATAAACCCACAGGGTTCTTGAAAAACCTTGTGGGTTGTTGATTTTAAACAGCCTTGGAGGAATTAATTCGTCAGAAAAACATATCAATATCCTCACATTCCATTACTCCAACTTTAAACGTATTATTTACTGATGTTGCGCAAAAACGGAGTGTCCCATAAGGGACATCGAAGTGCGTAACATGAGTTATTTATTATCCTTACTTGCTTCTCCTTTTTTGCGTTCCAAGTCAGCGATTTCTTTTTTCAAATCAGCGATTTTTTTATCCAAATCCTTTACGGCTTCGGCTTTTTTCAATCGGTCAGATTCCAAATCGTTGATTTTTTGTTGTGCATCGGCTTTCGCTTCATCCACACGCTTGTTCTCTTGGGCAATAGCCGCATCTGCATTAGCTTTTGCATCTTCCGCACGTTTGTTTTCCTTAGCGATAAGTTCATTCGCTTGTTTTTTAGCTTCCCGTACTTCGTCAGTAGTTTGCTTACGTATTTTGATGATTTCATCGTTGCTACTTGCTCTTTCTTGACGTACTTCTTCTAAATATTGCGTTTTTTTCTCATCAGCATCCTTACGAGCAGAAGCGATTGCATCGGCCGCATTTTTTTGTGCTGCTTCTATTTCGTTTTGCGCTTTTTCCTTTGCATTAGAAATATCAGCACGAGCATTTTTTTCTGCAATGATGACTTCTTTCTTCAATTCCTCTTTTTTCAAAGTAGAATTTTCGAGTGCGGCTGCTATTTCTTTCGCTGCTTGCTCTCTGATGGCAGCCACCTCGTTGGCTGCTTTTTCTTTAACGATTTCAATTTTATTAGCCGCTTCGTTTCGAGCATCTAGTATCGAAAGATTGATTCTTTCTCGCTCTTTCGCTGCGTCTTCTCTGGCTTTTTTGACTTCATCTATTGCCATTTTTCGAGCCGCTGCAACTTCTTTTGCTGCGTTTTCACGAGTTTTCGCCACATCCTCCAGCAATTGCTGTTTTGTTTTTTCAGCGTTTTCACGAGCTTCTTTTATGATATTAGATTGTTCTTTACGTACTCTAGCAATTTCGTCAGCGGCAGCTTTGCGAGATTCTGCTACCGAAATAGCGGCAGCCTCTTTGGCTTTTGCTTCATCTTGCTTCGCTTTAGAGACTTCATTGGCAGCAAACTCTTTTGCTTTTAATATTTCTTGAGCGGCACGTTCTTTCGCATCCATTACCTCTTTTGCAGAAATATCTTTTACTTGTGCTGCTACTGCTTTGGCATCTTCCATTTTTTTAGCCGCTTCAGCCTCTATTTCTTTTATTTTATCCTGCGACCTTTTCTGAGCGTCAGCCACCTTTCCTGTGTATTCGCCTTGCGCTTCTTTGGCTTTTTTACTAGCATCAGCAACTTCGTCGGCTGCCGTTTCTTTAGCTTTCAAAATTTCGGTTTCTGCTGCTTTTTTAGCGGCAGCCACATCATTCGCATAGGCCTGTTTTACTTCCTCCTCTTTAGCTTGCAGCTCTTTTACTTTAGCTGCAATCTCATTTTGGATGCGAGCCATTTCGTCTTTAGCTGCTTTTTGAGCGGCAGCTATTTCTTCGGCAATGACTTTTTTCTGCTTAGAGGCATTATCACGAGTCACCAATATATCTTTATTGGCTTCTTCTTGTGCCTTTTTTGCTTCGTCATCTGCTTTCTTTTTGATAGCTGCTATTTCAGACGAAGATTTTTTGAGTTGAGCGTTCACGCTATCTCTAGCTGCTGCCATATCCTGCGCTGATTGCATTCTGATTTTTTCAACAGCTTGTTTTGCCTTGTCTTGCTCACTGATTACTTGTTTCTGAACGTTACCAATTTCCTCGGCTGCTCTTTTTCTAGCATCATTAATAGACAATGCAATTTGTTCTTTTTCCTTTGCAGCACGCTCTTTAGCATCGGCTATTTCTTGCGCCAGTTGCCTTTCGGTGAGTGCTTTTTCTTCGGCAGCTCTACGCTTAGTTTCCGCCAAATCTAGGGCTATTCTTTCTTTTTCTATCACGGCATCTTCTCTCGCTCTAGCTATTTGCTCGGCTTCATCTTCTCTAATTTTAAGAATCTGCTTCGTCGCTTCATCTTTTATTTTAGAAACATCGGCTGCGGTAGCTTTTTTGTCATCCAAAGCTCTCTTTCGAGCATCTTCCACTATTTTCACCGTTTCTTCTCTAATTCTAGTCAATTCACCTCTTGAATTTTCTCTAGCCTGCTCAATTTCATCCTGGTATTCCAGTTTAGCCAATTCCAGTTTATCTTTAGCCGCTTTGATTTCTTCGGAAGCACGCTTACGGATTTTAGCTATTTCGTCGGCTGCTTCTAGTTCAATACGCTGTATTTCCTTAGCAGCTCTTTGTTTTGCTTCTTGTATTTTGATGGTTTCTTTTTCTATTTCATCATCAGTTCTTGCCTTAGCGTCAGCTATTCTTTTGGCAGCATCGTCCAATGCTTTTTGGATTTCAGCATCTGCACGCACTCGTGCGTCTTTGATGTCTTCCGCCATTTTGAGCTTTTGCTTAGTCATGCCTTCTCGCGCCAGAGCTACTTCTTCTCTCAATTGCTCCTTCGCTTTATCTCCTTTTTCTTTTTCTTTTCTAATTTCCTCTCTTACACGAGCTTTTGTTTCAGACAAATCTTTGTACAAGCCATCTAATTCCGCATCAGTAGTCGGGGCTGCAGGTCGAGCATCCGAACCACCGCCACGGCTAATAGGCACATCCGTTTTAGAGCCAGCGTCTCCCGCTTTTTTTGCTTTTAAATCCGAACTGATTTTTACGTCTTTGATAGTTCCTTTGCTGATAGCTTTATAAAAACAAGCCGCAAAACCTTGAAATTCTGATTTTCGGTCAGGATTTACCGAAAACTTACGCATTTGTAGCGTAGAATTATTTCGGACGTAGATAGTCGCCATGGTATTGCTCGCAAACCATTTGATGGCATCTACATCTAATTGAAGGGTGTTGGTATAAATAGGCTGTCCGCCTTCATCGCTCATTTCGCCAAAATCAATAAACTTATAGACTTTGCGAACGCCCGTTGTACTCATAAAAATAACGTCGTTGTCTTGCTCCAAAGAGACTCCACCTTTGGAAGTAAAAACTCCTGTAATTCCTTTTTCATTGTTGATTAACTCAATGCCATAGCTATATCCGCCTCTCAAAACGAGGTATTGCCAATTGGTCTTTACGATTTGAATGCCACTAAAGTTCGTCTCTTCTTTAATCACACCAGAGCATTGCCCGATTATATTTGATGTTTGAAAAGAAACGAGCAATATAGCTAATGCTAGAGTGCGTAAAATTTTTTTCATATCTACTAATGTTTATTTAATTGTTTATCAAAAAAAAGGCGTAATGTAAGCGAAATAAATTATCTGAAATTATTTTTCTTATAGGATTAATTGTAATGTTAATACATTGCAATATAAATAATTTTAGACTGACTCCCAAAGAATTAGAAGTAATCGGCCTAAGTGATAATCGGCAGCAGTGACTGTCTATTACGAGGTAATAATTAGAATTTTGAACGTGTGGTGCAGCTAAATAATTGATTTTAAATCAAGAAGCCTTTTTGGTTAAACGTTTCAGATGGAATAAGATACATTGGAATGGCGTTTTTTTTACTTTTTTCAGATAATTGGAGTGTTAAAAAGTGGGGCAAAAAATGATTGTTTCGTGCTTTTTGGGAAAATTTAGTTTTCAAAATTACAATTTAGCAACCAATAATCATAAATTAGCAACTTTAGCCAATTTGATGGTTTATTATTATATAATAATCAAATCATTTTACGACAAAAAAGTTATGGAAATAAATCATACAGTACTAGGACGCTTTTTAAA
>CALOED010000327.1:0-18629 GCA_942492005.1 uncultured Saprospiraceae bacterium
GTTGATGCGTTAGGAGTATGATTTAAAATCAAAGGCAAAGTTGGAGAACCACCCGTTGGCGTTACCGTCATATCCAGGTCATTGACCAATGCTTTAGATGCGGTCAATGCGCCTTGTGGGTCCATCCAATACACCATAATTCTAGCTTCTACTAAGCCAGCAGGAACGGTGATAGAATGACTATTAGAAGCACCTTGTGCTACTGTTCCTGTGAAATAGCGATTTTCAGCCAACAAATTATACGCTTTATAACCGTTGATTAATCCCCAGCCGTAGCGAAAATCAGGTCCTGCGTTGCCTAAGTCAGTTGCGGTATTCATCGCTGCTGCTTTCATCAATGCAGATTCAGGCTCTTGCCCGTTGTGCATATCTTTATAAGCGTGCATCAATTGCGCTATCACACCTGCTACACTCGGCGAAGCTGCCGAAGTACCACCAAATGTTTGGTAAGTGTTATTTTCATCCGTCGAAATTTGACCTTGACCGTAAGCCGCCAAATCTGGCTTCAAACGTCCGTCACTTGCTGGGCCTCTCGAAGAAGAACCTTGCAATTGAGCGATGCCATTCAAGTTGGCAGTAGCAATCACGTTTTTACCAATTTTGTGTCCACCAGTGATATTCCCCCACTGATTACCAGCACCGTATCCACAATCATTATTATTGGAGTTACCTGCCGAAAAAACGTGCATTAATGTTGGACTTTGGAAGATTTGGTTATCTACCGTCTGCGTAATGGTCGTATAACCTCCATTACAACCATTACTATATGAAGAGTTGGTGACGTTCATATTGCGGTACAAGTGCAAACCATAAGTTGTATCTTGGAAATTCGCAACATAATCCGTTACAAACATAAATGCGCCACTTGCGCCACCTTGTACAAATGGGTCGAGGTTGCCAGCACCTGCCATGATACCTGCTACACCGTCACCGTGACTACCCGTTTGACCAGCTTGTACCATTTCGATACGTCCTTGAAAGTCGATGTGTGGCCCGACGGTGACCATCATCACGGCATTGTACCGAAATTCCTGTTCCGTCGTATTTCATGCCGTTAGCCGCCGAAGAGTTTATCATATTGGAACGGTGAAGGCTTCTACCGTCGGTATCTTCACGTTCTCCTGGAGCTGGAATGACTTCAATGTAGTTTACAATTGATAATGATGCTACTGTTTGTATTGCATCTACATCTGCACTTATTTGAATTTGGATAACATTATTATAAGGAAAGATTTGAAGGACTTTTGCGCCTTCTGCTAAGAAAGTAGAAAGGATTTTAGATTGTGAAAATTTTTCTTGCAATTTTACATTCAATTGAACGTCATTGCCTTCAGTAGCCCAATTAGGATATACGCCATTGCGCAAATAGTCGTCCATTTTATCCGTAGCGGATAGCTGTGTGACTGTCCTTACTTTTATACTTTTCAATAATTGAAAATTCATATTAGTAGGAATAGCAGCAATGTAAGCCTTGTGAGGAATGTATTCCAAAAGTTTGATTCCTGCGTTGGCAATTTGGTTTTGCTGTGCAAGGTTTGGAATATCCTCAAATTGAATTAAGCGATAAAAGTAAGCCTCACTGGATTCTTTTTTGCTTAAATCTGGAGCATTGATGAACTCATCAACGTTTCCTTTTAGGTATTTTGTGCCAGATTTTAATAATAATCCATAATTGGAATTATCACTCTGAGCGAAACTAGCGGATGTAAAGAGTACAATACATGCCAGAATTAACGATTTGGTTAAAAGTTGCCTCATTTCAATATAGAACTTTTGTGATTTTATAAAATAACGGTATAAAATTAGGAATTTTAAAATGATACTAGGCCTTAATATCTAAGCATTGCCGACATTTAATCAAAAAAATAAAGGTGAGAGAAGTTTACGAAGTGCTGCTTCTGTCATGTTTTTGTTAAAAAAGGAATGCTCGTTGTACGCAACTCTCTGTTTTACAGGTGTTTTCAAGTAGTATTAATTATAATGTTTTCTCCATAGCTATCCTCTGAATTTATTCTTTTATTATTGTATAAGATTTAGTTATTAACTATTCAATTAAAATGACAGACCAAATACTCGACAATGCGGAAAATTGTGCTAACTGTGGAAATTCACTTTCTTTAGGTGCTTTGGTATGTAAAGAATGCAATACGATTGTTCATCAAGGGAAAGCCTCTTCGGAAGATGTTTTTTTTACTCAAAAAAAGATAGGCGACAAACGAAAAGCTATCGGCCAAGCAAGGAATATTTTATTTATTCTGGCGGCTTATATCTTGGTTTTTTCATTCGTAAAATTCCGACTTGGAGAGACGTTTAATATTCAAAATATCTTCATAGGAGCGGCGTATGTAATATTAGGCGTGTTTACTCGAAAGAATCCAATACTTTGTTTTTCGTTGGCATTATTGGTCTATATCAGCACGGCATTAATCAATTATCTATACTTTGATTTTGATTTTATAGCTACGGGTATTTTTATTCATTTTATAGTGATTATGTTTTTGGTTTGGGGGCTTTGGAGCAGCATCGAATTAGAACGATTAAAAAGAGAACTGTATGGGCAGTAGAAGTTGGGGCTTCATTCGGAAACATTTTTGGTTCTTATTCGCTGCATTATTGCTTTTGATAAGAGGCATTGGCAATTTGTATCCTTCACTCATCGAATACGGCTATGCTAGAGGGTTTTTCTTGGGCATTCGAGCCGTTTTGGATTATACGATAGGCTTATTGCCTCTTCCAATGTTTTATTTATTTTTCTTAGTTGTTGGCGTTTTGGGAATGCGTTATTTGGTTCGTTCTTTTCGCATACGCCTTGCGTTTCGGGAGCGACTCAAAAATTTTGGTTTTCTCTTGCTCAAAACAATTACAGTCATCGTAGCATGGTTTTTATTGATTTGGGGCATGAATTATGGGCGTATTCCCATCGAAGAGCAATTAGGACTTTCGCTCGAAGTGCCTACGTTGGACAACATCAAAGCAGAAACGCAATGGGCTACCAAAAAAGCCCTCGACCTTCGGCTGCTAGTAGCGAGCGAAGACACGAATGCGCTCGACGAAACCCTTTCGCCCAACGAACTAGAGCAAGAAATGCGTCGCAGCCTCAAAAGCGTTCTGAAAGAATTGGGCTACCCTTCTTTTGGTAACGTTCGAGCAAGGCAACTCTACCCGAAAGGTTTATTGATGCGACTGAGAACGGCAGGCATTTATTGGTTTTTTGTGGGCGAGGGCAATATTGACGCAGGGCTTCATCCGCTCCAAAAACCTTTTACGATGGCGCACGAAATGGCGCATGGCTATGGTTTTGGAGACGAAGGCACGTGTAATTTTTTAGCTTATTTGGCTTGTTTGAAATCGGGGCAAGCCTATATTCGATACGCTGGAATGTTGGCGTATTGGCGATACATTGCAAGCGAATACGTTCGGCGTGCGCCTGAGGAATACACCGAGTTTCGGGCAGAACACGTTGCGTCAGGTATGCGAAATGATTTAAATGCCATTTATGAAAATGGTGCGAAATACCGTGATGTGCTGCCGCTTTCGGTTAGAAATTCTACTTATAATACTTACCTCAAACTGCAAGGAATAGACGATGGCATCGAAAATTATTCGAGAATTGTATTGCTAGTGAACGCTTGGAAAAGGAGGTGATTTAAGATAATAGGGGTTTAGATTACCTCCTTTTATGCAACAACGGTTGCCCATTCTGTCCACGAACCATCATAGACCGATTTCGGATTATCGGTTGCTAATTCGCTGGCCAGATACAAAATACAAGCCGTAATCCCCGAACCGCAACTAAAAACTAAGGCTTCTTCTTCGGAATGAATTTGATTAAAAATATCTTTCAACGCTTCCTCCGATTTAAATTTCCCATCGTGCAAAACTTCTGTAAAAGGTAAACTTGTTGATTTTGGAATGCTACCGCTTCGGAGATCTTTTCGAGGTTCGGGGGCAGTTCCATTAAATCGACCTGCCGAACGGGCATCTATTACCCTGGCTTGGCTTTCGTTGATGTTATTTTTTATAAAATCAATATTTCTGACTTCGTTCGGATGGTATTGCGCTTTGAAATTTCCCAAATCATACTTGTTAGCTTTAAGACGCTCTGTTTCGTAACCTGCTCGCAGCCATTCAGGCAAGCCGCCGTCCAATACGGCTACGTTTTCGTGTCCCATCGTTTTGAACATCCACCACACTCTCGGGCTGCTGTAAATGCCGTTTTGGTCATAAACGACGATTTGGCTATTTTGAGAAATACCAAGTTGTTGAGCGGCTTGCTCGAAGGCTTCGGGTGTAGGCAGCATATTGGGAAATGGGCTTTGGGGGTCGCTGAATGTGTTTTTAATATCAAAATAACGAGCGTTCGGTATTTGTATATTTTCTGATTGACTGCCTGCGTCTGTTTTGCTTTTTAGAATAGTCGCATCTAAAATGACAATATTTGGTGTGTTGAGGTGTGCTTTGAGCCATTCAACGGAGACTAATGGTTTGGTCATCGTGCTTTATTAGATTTTGAAATGAATTCAAATTTACCATTTTTATATTTAAATGTTGCAGACTATTTTCTACCCCTTGCATTCTTCCTAATGCAGTGTTTCAAAAGTTTTGCAATCATTTTAAGGATTTAAAAAATGCCTTTTAAACTAACTGAAAATCAATAACTTAAAAAGTAGTTTAATATTTTTAAAACCTAAATTAATTTTTGAAACAGTGTATTCGTACATTGTTTCAAAAGTTTGTTTACATACTCCAAGGTAGCTTGCTGCCTTGTTTACATTGAAAACCAAAGTACAATGGGGCAAGCCACCATTGGAGAAAAGATTAACTTATTTTTGAAACAGTGTATTAGGAATGGATTTTAAGTTTAGATCACCAGAATATTGTACATATTTCTCTCTTCTTAATCTCTGTTCAAACGTATTTAATTATAATTTCTATCGGGTTATCTGATTTAATCAATAACGCAAAAGAATGCTTCTAAAGTTAATATTTACTTGTAATCCCAACAGCCAAGACTCCCTACGCTATCGCCACCACAGCATCTGCACCTGCACCAATGACGTAAGCAGGCAAGCTGAACGATTTGGAATTGATGTGCGATATAGGCAAACCGCTAGGCTTTTCCTATCCATCTCTTTTTAAACCTTTATTTTTTTACTACAAATTTAATACTCTCTACCCATTCGTCGCCGCTGGAGACTTTACAAACGTAAACGCCAGTATTCATAAAACTCACATCCAAATTGACCTTAGAGGTCTCGGCAGGCAATATTTTTTCTAATATTAATCTTCCGTCGATGGAAAAAATTTGAATTTTATCAAAATCACTTTCCTTATTTTCAATCGTGAGATTGTTGGCTGTCGGGTTTGGGTAGGCTTCCAAATGAGTAGCTACGTCTAATACATCTGATTTTTTAGGTTTTATACTCAAATGACCAATGTATAAGTCATTTCGAGACCAATCATTGGCATCGCAGCGAACAAAGGCGACGATGCTACCATCGGCGGAAAATGAAGGGTGAATATTGTGAAACGTTTCGCCATTGATGTCGCTATTGAGTTCTGTTAGGTTTTCAAATTCATCTTGAAAAGTCTTGCGAGTAAGCGTATAAAGTTTGAATAAGTTATCGGTATTAATGGAAAGGGTATAACTCAAGCCATCTTTTGAAATTTGACCAGAACCTATTTTATAATCTTTTGGAACAACTATTTGACTTTCCAAATCATAATTGTTCTCTCCATTTTGCTCAAATATTAAAATTCTTCTCTTTTCACCGTTTGCATTATATATATACAATTGAGACTTGTCTTGTGTCAAGCTCGGTGAACTCAAATAGCCTGAAAAATCTCCATTCAGTTGTACTTGAACGGGTTCTGAAAACAAGCTAGTTTTGCTGCTTCTGTAAGCGTAAAAAATAGAGGTGAACCGCTTTTCGCCATCTGATTTTCTGACCATAAAGTAGATTTCAATTCATCATTGGTCAGCCAACAAGAGACATTTGCTTCGCCTTCTAGGTTTACGTCTAGTTCCGTAATGTTTTCAAAAGCATCGTCGGTACTATTTCGAGAAGCCATAAATAGCTTATCGTCTATTCCTTCGTCTGCGTTGGCGGTGTAATAGATGCGAAGCCCGTCAGCGGATAGCCACGGATAAGCATCTACTCTTTCTTCGTGATTGATTTCGCTTAATGCACGGGTAGCCTGGCCGTCGCCATCGACCACAGGTGGAACGGCAGGGAAAGTCAGTTCTTGAATATCGGTAGTGATTTGAGGGATTTTAGTTTGGGATTTTTTTAATATTTCTTGTAATTCCAAATCGGCAACAGAAACGGATTGTAAGCTGTTTTGGGCATAGGTGTAACTTGCAATTAGTAAAGCGCAATTTAATAGGATAATTCTTTTCATAATATGCTTTTTGATTTTTGAAAAAAAATTGAATGGTGCAATGGTGTAAAAGGTAAGTCGCTCAACCACAGTGAGCTAAACAAATATAAGTGTTTTGGGAATGAGATGCTAGTTTTTTTTGAAAAAGACTTCAAGGAAAGTAAATTTTTAGGCTGAGAGTGCTTAAAGCATCGAAGTAGGGGAATATTGTTGCGTATTTTTTAAAATCAAAGAATTATACCTTTTTCAATCTGACAGATAGCGTTCAGAAAATCAAAAAAATTACACAAAAATTTCAGTTGGCGAGTATTGTTTCATTATCGTACTTTTTATCAATTCACTTAAAACCGTAGCATTCTCATATCTATTTTGTGGCTGCTTACTCAATGTCTTTTGAACGATGCTAATTATCTCCGAAGGAATTATTTCATTTTTAGAAGTCATGGTGGCAAATGACGGTTCAAAATGTTTAATTTTTTCACAGAGATTTTGCCAAGTCAAACCTTTAAATGGTTTTTTATCATACAATAAAATGTATGCAATCACGCCAAGTTGAAAAACTTCACCTTGATAATCAACTCGTTGAGTGGTAATTTCAAAAGAATTGGGATGAATACATTCTGGCGGAATATAACCTGCTGTGCCACCTTCAATGCCTAATTCATCTGCTAAAGGAATAAGATGATGCGTAAAGCCAAAATCTATCAATTTGAGGATATAGTCATCTGAAACCATAAAATTACTGGAATGTATATCGCCGTGTGTCAAGCCTTTTTGGTGCAGATGTGCGACGGAATCAAACATTTGCTGAATGATATGGAATCTATCTTCTAATGTAATATTGGCAGTCAAAACGATTTTGCGTGGGCTAACGCCTTCTATATATTCCATGACTCCAAAAGTACATTCGTCATTGGACTGGTAATCAACGAATTGGCAAACATTTGGATGATTGAGCAAGCGCATCATGTTAAATTCTTGCCTGAAAAAGCCTAAAGTTTCTTTGAGCTTATCGGGACGAATAACAGTTTTTCGCAAGACTTTAACAACTACCTTTCGCTGATTTTGCTTATCGAAGGCTTCATAAAGTTCAACTATCCGATTTTGAGTAATGAGCGAAATAATCTCGTAATGCTTGATAACTGCGCCTATTTCAAAAACCAGTTCATCTTCATTTTCTGTGGATTCTTGCATCGAAGTATTTTTTAATAAAATGCCTTGATGCACCATTCTATTAAAAAAAGGCTGAACGATATTTTTTATTTGGTCGGTAGTTGCGCCCGTTTCTTGGCTGAATTGCTGGATAACGGCATTTAATGTAATGGCTTGATGCTGGAATTGCTCCAAAAAATACTTAATGGTAGGATTGATAATATACTGATACTTATAATTTATACTTGACAATACAAAAGCTTGTTCATTATAAACTTTCTCTAATGTGGCTTGACTTTCTGTATCCACCAAATTGAGTTGGTCTAATGTTTTTAGTTCCTCTTTTTTGAGAATAGCATATTTATCGGAGAATATATAAGCATTGGCAGCCATAGGTACAGGATAAAATGAGAGAAATAAAAAATGAAGAAACGGCAACTTAATTTTTTTTTCAATAAAATACGTTGCTCATTTCTTCATCAGCTTAAAATTTAACGCCTAGTGAAAATCTCCACAGCAGCAGCCGCCACCTTTATTTGATTTACTAGATTTAGAAGATTTGCTAGACTTTGAAGACTTGCTAGACTTTGAAGATTTGCTTGATTTAGACTTTGAGCTACTGCCGCCGCCGCCACGAATTGCTAAATTCTTTGCAACTACTTCGTTTAATTGTTCTTCTTTTAAGTCTAAAAGTAATGTGTTCAACGTTACCATAATAACTGTTTTTAGTTTGTGAAAATATAAGAGAATACAGGGCATAGGTCGTTAGTTGACTCATTCTATCGAAGAATAAATCAGGCGTAAAACTTATAGCCTTGTTTTGATTACTATTTAATTTGTTTCTTTTTGAGAGAAAACTTTGGATTGCTTTTTTATTATAAAAACAAATATATGATAAATATTTATATATATAAATATTTTAATATTATTTTTTATTCTCTGCCTGCGGTTGGCTTTCCTTTTTAGAATAGACAGATTCTTCTGTGAATAGTCGCCTTAGTACAAAATCATAAAGTGGCACACGGTCTAAGATAATATCAGCTTTGACGAGGTAGCCATTTTTGAGTTCGTAATTAGGGTTTGGTTCTGTGATTTTAACTAGCGCGTAAAACTTATTTTCCTTATCTCCTTCTGATACGTAAGTGACTTTACCTTTTGTCACGCCGAATTTTAAAACATCATAAGCGTCAAGTTCCAGATGCACCGTTTGATTGACTTCTACGGATTTAATAGCCTGCTGTGAGAGTTCCAATTTGGCATAAAACGACTGCTTTTTTCGTGGCGTAACAATTATCAGCGGTTCGCCTTTTTTGAAAATATTAACCTCTTTTTTAGTATTATACAAAAATTGGACAAAGCCATCCGCCTTTGACTTAATGTATTGATGTTCAAGTTCTTCTTCTAAAAATCGCATATTAATAGAAGCAATTTTTAATTCTTTTTTTAAGTCAATTATGGTCTTTTTGGCATTTAAATATTCTTGCTCGGCATCCAGAGATTTGAGGCGTTCTTCATTGATTTTACCAACGTATTCTATATCAAGATCTTCTTTTTTGATGCCTTCTTTTGCCGCATCTTTAGACAATACTTCAAAATTTCTTCGAGTAGCTAAGTAGTTTTGTTCCGTTTTGTCAAAATCTCGTTTGGCAATGACCCTTTCTTTATACAATTCCTTATCTATCTGATAATTTTTCTTTGCGATTTCAAATTCTCGTTTAGCCGCTTGCGCTTGTTGGAGCAAGGAAGATTGTTCGGCTTCATTGAGTTGCGTCGAACTCTTTCGGCGGCGTTTTAAGTTGTATTTATTTTTGCGTAAATATTTTGCCTTTTCCTTCAAGTTATCCGCAATTTCATCATACACCTCAATATTCTCTTCGAGCATTTTGATTTCATGCTTTATGGTTGCGTAATTTTTATATATCGAATGATTTTCTATAATCGCTAAAGTATCGCCTCTGTAAACAAAATCGCCTTCCCGAACCCATACGTCGATATGTTCCACATCAAAAGGTGCAATGTATTCGACAGGTGGATTTTCAGCAATAATTTCCCCTTTCTTAGCTTCTGAGACTTCATTTACTCGAAACAAGAAAAGACACAAAATAGACAGTCCGATAATTCCGAGAAGGATTCCGAAAAGCATTTTGATTAGTCGAGTGGCTTTGGGCGCACTATTATTTTGCCAATAATTCTCCATTTGCTATCTGAAAATGTTTATTAAAACGAATATGATTAATGTCTTCGTGAGAAATCACCACAAAGGTCTTATGACTCGTAAATTCAATAATTTGCTCTGCTTTTATTTTGGACTCTTTATCCATTCCGTAGAATATCTCATCCAAAATGACAATTTCTGACGGAGAAAAAAGTCCTCGTAGTAGCAATAGTTTTTTGCGTTGTCCAGTTGAAAGATTGCGCCCATTTTCATGTACCACAAAATCAAACTGTTCCGCCTTTGTATTTATAAATTCATACAAATTCAAGGCTTTCGTATATTCAATAATTTGCGCCATTTCCACAGGCTGGCCCAAAGTCATATTGAATAATATCGTATCATTAAAGATAATATCTTCATTCGTTACTAACACTACTTTATCCATCAATCGGCGAGGATGATACGCCGTAGAAATCATATCATTACAAAAAATCTGCCCTTCGGTCGGTTCATACAGAAAACTACTCAGCTTAGAAAGCGTAGATTTTCCGCTGCCATTTGTGCCTTGCATCCATACTTTATCTCCTTTTTTGATAGTTAAATTTACCTTTTTTAATACATCAATTTCAGGAACATAATTGAATGAAATATTTTTGAGTTGAATGTTTTCGAGTTCAAAATCAATAATTTAATACTCTAGTGATTGCTGAGGTTTAGCGTGCGGGTCAGTTTCAAAATCAAAAAATCTATTCAAAATCACTTGATGTTCTTGTATATCAATATTGGCATCCAACAACCGCTTCGATGCTCGAAATATCTTGCCTGACAATGCCGTAAATGTGATAATTTGCCCTAACGTAATGGCATTTTCGACAATCATTTCACGAGACAAAGAGACAATAATAATCAAGCCAAAGACCGTTACGATAAAAGAACTCACCGAAGAGTTTGCCAAATCTACATAAGTTGCCCTTGTTTGTACATCAATCAACGAATTGACACTTTGACCAATATTTTGAGAAGAATACCTTTCTAGTCCGTGAGATTTAATGACTTGCAAGCCATCAATTTTTTCTATAAATTTTGAAAACAAATCCGCCTTTACCTTAAAGCGTTCATGTTCCAAACGCTTAATAATCGGCGTAATCACTCGATACATCACCGCAAAAATACCCATGACACTGATGACCAACAATGACAATTTCCAGTTGATTGCCAATAAAATAGCTACTGAAATCAGTGCGACCAGTACATTGACAAAAATCTTGGAAAACAAGCGCATGAAAAATTTCTTAATCTTCATGGAGTCACTCAATCGCTCCGACAAATCGCCTCGGCGAAAACTTTGCAGAAAACGAATAGAATGTGTATTCAGCCTAGAATCAAAAACGGACAAGAAGTATTTGTCCAAAGCATTGCCCAAATGAATTTTGATATAACTTTTATAAATAGACAAACCCAGCATAAAGGTTTCAAAAATTCCCAAACCAATCGCAAAAAGCGTCAGAACGTGCAATTGATAACTCGGCAAAATATGGTCAATCAATATTTGATTGACAAATACTGCCAAATAAGTAATCAAACTCGCAATAATCGTCGTAGATAAAAAGATATACCACAAACTCTTAATGCCGCTAATGCTCTTTATCAGTCGCAGATAAACATTTTCGTTCTCTTTGCCTTCCGTTCTGATGGCTTCTATCTCCTGTTCTTTGCTCACCGAAAGCAACAAAGGCGTTTTCAGTTTGAGTTGATTGCCACTCAGACTAGCATTCTGAAAATGCTTTGGCAAGTTTTTTACTTCTTGATTAAAGAGCAAATCTTCATAAAATGCCTTTTCCGCCGCCTCATCTTTAAAACCAAAATTCTCAATAACATAAGACGCATAAGTGATTTTATTAAAATACTCAACCGCCTTTTCTTTAGAATAATTGTTGTTAGGCAACGTGATTTTTCGCTTAGACAATTCCTCTTGAATAATCAACCGAATGCGATTATCAAAACTCCCATAATCCAAGTACGAAGATGAAAAATACGCCTTTTGTTTGAGTTCTGATACGCTGAGTTTATAAGGTTTTAGCTCGGCAGGGTCATAGACATGAAACTTTCCATTTTTAATATCATTCAAGACAACATAATGCAAGCCACTCGTACTCTTGACAGGCATAATGGCAGGCAACCAACCTTCCAAAGGGTTGTCGTTACCTTTTATCGTATTGACATCCAATAACTTATAACGAGTTTTGAACCCGTGATTATTGAAAAAATTGGTCAGGCTTTCTAGCGAAGCACCTTGTTGGTCAAGCGGCACTTGCGATTTGATCACCTCTCTATCTATTTCTACATCAAGAAGATTACAAACCGTTTTGACGGCACTGATACCACAATCGTTATGTCGTAGTTGATAATCAACCATTTATTTATTCGAGTTTTGAGTACTTTGTAGGGAACTTTAGACTACACTATGTTGTGAAATCTCATATTGCAAATATATATAATATATGCAATATATCAATAAATTAGATATTATAAAAAAAAATATTTATTAAATTAGAATGAAATAAAAGAGCGTACTTGGATTGGTATTTTTGAATATTTTCTTTCCAATGGAATTAATCCATTGTTTATTAGTAAATTATAATAACCATCCCTTTATCAGGAAGTTAGGTTGTGGTAATTTACTGCTGCAACAGTGCGCTATTGCTGATATACCATAAATATTCAAATGTCCTAAATTTGATATTTAGCATTGAAAGTTAGAACTTTGCAAACCATTACTAAAAGATAATGTTTAGCATTTAATTATTTAAAACACTTCATCAAAATAAAAAGCATGAGTTTTTTTGACAAACTATTAACGCCCCAACTTAGAGATACTCATACAGAATGGCTAAATATTACAAGCAGCGAGCAATTAGATGAACTTGTAGAAGAATCTAAAAAACAGCCTGTTGTGATATTTATGCATAGTACTAGTTGTGGAATTAGCCACAACATCAAACATAATTTGGAAGAAGATTGGGATTTTGCACCCGAAGAATTGAAGTTTTACTATTTGGATTTATTGGCGTTTCGACCTATTAGCAACGAAATTGCCAGAAAATTCAATGTCATTCATCAGTCACCACAAATCATTGTATTGAAAGATGGCGAAGTTGCTTTTGATACATCGCATCAGATGATTTCAGTGAAGGCTATTCGTAAGCATTTATAAAAGTAAATGGTAAACGATATTGCCCATAAAAAATCTTGTCTGAACTACGGAATCAGACAAGATTTTTTGATTCTAGTCTTTATTTTTGTCCTTGTTTTTCAAAAAAAAATGGGATAAATACATCTCGAAGAATGAAACACCATCTGAATAGTACCATTTACGAAGCGAAAAGAATGGTTCACATATTCTTCGTCGCCAATCTGATACATTGACTCAACCTTGACATTCAATATTTATAGATTAGCCATAAATTTACATTCGTTTATTCGTTAAATGATAAGTAAATTTGCTGAGGAGAACATCCTCTCTCTAAGTGTTAGCATTATATTTAATAAAAAAAAACGAATATAGAAGGAGTGAGTTTCGTGCGAATTTTAAGCAAAAAGAAGCCTTTCATTCATACAAAACTATCGGATAATCTTTGTAAAATCCGAGTATTGCTACTTCTAATATTCCAAACAAAACAAAGATGATTGTTACAAAAAAGCTATTTTCTATACTTGCACTTGCGTTTTTCGTAAGTACCTCTCTTATCGCCCAACTCAATATGACTTATGTTGGGCAATACACTTATAACCAAAACCTCAACGACGTTTGGGGCTATACCGATGCGAATGGCAAAGAATATGCCCTTGTAGGCTTGAGAAATGGCGTTTCGGTATTGGATGTTTCCAATCCGGCATCGCCTGTTCAGGTAGGATACGCGCCAGGCGACCAATCTACTTGGAGAGATATTAAGGTTTGGGGCGATTATGCTTACATCACTTGCGACCAAGGCGATGATGGCTTAATGGTCATGGATTTGTCGAACTTACCGAATGGAATTTCCTATTCTTTTTACCGACCGGGCATTACGTTAAATGGCGTTACAGATACTTTGAATAGAGCGCACAATATTTGGATGGACGAAAACGGCATAGCTTATATTGCTGGCCCGAACGTCAGCAATCGTGGTGTTTTGTTTTTAGATGTAGCCACTACTCCCGGCACGCCTATTTTTTTAGGCGCAGAAGATAATGCCTATGCGCACGATTGTTACGCAAGAGGCGATACCTTATATACTGCTGATATTTATGCAGGTCAGTTTTCAATTTATGATATATCGGATAAGGCAAACCCTATTTTTTTGGGAAGTCAGACTACGCCGAGCCTTTTTGCGCACAATCTTTGGCTATCAGATAACGGACAAACCCTTTTCACTACCGATGAAAAAGCGAATGCTTACGTTGGAGCTTACGATGTGTCTGACCCTTCTAATATTGTAGAACTTGACCGTTTTCGACCAGATTCTACTTTGGGGCAAGGCGTAATACCGCACAACGTCCATGTTTGGAACGACTTTTTGATAGTTTCTTATTACACCGATGGTTGTATTTTGGTGGATGCTGCTCGTCCGCACAACCTTATTGAAGTAGGCAATTTTGATACTTATTTTCCTCAAAATTCGGGCTTTAATGGCGCATGGGGCGCATATCCTTACTTCCCTTCTGGCTTGATTGCGGTCTCGGATATTGGAAATGGCGTGTATCTCTTACAACCTAACTATGTCAGAGCGTGCTACCTCGAAGGAGAAGTAACCGATGCTAGTAATAATAATCCTATTAATAATGCAAACATCGAAATACAAACCACATTAGTGAATGCGAGTTCTGATATTAATGGAGATTATGCAACGGGTTTTGCTACTTCTGGCACTTACACCGTGAAATATTCTGCATTAGGTTATGCTCCTAAAATAGAAACCGTAACATTGAGTAATGGTGTTTTGACCATAAAAGACGTTCAGTTGCAGCCTTTACAAGCATTCAACCTAAGTGGAAACGTGGTGCATATTGGCGCAACTACTCCAGTGCCGAACGCTCAAGTTGAAATTTATAATGCGGATTATTCTTATGCCACTACTGCCGACGCAAACGGTAATTTTAGTGTTAATGGATTTTATCCTGGAGACTACACCATTGTAGCAGGAAAATGGGGATATAAAATAAAGGGCATTCAAAACCAAACCATTCCATTCAATTCGGGCGTATTATCTCTAAGCCTTGAAGCAGGCTACGAAGACGACTTTTCGTTGGATTTGGGTTGGGCAACTACGGCTACGGCAACTACGGGATTTTGGGAACGAGGCATTCCGAACGGCATAATAAGTGGAGGTTCGCTAATTACGCCTTCGCAAGATATTCAGACTGACTTTGGAGAAAAATGTTATGTAACTGGAAACAATGATTCCTCTCCGGGTAGCGATGACGTGGATGCGGGTTTGGTTCGTTTGATTTCACCCGCTTTTGATTTGACCAATTATAATGACCCATATATTTCTTATCAAGTATGGTTTACGAATACAGGCGGAAATGGCCAACCTAATGACCAGCTTGAAGTCGTATTGCTAGCAAATAATCAACAAATCGTATTAGAAACGATTTCCAATTCTCAAACCGGTTGGAGACCAAAGTCGTATATTCGTGTGAATGACTTTGTTGCTACGACTACGGGGAATATGAAAATCTTTTTTCAGACGGCAGATGACCAAAGCGGGCACATTGTAGAGGCAGCAGTGGACGGTGTAGTTATATTTGACTCTGTTGCGGTGAATACTTATGCGATTGAAAATAATATAGAAATAATGATAGCTCCTAATCCGAGTACCGAAAGGTTTAATGTGTCTTATGACTTAAATCAAAATTTCAATACTGCTCAATTGAATATTTATAATGCAATAGGACAACTGGTAGAAAGTGCGTCAGTAAATGTAAGTAACGGGCAGTTGTCAGTAGGAGAGCGTTTGACAAGTGGTATTTACTTTGTTCAATTAGTGGTAGATGGAAAAAGTGCTTATCATACTAAGTTGATAAAACATTAGATGTTTTCTGAAAAAAAGTAAAATAAAAAAAACCGTTGAATGCTGTTATTGGCATTTAACGGTTTTTTATTTTTTATACGTTACCGAACATAATAAAAAATCGGAAAATGAACATATAGATTTCTCTAAATTTGTTCATTTCCGATTTTTTAATTTTTTATTAATACTAATACAATACTAATACAATACTAATACAATACTAGCCCTCAAACGGCCTAATCTCTGATTTTTTTTTGAATAGATTTTTTAAAAAATACTACAACTATTTATCCTTATCTGTCATACGTGTTGTTGTTGGCTTGATTGCAATTTCAACATTGTCACCGAATAATTCCCTTGCTTTTTTCTTGTAAGCTTCAGCAGCTTCTTCGGCTTTTTTGTAAGTTCCGAGATAAATGCGTTGTCCGTTATTGTAAATTTCAGCCCTAAATCTCTTACGGTCTTTAGAAACTCCACGATATGGAACCTGTCCAATAGGGCGTGAGCGTCTTGCTATTTCGCCTTTAGTTCTCCAGGCTAGGTTCTCCACTCGGCAGTCCAACTTATTGCCATTTTTAGCAATGACATTAAAGTTTTTAGCAGGTGCTTCACTTATCCACTTTTCGCAAATAAGCTTGTGCAGATAAATGGTTTGTATAGTGTAACCTTGACCGTCCGGACGCTTCCATGACTTTTGGAATACACAACAACCACTTGAATGCTCTCTTAAGTTCTCTAATAATTTGATAGATTGATAGTAAGGATTTTCTGATAGATATTCGTAAATAGGAAGATCTAAGAGAACTTTTTTCTTACTGTTCTTTAATGGTACTTTGCAAATCACTGTTTTATATATTGTGGAATAAGCCTCCAAAACTTTGAAAACCACTATTCGGTAAAAGTTTTTAACAATAGAATAAAACGCCTTTAGTTCTAACAAGCATCGTTGGCATTTTACTCAACAATATTGTTAAAACACTTTTAGAAAGGTATTTTTTCTTAGTTTTTTATAGTTCATTCCCTGTTAAAAAAATTGGTAAGATGTAAAAGTAAAAGATTTAAAACCATCACTCTTACTTCTCCCCCTTGCTTGTTATAAAATGTATGTATAGATTATTTTTTTTCTAATTAATTGTTATTTTATATCTATTTTTAAACCTCATTATAAAGGTAAAAACATTATTTATAATTAATCTACATACAATATAGTAATTTTTCCTGTAAAGATAAGTTTTTTGTGAAAACTTTGTTAAAAAAACAAAGATATTTTCCCAAAACATTAACATTGATAACTAACCAAAACGTATGCCAAAATAGCGAAAGATATTTTAATTTAAAACAAGGGCATCGAGGCTAATTTAATTATTTTTGTTAAAGATTTATAATGTATTAAATATCAGTATTTTAGATGTTGATGTCTTTTATTTTTAAAATAAAAGACTGAAAGAAAGGTAGTACTACACAGTACTTAATTACTAACGATAAAGTAATTAAAAATGTTCTTAAAAAAAAGTTATTTTATATATTTTTTAATGATTTTTAGTCTGCGGTTGATTTTTTCATAAATGCTTTTTGTTGAAAATGAAATGAGATGGCAAAAAAAATATTGCTGTTATTTGGATATGAAAATAGGAAAAAAATTAAGTTTTTAGAAATATTTAATAATAACAGGTGACGCAGAAGGATAAAAAAACAAAGCCAAGATTCAAGTAACAGGACTGTTTTGAATCTTGGCTTTACTTTAGTGTTATCATTACTAAAACTTAGTAGTTTGCAGTATTGCTTTTAGCCGTTCAACATAGTTACGTTGATTCTTTTTTTGAGGTGCATACAAAAAACCTTCCACAAAAATCACTTGATTATTGTTGGGGTTGTACGCCAAATAACTAATAAAACTACCGCCCATAAAGTCGTTTTCGGTACGCCAAAGCCCTCTTCCTTCCATAGCTAAATTATCACCTAGTTTAGTCATTTTGAACACAGGGAAGGGTTTATTCATCGTTTCAGTTGTCATGTATGAGTTCTCCTTTTGCGTTCCCACATACTTTCTGCCTATCTGATTTCTGACTTTCAAAAGATTATCTTTCGTCAAATCTTTTTCGCTACCTGCGCCTAGTTTTCTAATCAATAAATTATAGCTGATGTCTTTTGTCTCATATTTTATCCAAAAGGTGCTATCATCCATTATTTCAGGGTTCATTTTTACATAACCTTTCGGAATATCCATCGAAATGCCCGTTTTGGTTTTTACTTCTGGCATGACTTCTTTGTTGAGCCCCGCAGCATAAGCCGATGCTTTAGAAATAGCATTGTCATTTTTATACACTTCTTTGATAATCGAAGGTCCAGCCTTGCTAATAGCATCACCTAATTCGCTCAGAGTAGGCGCAAATACATAAAAAATGACTTGCCCACGAGCATATTTATTTTCTTGAGATGCAAATCGGAACGATTTATTTCCTTTAGCTTTTCTAATATTTTCTGCGCCAAGTGCATTTCGGATAAGTTTAGAAGATTTATTTTCTACATCTAAAGTACCTAAAATGACAATAGACCTACGGTGCTTGACATATCCTGTGAAGTCTCGAGGGTCTTTAAAGTCCAAATCCAATACCGATTCTGGAATAGGAACGATAAGGTAAGGACCTGTCAGGCTATACATTATACTGTCGCCTACTTCTGAGTTGATGATATTTTGGTCGCTGATTACTAGCACCTGAAAAGGGCTTCCTAGTGCATTCGGTAAAGAATCTATATTCAAATTTTTGCGTTGCTTTTTTGAGCAACCTGCCAATGCTACGCCTACTAACAATATCAATATCCACTTGCTATTCATTGTATTCTTTCGTTATTGTGTTTTTAAAATTATCAAATTTTTATAGACTTAA
>CALOED010000328.1:0-14965 GCA_942492005.1 uncultured Saprospiraceae bacterium
AAAGTAATCGTCCCTTCGTTGTAAGGCGAATTAATGACTTTACTAAAGTTAGAAATTGCGCCAGTCTCTCCATCTACTACGAATAAATCCGAATAATTATTACCTGTCCAAGTATAGGTTTTTTCGCCCGTAGCGATGCCCCTGTCTGAGGTGATAATCAATTGGTTGTCTTTATACACCACAGGATAATAATCCGCAGTTTTGGAATTAAAAGAAGAGCTGGAAATTTTGTAATCGCTCTTTTTTTCAAACTTTTTCCATGTTCGAGCCTGTCGGCAAGCAATTATATCTCGCTGATACTCAAACGGGTCGCCTATCTCCGAACCCAAATCCTTGAAGGCTTGAATGGCTTCATTGTACTGCTCCAACTCTTTGAGAGCGTAAGCATATTGCTTGAGTGCATCGGTGCTATACCCTGCGTCGTAAGCCTTGATGTACCAATCTTTAGAGGCTTCGGGCTGATTGATGATGCGAAAACTTTCGCCTATCAAAAACGCTTTTCGCCCTTTTTCGGTGGTGCGTTTGGATTTATTATATTCTTTCTCTAGTAGGGTAATGGCATTGGCATACTGCCGACGCTCAAATGCTTTTTCGCCATCCACGATTTTTTCCTCTACTCGACAACTGCCTACGATAAGCAAAATTGCCAATAAACTTATGGTTATTTTTTTCATATTTGTTTTAAGTAAAATTTCGAAATTTGCCTAACGGCAATAAGGTTTATGATTTTGGAATTTGTACAATGACAGCCAAGTTTAAGCAAACCATCATTAAAAAAACGCTTAGCCATGTATAGTTGTTACCATAATATATAGCGAGTTGGTCATAATTTTTAATTTTGTGCATTATTTAAAAAAATAGTCACCCGTTTGACGCAATAAATATACAAGGAATGTCCAAAAAAGAGATTAAAAATAATTATGCTGAAAGCCCTTTCGGCGACCCTGCACAGTATCAATGGGGCAAAAATATTTGGGGTACGAAGTTTCCTATTATAGGCGCAATCGTTATCGGAATTACGCTCGTAATCGTGATTTGGGCAGATAGCAAGGGGATGATTGATTGGCAAAAATCAGAAGACCCTTTTCAAAACCAACACCCTTTGCAGCAGCCGAAAATAGATAACGATACTTTGAAAATGAAATAACTATCAAAGGATAAATTTTTATCTTATTTCCATTAAAACTAACAACGTAATCAAAAATGAGTTTTCTAACTTTTTATAAATATCAGGGTACGGGCAATGATTTTGTGATAATTGACAACCGAACTCAGGCCTACACACCTACTACTGAGCGCAATCGTTGGCTATGTGACAGAAAATTTGGCATTGGCGCAGATGGTTTAATTTGCTTGCAGCAGTCGGATAAATACGATTTTGAAATGTTGTATTTTAACTCCGATGGCAACGAAAGCACTATGTGTGGCAACGGCGGCAGGTGTCTGGTGGCGTTTGCGAAACAAATGGGCATCATTACCAACTTTGCTACTTTCAATGCCATAGACGGGCTGCATGAAGCAACGATTAATGAAACAAATTGGGTAGAATTGAAAATGAATGATGTAGCGAAAGTAGAACAGCACAATGGCTGTTTTGTGTTAAATACGGGTTCGCCGCACTACATTCAATTTGTAGAAAATTTGAATGCCATAGACGTTTATAATGCAGGAAAAGACATTAGGTATAGTCCGCTTTTTCGAGCGGAAGGCATCAATGTAAATTTTGTAGAAACAGAAAATAATAGACTAAATGTAGCGACTTATGAGCGTGGCGTTGAAGACGAAACCCTCTCTTGTGGCACAGGCGTAACGGCTGCCGCTATTGCTTATGGTTTGAAAAATCATATAAGCGGAGAAATTCCAATCCAAACCAAAGGCGGCGGACTTAGCGTAAAATTTGAAAAACAAAATGATACTTTCAAAAATGTATGGCTTTGTGGGCCCGCTACTTTTGTGTTTAAAGGAAGCATAGCGTTGAAGTAACAACTAACATACACTTTTATAATGAAAAATAACAATTTAGTAATATAACAATGAAACAATCTAATAATTACACCTCCATCAAAGATGCTTTGGCGCAAAAGAACGTCAGGCTAGTAGCCGTTTCCAAAACGAAAGCCAATGAGGCTATTCTTGAAAAATACGAACAAGGGCAACGCATTTTTGGCGAAAACAGAGTGCAAGAACTCACTACTAAATACGATGCTTTACCCAAAGATATTGAATGGCATCTTATCGGACATTTGCAAACCAATAAGGTGAAATACATTGCTCCTTTTGTGGCGATGATACATTCCATTGATAGCCCCCGCCTCCTCAAAGAAGTAAATAAACAGGCACTTAAAAGCGATAGAATTATTGATTGTTTGTTGCAAATGCACATCGCAGAAGAAGAGACCAAATACGGTATGGAGTTGGCGGAAGTCGAAACCTTTTTGTCGTCGGCTGTTTTTGCTAACTTCCAAAACGTTAGAATATGTGGCGTAATGGGTATGGCAACTTTTACGGACGATAGCCAGCAGGTACGCTCCGAATTTAAACAACTCAAAAATATTTTTGATACGCTCAAAGGTAAATACTTTTCTTCGGCTGATTATTTTAAAGAAATATCCATGGGAATGTCGGGCGATTATTCTATTGCGGTAGAAGAAGGCAGCACTATGGTGCGAATTGGGAGTTTGATTTTTGGGGAGAGGTGAGGAGGTTTTACTAATTGATTTTAAGTTAGTTAGATTTTTTTAAGAGATTTTTTCTTTTTTTATAACAAAGTTTTCTATTTTGTGAAGTATTGTTATAAAAGTGACTCGAGACTATTACAAAAACCTAATATTATGCCTAATCAAAAGCCTTCTGATAAAGTTAAAACCTTTGATAATTATGGATCTAAGCTAAAAAATGTCTTAATAGAATTAAAAAACTACACCTTTTTTCATCGACCTACTGGAATAGAAGACGAAGACAAACGTTTTATTGGTCGAGAGAAGGTACGAGAAAAACTTAAAGCAATAATTACTAACTCGGAGGTAAAATCTGGAGCTTACTTGATTACTGGATTTCGAGGTATGGGTAAGACCAGTGTAGTAAATAAGGTATTAGCAGGTCTGAAAAATAGCAACTTATCTCCAATTGATCTTTACCGAGTGAGTAGAATTTTTATTCTTTTGCTTTTGCTTACTTTTTTGGATGTCCAGAGTTTATTTTATGACATAAAGGAGGCTGGTGCATTATTCCCAGAAGAAACAAGAACGCTTACATTTAAGTCTGTAATATTACTTCTTCTTCCTTTGACGCTCTTTGTCGTCTGCTGTCGCCATCTTATGATTAGTTTGAAGAGCGAATTTAAAAAAGATAAAAAAAGCGGTAATTTCTTGGTAAGAAATATTAAAAATACACCTAAATCTTTAAATCGACTTTTTTCTTCTTTAACTGAAGATGTTCAAAAAATACCTAAAAATTCGACTTTAGTTTTAAGTCAAGACTATATTATTATATCGTTAATTCATTTTTTGTCTTTGTATTTTCTAGTTAGTTTTTATGAAACCCCCGATTTAAGTATTGACTATATCACAAAGTTTTCAATTTATCTTTTCAGTACTTTATTGGTTATTCTTTTCCGTAGAATATATAGTTTTAAAAATCCTCAGGCTTTGAGGAAAACTTGGTTGATAAAGGGTTTAACTAATTTTTCTAAATTTATATTGCATGAAAAGAATTACTTACCTTTTAGAAAGGGCATTCTAAAATTAGTAAATAGAGGAAGGCTAAAATTTATACTTTTAGTAATTGGAATAACAATAGCATCATCAATTTATAGCTATCTTTTTACAGTCATTAAAAATGAGCAAACTTCTTTTTATTTATTAAGGATTATAACTTTAATATTTTTTTTATATTTAGATAGAATTTTTAATCAAGTTAGAAACTTTATTAATTATAGCCATATAACGGTAATTAAGATAAATTTAGGCCAAGAAAAACTACAGGAAAAAGATATTCTTCGGATTATAACCAAAAGCATTTACGAAAAATACAAACGTATTACTAACCCTTTCTCCTCGCTAAGAAGATTTGCATGGGTATTTTTTTCATTTATGGTTTTTTACATCTTCATACTTATTTTCTACTATTACAAGCCTACCTATTCTTTGATAAACGAAATGCGTGAAAATTCGGGATTAGTCTATTATTTTCCAAGTCAGCGGGTATTCTGCAACGATAATGGACTGGTCTCTTATGGTATTGATAGAAGTGTTTTTAATACAATTGAGACTTTTGAAAGAGTTAATAACAAAAAAGGCGAACATCCTTCTTTTAAAATTGAGGATTACGCAAATATTATTTATCGTTATGATGAAAGTTTTTATCAAAGAGAAAAAGAAATCAAAGAAAAGATTTTTAATGATTTAAAAAATAATAATGACTCGCTTACAGGGCAGAAATTAAAAAATAGGAACCAAGAAATTGCGGACACTGCTCTAATGAAATTTTATCGTGATAATTTATTAGTTGAAAATGATTCAATTTTAAACTTTACTCGTGATACTTCTTATATTATAAATAAAGATACGATTCCATATAGTCAATTAGCTGGATTTCATCAATTGGATTATTTCATATATGATATATATACAGGGTTAGTTCATTTCTTATTTGAGAATCAAATTTTTAATAATAGTCCAGAAGACAAAAACTTAGAACAGTCTTTATTAAATGGTTTTTTGGATTTGCATCCTAATTTTCATTTAGCACCGCCACGTCTGGATTATCTATTTATTATCTATTTCATTTTTATGTTTATCATCTATAGATTAATATCTAGGGTTCAAATATTTGGAATGCACCATAGGCGTGTTCTTCGAGAATTATCCTACTTGGTAGATGGAATTGATGCGACTATTACGCAAGAATCAAAGCGTTCTGCGTCATGGAGAGGTTTAAATTGGACTTTAGGAAGGCGTAAAACAAGTCCTGTGGCTGGACCTCGAGAAATAGAAACTCGCCTTATTCAAATTCTAGCTTTGAGCGAAAAAATACCTATGTTCAGGATGCGGCCAAAGTTCGTTTTTGTATTTGATGAATTAGATAAAATAGAGCCAACAGGAACTTATGCGTCGAGTGAAAAAGACAGAGATGTATTGGAATACGTAACAGAAGGTTCAAAAAAACGACAAGAAACCATTGGAAGAATATTGTCAAATCTCAAACACTTTTTTAATACCGCACGTGCCAAATTTATATTTATAGCAGGTCGAGAAATGTATGACGCTGCCTTAGCTGATATTTCGGATAGAGATTCATTAATTGGTAGCCTTTTCCATGATATTATTTATGTGGATAGCTTCTATAAAGACCCTCGTGACAATAAACTTGGAGATATTACGAGTATGACAGAGCGTTATGTTTGCAAATTCTTATTGCCGCCAAGTACGCTAGAGCAAGATTTATCACTCAAAAAATATAGAAGGTATTTGCAAAACAATTACGACTATTTGACCTACGAAGAACTGACAAAAATTATTATTACGCTATTGAACTTTATTACCTACCTGAGTTACCGGAGTAATGGTTCTCCAAAAAAAATCACAAAGATATTTGAAGAATACATTCGTCCACTGAGTGAAGAACGACGTACTGAAGCGGAAAGGCCGAGCAATGTCATATTCGTAGGCGAGAATAAGAATAGTTTGTATTTAGAGTTTGGTTTTTATAACCAATACATTTTTGGTTTTAGTAGTTATTTATTCAACCCATTCTTACTTTCAGTGAGCAAGTATTTGCGTGATTTTGGAGATAAACTATTGGTTTCCACCGCCTTTTTACTGAATCATGTTTATAAATTTCACAATTCTGGTTTTTCGTATCGAACGTTGGAACTGACTCCCGAAATCATTGCCATTAATAAAGCACCTGAATTGCGAGACTTTATTGAGCGATTGTTGAGATTTTTGGAAAGAACGCACATTCGAGAAATCATCACGGGAATGCACCAATTTAAATTTAATAGCAAAATCGAAAAAGAGATTAGTTTTATTTCTAAAATATCAGAAAAAGAATCTGCTGCTTATAATTTTACACTTGACGAATCGCTAGAAATCAAGAAGATATATCGTCATCGCTTGCGTTTGGTTCGCAAGGTATATGAAGGCGAATTGGAACTAAACAATCATATAGACTCTTTGGCATACCTCAACTTAATACTTGGTGATTTGCACTTCCATGACCAAGAATATGATGATGCCGTAGCTTATTACAAAGAAGCTACGCTTAAACTAAGAAATACAGAATCAAACGAATTTAAACTCGATACGATTGTTTTTTATATCAGAAATGAACTTAAACTAGGAATGACTTTCGAGAAAAAGAAAAACTATGATGATGCGTTGATGGTATATGAAAATCTAAAATTGAGGATAAAAAAGTTTACAGAAGGGGAAAATGAGCTTTTCAAAGAAACTAGAATTTTGCCAGCTCTTCGATTGATTTACCAACCGTTAATAGCAGAATTACAACTGATTGAAAAGCATTCTATCAAAAGTATTACAAAGCATTATGTGCGTGAAAATTTAGTGATATTTCAAGCTATTGTAAATAAACTACGTCCAGAGCAGAATTTCTTGATAAAAGCAGAATACTATGATAAAATGGGCGATATTTTATATTATAAAAACGGTCTTAACTTTGGAATGAAAGTCGAAAATGATAAGACTTATAAAGCGTTTATCAATCTAAAAAAAGAGAACTTGGAAATTCAAAAGAAAGAGATTGAAGATGCTGTCAGTTCCCAAATTACGAAAAAATCATTGTATTCATTGTCATTACCCGTGAGTGCTTATGAATATTATATGAGGAGTTTGAATATATTAATCACAATTGGAATTGATGAATTTTATATTAAAAAAGACAGGGATATAAAGTTATTTAATATTGAAAAGCCTGTAGAATCCGAAAAAGTAATAATTCATAAGGCAACTGAATTATTATTGAAAAATACGGATAAAAAATTTCCAATTACTAAAAAGTCAATTTATGAATCATTTGGAAACAGTCTTTCGGATGCAGGTGATTGTATTTTGAGTTTTATTGTAAAAGAAGAAGATAGAGAAATAGATACAGCCCGACTTAGCGAAATACTAGATTTGAGGCTATCAGAAGGAAAAGAATGGGAAGAAAATAGCCGCCCTTCTAAACCTGGTACACCAAAGATAAGTATGAAGAAAACATCTAATGATGCCTTCAAAAAAGAGATTAGAAATGAAATCGCAGAATATTGGAAGACCATAAGTGAAGAGAATACATCCAGTTTGAAAAAAGAAGAAGAAAAGATAATAAAAGATATCAGCAAAGAAACGATTGGAAAAATTAATGACGAGGCAGAGAAATATTATAAATTTATTGAAAAATGCTATGAAAATTACTCTCGTCTTGAGATAGCAATACGATATATTTATATAGCAGCTCAATACTTTTTAAAGGCAGGCGACCATAAGGAATATGCTTTTCAATTGACAAAAATAACACATATCATTACACTATATTTAAAAGAAGAAGGGAAAGCAAATAAGATATTAGATAAAGAAAAATTTTGCAAGGTAGTTGGGCGAGCATTGCTAGAAAAGGCTATTCGCAACACTTTCAGGGCTTATGAGAGCAACAATGATGCAGAAATTAATAAAATAAAACATATCTTTTCGATAGACCAAACCAATGAAAAAGATAATAAACGATTGATAAAACTTATTTCAACCAGTTCTTCTGCCAGTGACGATATTAAGGAAATATTGATACTGTATAAAGAGATAGAACTAATACTAAAACCAAGCAGTGAACTGAAACTTACGAAAGGATTTGTTAATCCGTATATGCTAATCACCCAAAAGTACAACCGTATTTTGGAGCTACGTTACAAAACAAGGTTCAATTATTTGATACTTGATAAGGTATTAAAAGAATTAGGCTATAAGGGAAAAGTATATTTAGTGAAGAAAGTATTGATGAGGTAATAAAAATTTTCAGTGAAAACTTGGATAGAAAAAGGGTAATATTAACTGATGAAGATCTTAAAATTATCAACAAAGTTGAAAGATTAAAAAAGGAACAACAAAGTAGAGAATTAACCAATGAAGAATTGAAAATTATCAAAAAAACTATAATATTAGAGGAGAAACAAAAAAATAAATTAACCCATGATATAATCACTCAGATAATAGGAGAAGATATTCATTTTGAAACATTTAGCGAACTGTTCTCTTTCCTAATCTCTGATAGTATATTCTGCTTATACGAAATGATAAAATCCAACAATATTTATGGAATATCTTATATTCACAATCATTCTTGGCTAGCTAGTTCTTATAAAAAATTGGGCGACTGGAGTATATTAAGAAAATATTATAAAAAAGCATTGACCGCAAAAAAAGGGAAGGAAGCATCAAAAGCATTTGATAGTAAACTGGATAACCTTATAGGCAAAGTAGAGATGAATGATCTTAGCCCAAATGCACTTTACGAACGGGCATTGTCTCATTATTACAGCATCTATGAGATGCATAGTGAAGGAGCGGCTTATGAAAAAGTGATTGAAAATATGTATTATTTAGATGATAATTTCAATGATAATTTATACCATTTCTGCGCAGCTATGGAGCGCTATCAAATTAATAATAAATCCATACAAAAACAAATAGATTTACTTACGCAAGCAGTAAAATCCTCTATACTCAATACTACATTCCATGACGAATATGCGTATCGCCCTGAGAGTTATTTTTTATAAAAAACAAAATCTACAAAAAAAGTAGCGACTATCTTCGTTCTACCCTAAAAATCGTTTCTTTGCAAACGCAAAAACGAACCAAATGAAGGACGAAGATATATTAGACGAAAACGAGCTACCAGATTCCGAATTGCCAAAAGACAAAAAAGTGGTAAAGGAGGCGGATATACATCAGGGCAGTTGGTTGAAATCGGTAGTAAAGAACGGCAAATGGTACTTGATGGGCAGCATCGCTACCAAAGGAATGCTGTTTTTTTTACTACCGATATATACTCGCTACCTCGACCCTACGGAATACGGCATATTCAATACGCTCAATGTAATAGCGCAAGTCCTACCTATTTTCATATCCTTCGGGTTAGATGCAGCCTTTGGGCGTTTTTTTCATGATTACAAAAAAGACCCTGAGAAGCTCAAAACCTTCTTTTCGAGCGTCTATTGGTTTGTGGCAATTTATGGCTTGGTCATGGTTGTATTTGTGGTATTGAGCAGCGAATGGTGGCTCGAAGATGTTGCCGCTGTTCCGATGTATCCCTATGCCATCTTGACGTTTTTGCCTCCGCTGTTTATGCAATTGGGGCTTTTGGGTATTGTGTTTATGCGCCAATCGCTGATGTCTAAAATGACCAGCATCGTGGAGACGCTCAGTACGCTGATGAATATCGTCGTTACATTACCATTATTGATATATTGGGATTTGGGCGTAATAGCTAGGCTTTGGGGTAATGTTGGAGCGGCTGTGTTTATATTCCTAGTGCTGACTTATTATTTCGTAAAACGAGGAATATTAGTCTGGCGATTTGATAGAGTCCTGCTTCGTGTTGCATTGGTGTATTCCATTCCGCTTATTCCTTCCTTGGCATCCAAATGGATAAATATGCTCTCTGATAGACTGATTTTGTATCAATATATAGATATGGAAGCGGTGGGTTTGTATTCCTTAGCGGCAAATATTGCTATGCTTTTGTTTGTATTACAAAACTCCATTTCGCAAGTTATTCAGCCCGTTTCTATATCGGGTTTGGTACATGATAAAGAGCGAACGAAACTCAAAATGGCGGATTTTTCGCTTTTGATATGGCTGATTATGATACTCGCCAACTTAGGTGCTTTTTTATTTGCAAAGGATGTTGTGACGGTTTTTGCTGAAAAGAGCTATGGAGGTTCTTATATATTTATACCCATTTTGGGCTTCACTTATGTGCTAGGCTCGCAATATCGCTTTTTTAATTACATTCTACAATTTCATAAAAAAACAGGCATTATTTCCAAAGCCACTATCGCATCTGCGCTGATGAATTTGGGCATGAATATTATTCTAATTCCTCGATACGGAGCTATCGCAGCACCATTTGCTACCGTGGCTGCGGCATGGGTACTGTTGATTTGGATAGGCATAGCCGCACAGCGAATAGATGCGATACAGATGCACTGGAGACCATTAATAGGCATTGGAATTGTGTATTTAGTAGCGACAGGCATCGGGATAGTGTTCTTGTTTAGCGTAGAAGTAACGTGGTACAATTTCTTTTTAAAAAGCGCATTTTTCTTATTAATAGCAGGAATTTCTATCAGACTGGGCGGTTATCATCATCAGATTTTGGATATGATTAGAAAGAGGTTGTAAGGATTGAAAACAATACATAAGAAACGAGCGAAAAATAACGGTCACTTATTTTTAAAGTTCGATAACTCTACCTGATAGTAAATGTTATAAGTTAAAAATATGAAAGATATTACCAATCCAAATCTTCGAAATATTCTTTTCTCGACGGCTTACAAAATGCTGGGAGAAGTGAGTACTAGCGAAGATATGGTTCAAGATGTATTATCCAAAATATTAGTCAAAACGCCAGCTAATATTCAAAATCAAAGGAGTTATCTTGTCAAAATGGTGATTAATCATAGTTTGAATTATCTCAATCGTCAAAAGAAAATACGAGAAAACTATCACGGAACTTGGCTTCCTGAACCTATTATTCAAACACACGAACAAATTGACTATCAGTTGGATGTAGATTATGGAATGACCGTCTTACTGAGCCAACTAACACCACAGGAGCGAGCCGTTTTTATACTGCGAACCAGTTTTGATTATCCTCATGCTGAGATTGGAGAATTGCTTGACCTTTCTGCTGCTCATGTCAGAAAACTATTCCAACGAGCGCAACCCAAAGTTCAAGACAAATCATTTTCAACTACAATTGACCCAAAAGAAAAAGAAGAGTTGATTAGTTCGTTTCTGACCGCAATTAGTACGGGAGATATTCAATTATTAATCTCCAAACTCAAATCTGATATTGTGTTGTATTCAGATGGTGGGGGCAAAGTCGCTGCTGCTAAAGTGCCTTTATATGGCGAAATTTGCACTAAGTTTTTATTGGGATTGTATCAAAAAAATCAACAAAACATGGTTGCAAAACCTTGTTTTGTGAATAACGAACTAGGTATTATGCTTTTTCTCAATAACGCCACAAAACCAGACACTATCGGCACTTTCGACATCAAAGACGGTCAGATACAAAATATTTATTTTATTAGAAATCCAGAAAAAATTAGTCTTCTTGTCACACATTAGAACTCGTAATTGTCCTCTTATTGAATTTTGAAACTATCAAAGATTTTTAATAGTCATTATTCACAAAGCGGTGAAGCTGCTTTGTCTATCCTTATTATCAGCTAGTGAATAGGATTTAGTTTTGTGAATAAAGTCTAATAAATAAAATATGAAACGATTACATTTTTTTTCAGGGATTACACTTAGCGTATTTATTACGGTTCATTTATTCAATCATTTAATGGCTCTCGGAGGCATAGAGGCACATATTGAATTTATGAATGCGGCTCGCAAAATTTATTTACACCCCATTGGCGAAACCATTCTTTTGCTCGCTTGTTTGGTTCAATTCTTTTCGGGCATTCAATTAGTTCGTAAAAAAGGCTGGCGACAAAAAAAGTGGTTCAACAAATTACACGTTTACTCTGGCTTGTATTTGGCTATTTTTGTTACTGCTCACCCAATTGCTATTTTGGTATATCGTTACTATTTTGAAATAGACACTAATTTCTATATAGCTGCGGTGACGATGAATTATATACCGCTATTGTTGTTTTTCATACCTTATTACATTTTAGGAGTAGTATCCTTTTTTACGCATATCGCTTGTATTCATCGCATCAAAATTGCCGCATCTCAACCGAAATGGTCGCCTAATAGTCAAGCTAAATTTATAATTGGCATTGGAATATTAGTCGCTGTCCTAATTATTTTAGGTATGACGAATTTCGGACAAGGAATAGAAGCACCTTTGGAATACCGGGAGTTGTTTGGATTATAAATAAGATTAATTCTACTCCTAAGCTAGGAAATTTAAGAATAAGGAAGTCAATTTGAATTTAGTTGGATAAAATTGTAATTTCCGAGCCACCAAAACACTAACTTAGGAACAAATGAAAAATCAAAGAAAACAGAGAGACAGCGTTTCTTTGCATTTTTATTTTTTCGCAACCAATATTATTTTATGAAAAAATGGTATAACTACATTCCCCATCCTGTTGTGATTTTGTTTGCAATAATGGTTATCATGACCATTTTGAGTTACTTATTACCCGCAGGTACTTACGAACGTGAACTCGTAGATGGTCGTCAGCGAGTCATTCCCAATTCTTACCAAACCATCGAATCTACGCCTGTGACGATATTAGATATGTTCAAAGCCTTACCAATGGGTTTCAAAATAGCTTCTAATATTATGTTTGTGGTATTTGCAGGCGGTATTATGTTTGGTATTTTGGAAAAAACGCAGATGATTGAAAATAGCATTGGAACACTTATCAAACGTCTTGGGCTCGAACGAAAATATCTAATCGTGGTGCTGATGACCTTTGTTTTTGGAATGGCAGGCGTGTTCGTAGGTTTCGAACACAATATCGCTTTAGTTCCAATAGCTGCGGTGCTGAGTCTGTCTATCGGCGGCGATTTAATGTTGGCGGCAGGCATTTCAGTTGGAGCGATTACCGTTGGTTTTGGATTATCGCCTTTCAATCCATACACCGTTGGCACAGGACATCAAATAGCGGAATTGCCCATGTATTCGGGGGCTGGATTGCGCAGCATATTGTGCTTTTTCGGTTTGGCTACTTTGGCATTTTACAATGTTCGATATTTCAAAAAAATCGAAAAAGACCCGTCCAAAAGCCTTACGAAAGGCGTTTCGATTGACGGCATTTCACTTTCAAAACCATTGCAAGATTATTCTATGACGAGGAGTAACCAAATGGTGCTTGGGATATTTCTACTAGGTTTGGCGATAATGCTTTACGGTATTTTTGTTCATCAATGGTATATCAATGAAATTTCTGCCATCTTTCTGATGATTGCAATCGTCGTTGGATTTGCTACTCGAATGGGCGGACAGGTTTTTAGTGAAACTGCTTTAAAATCGGTAGCTAACGTTGCGCCGGGTGCATTTATGGTTGGTTATGCGACTTCCATTCGTTCCATTATGGAAATGGGAAATATTAGCGATACCATTTCTCATAGTTTAGCTTCGTTACTTTATGGGCTGCCAACTTATGTTTCTGCTGGACTTATGACAGGCGTTCAGTCTGTTTTAAATATTTTGATTCCATCTGGAAGCGGTCAAGCCTTAGCCACGCTACCGATTATGATTCCGCTCGGCGAAGTACTCGGACTAACTCGCCAAACCACTATTCTAGCTTTTCAGATTGGCGATGGCGTTACCAATTTATTCAATCCAACGCTTGGCGGCTTGATTGCCATGCTGGCGATGTGCCGTATTCCATTGGATAAATGGCTACGTTTTATCTTTCCTTTAGCGTTTTTGATTTTATTGATTGCTATTATCTTTTTGGAAATCAGCGTGTTTATTAATTATGGCCCAGCTTAGGTGAGTTTGATAATATGTTTACTAAACTTTAGAAGTAAACATATCATCAATCCATCTGCGCCAAAAGAAATAATATCGCCATTCGCACCGCCACACCATTTTCTACCTGTTTCAGTATAATGGAATGTCCTTCTAAGTCCGCCACATCCGAAGTGATTTCCACACCTCTATTGATAGGCCCAGGGTGCATAATAAGAATTTCCTTGTCCAATTCGTCGAGCAAACCTTTATTAATACCGAAAAATTGGCTGTATTCTCTCAACGAAGGGAAGTATTTAATATCTTGTCGTTCGAGTTGTATTCTCAAAATATTCGCTACATCGCACCATTTCAAGCTATCTTTTACATCATAGCTGACTTCTACGCCTAGCGCAGCGTAGTGTTTGGGGATAAGAGTAGGAGGGCCGCAGACTCTTACCTTTGCACCGAGTTTTTGCAAACAAAATACATTACTCAAAGCCACACGAGAATGCAAAATATCGCCAAAAATACAAATCTTTTTGCCCGTCAAATCCCCCAATTGCTCTCGCATAGAATAAGCATCAAGTAAGGCTTGCGTCGGGTGTTCGTGAATGCCATCGCCTGCATTCACGATTTTAGCATTGATGTGTTTGGAAAGAAAAACGGGCGCACCAGGCGCAGGATGCCGCATCACGACCATATCTACTTTCATGGAAAGGATATTATTGACCGTATCGAGCAGGGTTTCGCCTTTTTTGACAGAAGAGGAAGATGCCGAAAAATTGACGACATCCGCCGCCAATCGTTTTTCTGCCAACTCAAATGACATTCGAGTACGAGTAGAATTTTCAAAAAACAAATTGGCAATCGTAATATCTCGCAACGAAGGCACTTTTTTAATCGGGCGATTAAGGACTGCTTTAAAATTATCTGCGGTTTCAAAAATCAACTGAATATCGTCAGTTGTAATATATTTTATACCTAATAAATGTCGTGTGCTTAATGACATGATTTTTTTTTTAGACCATAAGTCAAACTTATAAAGCCTTGCTACCTGCTGCAAATGGTTTATTGCCAACGAATTATTTCATCAATTCTTTGTCTTGGTATAGCAAGATTCTATCTTTTCCATGAATGGCTGCCCATTCTACCTTAATGTAGGCTTCGTCCACGGCATCTACTTTCAATCCTCGATAGTTGGGCTTTATAGGCAATTCTCGATTGAATCGCCTATCTACTAACACGAGCAATTCCACAGTTTTGGGTCTGCCGTAGTGCTGCAATGCCATAAGTGCAGCTCTAATGGTTCTGCCCGTATAGA
>CALOED010000329.1:0-4317 GCA_942492005.1 uncultured Saprospiraceae bacterium
GTTTTATTCATTTGGTCTTTTAACAAATCGAGTTTCCATGTACTTGAAGCGATATCATAATCCATTGGCGAACGATTAACAATCTTGGTGACTTCTTCTAAAGCTTGTTCTTCAGTCTCTAGTGCTGGGAAAAAAAGAGGGCTTTCGACCTCTACCTTTTTTCACTAATAAACCATTTATACCTGAGGATTTATATTTTTTTATCCAATCATAGATGGTTCCTTCTCTACGTTTTTGAAGAAGACCCGATGTTGCTACATCTTCTACTCTTGAACCTCGTGAAACTTGTAATAAGGCACTAGCTTTTTCACGCATATAGGCTTTTGAGTGTGTTCGCAACACTTTTTCCAATTCTTTTTGCTCTTTGTTTCCTAATTCTAAGAGATCTATCATATGATTGTCCTTTTAAACAAAGTTAACGACTTTTTTTACGCTTATTTAATCAAAACTAATAAACCCGATTTTAACTTTTGTAATATAACCCCGCACTAAAGATGCGGGGCAATGGATAACGCCATAGTGAAAATGGCTATTGGAAATAATTTTGTCTAACTACTTACGTTAATCTTTGAAATTATTTTAATTCTTATTAAAGAAATTCTACCATGAAAAAACTAATGTTTTTTGCTTTATTGCTACTGCTTTTTGGAAGTTGCGAAACCGAAGAAATACAAGAAACCGATGCGAAAATGCACTTTCAATTCAAGTTTGACGCAACTCAAGAACGCCTAAACAATGTAGGAGAGCCAGCAACCGTCCCAAGCGGAAACGCTGCTCAATCGCCTGATTTTAATAGTATGAGTGGTTATTTTATAGAATTAGTGCCGACTAAGTTTACACAAATTAGAGGTGGGGCAGTCATTTATGAAGCCAACACACAAGCCTCTAACCACCCCGACTTCAATGAAGCCGTTATTTTTGATGAAGCAATTGTCAGCGATGAAGGCGTAAATTTTATAAGCCTCAATGTCAAAGATATTCCCGTAGGCACGTATGAATATTTGAGAATTTCGGTAACGTATCAAAACGCAGATATTCGTTTTAATCTCAAAAATTTACCTTCGCCATTTCCTCCAAACCTTGACAATCAACTCGGTACTTTAGCAGGCTTTATTGGATTTAATACACACATCAATGATTTTACCGTCAAAAACAAAACGATAGCCGTCAATGAAGATAAAACACAAGGCTTTTGGGCTTTTGAGCCACAACTCGACGAACCCTATCAAGGCTATTACATTCAATATGCTAACCCCGACGGCGTTACTTCTGGTCAAAGCCCATCGGGCGGCACAACCGTCGTTAATCCTTTAGCAGCATTTGGCGTGACTTTGCCATTTGGCTCTTGCATCGTTACAGGCAAACTCGACCAACCGCTCACTATTACAGGCACAGAAACAGACGATATTAATATCAAACTCTCTTTTTCAGTCAATAATAGTTTTGAATGGGAAGACCCCAACGGTAATGGCGAATGGGATTTTGACGTGCAAGCTGGTACTGTCGAAAAAGTAGTAGATATGGGGTTGAGAGGCTTAAAAATCTTTGTAGAATAAATAAAGGATAGCTAATTTTCACTTTAGCTCAAACTAAAATTCACAATTATATTCAAAAAAGCTATTTTTGCAAAAAATAAAAACAATGGATTTTAGTAAACTGAAAGTGTTGTACGAGGATAATCATTTGATAGCGGTGGATAAACCCGCAAAATGGTTGGTGCAAGCGGATGAAACACAAGATACACCGCTTTCTGAATATGTGAAGCAATACATTAAAATACGCTACAATAAGCCCGGAGACGTGTATTTGGGAGTTGTGCATCGGCTGGATAGACCCGTTAGCGGTTTGGTTATTTTTGCTCGCACGAGCAAGGCATTGACCCGCATGAATAAACTCTTCGCAGACCGTGAAGTGAAAAAAACGTATTATGCCATCGTGAACGAAAGGCCTTCGCCACTAGAAGGGCATTTGAGCCATTATTTATTGAAAGATAAAACTAAAAATAGGACAAGCGTTTTCTTTCGCAGCGATACAAAGATGCCAAAAAAGCCGATTTAGACTACTCCTTAGTTGGTTCTATTGCCAATCATCATATTCTAAAAGTAGAACCAGAAACAGGCAGACCACACCAAATACGTGCGCAACTCGCTCGTTTGGGATGCCCTATTCGTGGCGATTTGAAATATGGTTCGGTAATGAAAAATCGAGACGGACGCATTCATTTGCACAGTTATCTATTAGAATTTGAGCATCCTGTAAAAAAAGAACTGCTAAAAATCACAGCAGAATTTCCAAAAGAACAACTTTGGAATACTTTCGCAGGGTTGGTTGAAGCGGAATATTAGAACCACACACTATACATTTTGTAAACATTTAAAACAGATACACAGGGTTTTTACTTTTCTATTTGCGAAAAAAAATCATAAAAAAACACCTATCAAGGCTTGACTTTCGAGGTTTCAAAACTCAGAAAGTCAAGCCTTCAATATTTAAAATACAATCAAATGCAAAAAATCATCTTTCTACAAACAGGCGGTACGATTGACAAAGACTACCCAAAATCCGTAAAAGGTTGGGCATTTGAGTTTGGCGAACCTGCTACGCATCGTATTTTAGAAAAAATCAATCCTAGTTTTGAGTACGAAATCTTGACGATTTGCCAAAAGGATAGCCTTGAAATCAATGAAAAAGACCGCAGGGAATTAGCTGATTTTATAAAAAAACATTCCGCTCAAAAATTTATTATCACACACGGCACCGATACAATGATAGAAACAGCTCAATTTTTGTCAAAAGAATTAAACAATCAAAAATTAGTCATTATCACAGGAGCGATGCGCCCCGAACGGTTTTATAACTCCGATGCCGCTACTAATGTCGGAATAGCCATTGGCGCAGCCAATATTTTGGTAAATGGCGTTTATGTAGCCATGCACGGTATCGTAAAAACGGCCAATACCATTCAACGCCATTTGGAAACAGGGCAATTTTATTGAAATGAATGAAAACTCATTTTCAATCAAAAAAAATCCCAAAGCTATACCTGATGCGTAAATAGTAAAACAGAAAATGGTTTTCTTATTTTTGTCCACTTTCTTAGCAAATACTTTGAACCAACAATATGCAAGACATTTTAACGTATCAATGGCTACTTATCATCGTTTCGAGCGTAGTGATGTTTCTGATTTCTCCTGTTTCAAAATCCACCAAAGAGTTTTTTAGAGCCACGGACAAAAAAGAACAAACACCCAATTTTTGGTTACTGACCAGTAGCCTTATCATCTCATGGATATTTGCAAAATCCATAACGAACGCTGCCAACTTAGGTTTAAGTTTTGGATTTGTGGGCGGAGTGGCTTATGCGGGCTATTATTTATCGTTTTTGGTAGCAGGTGTGATTATTTACAGAATGCGAGTAAAAGGAGGTTTTCAATCTTTGCATCAATTCTTGCAATCCAAATTTGGGCGAAGTGCCGTTTGGGTTTTTTCTGTCTTGATAGCCTTTCGTTTATTCAACGAAGTTTGGTCGAATACGATGGTCATAGGCACTTATTTTGGCGAAAAAGATAGCACATCTTATTTTTGGGCCATTTTAGTCTTCACCATTCTCACGGTAGCCTACACCCTCAAAGGCGGTTTGAGGAGTTCTTTGCTCACCGACTTAATCCAAATGGTACTTTTTGGCGTGCTGCTTTTTATCATTTTAGGCATTATCATACCCAAAACCGATGGCAACGTTGAAGCATTTGTCACCTCTGGCGAATGGACGATGGTAGGCGGCTTAAATTTACTCTTTGTGGCATTTTTACAAGTATTTAGCTACCCATTCCATGACCCCGTCCTCACTGACCGAGCCTTTATTGCGCCGCCCAAAATGACTTTAAAGAGTTTTATAGTAGCCACATTCGTAGGCGCAGCTTGTATTTTATTGTTCAGTTTCGTTGGTATTTATGCTAAAATGCAAGGCATGGAAGGGCAAGCAGCCGTAGAAGTGAGCAAAAGTATTGGGCGTAGGCATGATGCTCATGATGAATTTTATTATGATAACCTCCGCCGCTTCTACACTCGATAGTACTTTCAACTCTTTCTCCAAATTGATTGTTATAGATTTGGGAAATAGCCAAACCGCCACTGTGCGAAAAGGGCGAATAGCGATGGTTGCCGTCACGATATTAGGGACGGTTCCAGTATTCTTTAGCCCAGAAATATTGTCAGCTACCACCATTAGCGGCACAATGGTCATTGGCTTATCGCCAATATTTGTATTTTGGAATGCCAAAGTACCAAAAATTTCTTTTCATCTATCCGTTGTACTTA
>CALOED010000330.1:0-9608 GCA_942492005.1 uncultured Saprospiraceae bacterium
TACAAACGGATTCAACGCCGATCAAGTGCAGTGGGCTTCAAAAAGAAAAGATGAAGCAAACCCAGTTTTGGGGGTATAGAAACACGAGAGGTTGTTACTTTACCTGGGGAAAAACCAAGAGTCACAAGGAAATCCTGAAAGTCTTCGAGGAATTTGGATACCTGGAAGAGAACGAATCTTCAGGAGCCAAGGAGAAGAAAATAACCTGGGAAGGCTACCTGATGGCAGATGCAGACCCCGCTTATGTCACGGCGATGAAAGGTCAGAAGAAGCGAACACAAAAAGAGGAAGTGAGCTTTCTGAGTACGCTATTGATCGTACTGATGGCGTGTCTTGCACATGTGAGAAGGAAGTTTGTAGCGCTTTATAAAGAAGAAGCGTTAGCTAAGTCGCTGGTGGAGCAAATCGACGAAGTGTATCGTTTGGAGAGAAACTTAAAAGCGCAATATCAAGAGGAAAAGTGGAGCGAAGCCGAATTCTATGAAAAGAGGGGAAAATTGAGACAAGAGAAGTCAAAACCCCTCATGGATTCAATCCTGAAAACGATCTTCGAGGAATGGAATAGCGGCAAACACCCTCCGCAAAGTGCATTGGGGAAAGCGCTCTCGTATGCACATAACCTAGAAGAAAGACTAAAAGTGTTTCTCACGGATGGAGAATTGCCGATAGACAACAACGAGATGGAAGGAAACATCAAGGGTTGTGTGATCGGGAGAAAAAACTATTTGTTTATAGGAAGTGAAGATGGAGGAGAATGGGCGGCGTTGTGTCATTCCTTGATAGAAAGTTGTCGTCAGCTGAGGATAGACCCGAGAGATTATTTGGAGAAATCAACAATAGGATTATTGAATGGAGAAGCGCCAGAGAAGCTAACGCCTTATGCAATGAGAGAACAAATACGAGCATTTGCCACCAACTTTTAAGCGCTACTAAAACCAAAAAAATCAAGAATCCTCAACTCTTTAACGGAGTGTGAGGATTTTTTATTTCCAAAAACAATAAGACAAAGGAGTGTTGCAGAAAAAATCAACGAATTTATTTTCAAACTAGATCCTTCATGCGCCTATTTTTTACTGAGAAAAACGAAAATTTTTTTTTCTGACGGCTTTACCGGACGGATACGTCTAAACGTTTAAAAGCAAAGAGACTGTCGTCGTCGAATCCGACTGCATACCCTTGTTAGACACGCGATTTGCGTAGCGGCACAGCCGAAACAGTTAAGCAAACCTAACGCTTCATACAAGCGAACATCAAATCAAATGTTGAAACAAAAAAAGAAAAAACAACAAAAAACAACAATATTGGCACACTCGAAACGCCTTGCCTTATACGAAAGTAAAACCCAATATTCAATAGTTAATGTATTGTATAGTGCATAACATCGAGAAAATATCGAACTACGGAAGAAGTCTGGTCAATTAGGAGAGCACATAGAAAAGTCTCAAAATGGGCTTAATTTAGAAAAATCTATCGATAAATCTGAAAATAAGTCGATTTTTGTAGTCTAAAAATGCAACAGTGAAATTTATAAAAAAATCTTATTCAAAGGAGGACTCGTCACTTTAAATCTAATTATTCGACACCCTCGGGGTATCAGCGGCGAGCGGAAATCGTTGCAGTCTAACCGTTTAAAAGCAAAGAGACTGTCGTCGTAGAGTCCGACTGCATACCCTTGTTAGGCTGTTCGCGTCCAAGAGGCCACCACAACCCGAAATAAATCACTTTCGCAACAAAATAACGCTCACGTAAAGCCAAACAAACTGACCCGAAAAAAAAAAAAAAAAAAAGAAAAAAGATTTTACAGGCACTAGTCCCCCTAGGGTATCAGCGGCGAACGGAAATTTTTCGTTGCCAGTCTAATCGTTTCTGAGCAAACAAAAAGACTGTCGTCGTAGAGTCCGCACTGCATACCCTTATTACGTTTACTCTCCCTGCCGCTACGATTCAATTCAAACCGTTTACGCAAAACGAACATACTTTTCTTGAGCAAAATCAAATAAAAAATGTTGTTTCAAACCGTTTTGTTGCAAGGAAGAACTGAGAAAAAACCTAAAACCCAATTTCAGATAAGAACTGCTGTTTTCTCGAAATCGATTTTTGTTTTTCTTGGAGTGGAAGAAGGAGGTTTTTCAAACAGATCATAAATGGTAGAGAGGTTATCTTCTTCTGAGATAGAGCGATAAACATAAAGTCTGTTTTATACTGAATGCTCATTTGAACCCCATCTTCTAACCAGCAGCTTACCCATACAAATACAGAAAAGCACTCTATTATAACGGTATATAATTCTTATTGCCATTACAAAAGAACACGAAATACATCTTCATTTTTTTTTTACATTTGCCCGAAAATACTTTGATTTCGTTTTCAAGAAATTCTTCTAAACGCTCTTTCTCTATTTCTAAATCATATCGCATTTGTAGATTTTGAGCCAAAACTTTTCGGACAGACCAAAATATTTTGATAATCGCAATCCTGTGCTTGGAGTGATCGCCCGTTTCTGTAAAACAATTTCATTGATTCTACGTGGAGGAACATGAATCTCTTTCGCTACCCGATACTGACTTTTTTTGAGCTTGAGAGGTTTCAAGAACTCTTCTAAAAGAATTTCTCCTGGGTGAATAGGAGGTAATTTTTAGGCTATTTTCATCATAAAACTTTCTAGTGATAATCAACAATTTCAACAGCAGAGGCTTCAGAATTGTTCCATTTAAAACACACACGCCTTTGGTCATTGATACGACTGCTATATTGTCCTTTTCGCGATCCCACCAACTTCTCAAGCTGATTTGAAGGAAGGGGGATACGAAGGTTCTTCCAAACGTTCCAGCAGCTTCCAAAAGTTCAAGCTTTTCACGTGAAGCTTGATAGATAGACTGGGGCAATTTTTTAGAAAAGTGACGGAAAAAGAGCTTTTCTGTCTCTTTGCATTTGAATTCTCGAATCATTATTACATAATAACGTAAAACGATAATACGGTCAAGCGTTATTATTTTTTATTTTTTTCTACTCAGTTTCTTGGCCAACCTTTCACTGCGAACCCACGCCAACGGCCTAACGGCCCAGGGTATCAGCGGCGAGACAACATCGTTGCAGTCTAACCGTTTCAAAGCAAAGGGACTGTCGTCGTAGAGTCCGACTGCATACCCATGTTAGGTTTAAGCTTTCGACCTGGTACACGACCCGAAACAACAAGCTTTCACACCCACCCAAACACGCACACAAACCGAAACCTTAAAATCTATAAACAAAAAGAAAAGAGAAATAAGCTTCTTACCCTTTTCAATTCTAAGCGTTCTTCCCAAAAAAAACAAAATCAATACAAAGAGTATTTTTGCCCGAATAATATTTAAAAACAAAACGAGGTTGAAAAAAATTTTCTAGCGGCCACTTCGCTTTAAACCTCATAAATACTGCCACTTCGCATTTCCTCGGGCGGCATTTCTTTCAAGTTTAAAGCGTAGCAGAAATTCTATCCGCAATATACCAGCGCATGGAATTTCGTTGTTTCTCAGGCAAACAAATTCATAAAATGATCACAAAGTGTTGCTTTACAACTAGCTTAGCGAATCCCTCATGGAGTGTCGATGCAACACACATTACCAAGGATCTCAGCTTCAAACCCAGCCAGAAACCTTTCATTCGCGGCAACCATACCGCATTTCTCGTTTCTTTTTAACTACAAAATAAAAAAAATAAACCTTTCGCATGGATAGCCTTTTCGCTCTACCGCAAATTTTAAGCCTTCTCTGCCCCCATTAAAACCTATGGCATGGATAGCCTTTTCGCTCTAACGCAAATTTTAAGCCTTTGCTGCCCCCATTTACAGCCTTTCATTTCTATCCTTTATTCTCTTTATTCTCTCGGCAAATCAACGCTGCGGATGAGCCATGAACCTAACGGCCCAGGGTATCAGCGGCGAGACAACATCGTTGCAGTCTGAACCGTTTAAAAGCAAAGGGACTGTCGTCGTAGAGTCCGACTGCATACCCATGTTAGGTTTAAGCTTTCGACCTGGTACACGACCCGAAACAACAAGCTTTCACACCCACCAAAACACGCACACAAACCGAAACCTTAAAATCTATAAACAAAAAGAAAAGAAAAATAAGCTTCTTACCCTTTTCAATTCTAAGCGTTCTTTCCAAAAAAAACAAAATCAACACAAAGAGTATTTTTGCCCGAATAATTCTTAAAAACAAAACGAGATTGAAAAGAAATTTTATAGCGGTCACTTCGCTTCAAACCTCATAAATACTGCCACTTCGCATTTCCTCGGGCGGCATTCCTTTCAAATTTCAAGCGTAGCAGAAATTCTATCCGCAATATACCAGCGTATTGAATTTCGTTGTTTCTCAGGCAAACAAATTCATAAAATGATCACAAAGTGTTGCTTCACACCCAGTCTAGCGAATCCCTCATGGAGTGTAGATGCAACACACATTACCAAGGATCTCAGCTCAAACCCAGCCAGAAACCTTTCATTCGCGGCAACCATACCGCATTTCTCGTTTCTTTTTAACTACAAAAATAAAAAAATAAACCTCTCGCATGGATAGCCTTTTCTCGCTCTACCGCAAATTTTAAGCCTTCTCTGTCCCCCCCATTAAAACCTATGGCATGGATAGCCTTTTCGCTCTAACGCAAATTTAAAGCCTTTGGTGCCCCCATTTACAGTCTTTCATTTCTATCCTTTATTCTCTTTATTCTCTCGGCAAATCAACGCTGCGGATGAGCCATGAACCTAACGGCCCAGGGTATCAGCGGCGAGCCAAAATCGTTGCAGTCTAACCGTTTAAAAGCAAAGGGACTGTCGTCGTAGAGTCCGACTGCATACCCATGTTAGGTTTAAGCTTTCGACCTGGTACACGACCTGAAACAAAAAGCCTTCGCCCTGTTGGAAACCTCACCCGTTGCGAACACTTTAAAGCAAACGAAACCAGAAAAAAACAAATAGAACGATCATTTTTCTGAATATCGCTTCCAAACCCTTGATTTGTTTCATTCTGGAATCACCTTCCGAACTTAAACCTAAAAAAAATAAAAACAACACCAACTTTCAAACACGGAGATGCTTCCGAACTTGACTTTGATTGCGCTCGCCACTTCTACGGCAAATTTTTCAGGACTAAACCACCCTCTGCAGTGATCGCATTTCTGGGGCAAAATAATTACACAAATTACAACGCGTAGCCGAATGGAAGTAGGCCCATGAAAACAAAAAAAAGAAATGCATTTTTTGAAACGAAATGAACTGAGGCCTGCTGGAATTCGTTCGTTCTCTGGAAAATTACACTTCAAAATAAAAACAAATTGGTTACGCAACAAAACCCGTTTTACCCACTAGTGCCAATGGCTCTTACGCACCAACACTCGATTGACCAAGGATTCGTCGCGACAAAATAACCACCAAAAGCTTTCAATGCGGTTTGACATTCGAAAAATATTGGTTTTTATTTTATCCGCCATGATTAAAAAAATGAAACACTTCGCAAATCATTCGTTTTCGTTTCGTGAGTCACTTCCGCATACGGAAAGCATTCTGAGTTCGTAAATTTAAATTGTTCGCCAAATCAGCGCTGCGAATGAGCCCATGAACCTAACGGCCCGGGGTATCAGCGGCGAGCCAACATCGACCGCAGTCTGAAAGTTTTGAAGCAAAGTGACTGTCGTCGTAGAGTCCGACTGCATACCCTTGTTAGGCTGTTCGCGTCCAAAAGGCACTACGACCCAAAACAAAACATTTTCGCAACAAAATAACGCCTACGTAAAGCCAAGCAAACTGACCCGAAAAAACTAAAAAAAAGAAAAAAAGAATCAGGCACTATCCCCCTAGGGTATCAGCGGCGAATGGAAATCGTTGCAGTCTAATCGTTTCTGAGCAAAGAAACTGTCGTCGTAGAGTCCGACTGCATACCCTTATTACGTTTACTTGCCCTCCCTGCCGCTACGATTCAATTCAAACCGTTTACGCCAAAACGAACACACTTCTCTACCGCAAAATCAAAAAAAAAATAAAAAAGCCAATTCTCTCATTTTCCAAAAGCCAAAACACCTGTCACTTCGCTTCACATTTTTCAATTACTGCAAAGCTTCAGGATTTAAACACGGAGGCGAGCGCTGCTTACGGATTAAAAGCATTCGCCTTAATTTTCAACATTTATCAGAATTTGAATTTCTCTAAAATCGCTTTTGCAAGCTTCTGCTGTTGTTCTTTTGTCAGCAAATTAAAATACTGATAAAAAAACCGAGCCAGTATCTCTTTTACCATCTCATTTCGGGTGTTTTCATCTATTCCTGGATTTAAAAGTTCTCTCGCTTTTGATTCTTCTCCCCTTAAATAGCTTATTCCAAGTTTTTGTGACTCGTTTATATCAATGTTCTTAAAATAACTTTGAAGTCGAATTGTTTGTTGAAGATATTCTCGTTTTGCTGCATCTAACTGGGGAAAAAGTTCGTTCATCACTTCTTCTCCATTTTTATAGTCATCTAAAAAAGTGATATCGTTTACTTTTACTTTTGTAATGTGGATTCCATCTTCTTCATAAAAGTACACAAAATCATTCACCATAAGACAAGTGTTGAGAATCTTACCCGCTTGCCCCTCTTTGATTTCTATTGATAGTACTCGATTCAAGTCGTCTTCAATTTCAGTATCAATAATCATCGGAATTCCTACTAATGCTTCAAATACATGAAATACCTCAACAAATGGCATATCCAATGAAGTAAAATCTATTCGCTTTGTCTCTAAAATAGTTTTGAATTCCTTTACTTTTGCTGAATCTTCAGGTTTGATCGTGGTATCTACTTTCAAAAGATATTTCGATTTTTTTGATTCAACAGATTTAGGATTTTCATGGAGAGGTTTTTCCTGCTGAGATTTAGAAGGTTCTTTCTTCACGAAAATGGAAGTTTGAGATTGAAGCTCAGATTTTAGAATAGAAGTTTCTTCTGAAAAATTTGAAGGCAGTGTTTGTTTTTTTCGTGTTTCTTCAGGCAATAACGTGTTTTGGGAAGTTGAAGAATAGAAATAAATAATAATCGCAAAAGATAAAATCACAAGAACAACAATAAAATTTTTTTGAGACATTTGTTTCTCCTCGAAAACGGATAATAAATTAACATTTTATCATAGATAATTTTACAAGGAAAGTCTTTTATTTAATTTTCGGGAAAGTATTATTTTTTTTAAAAAGACGATTTAACTTTTTATTGCGGGCTCTATTTAGAAGCTATTCTTAGAATAAAGACCTTCCACTTTTTTTGAGAATTAAAAGATTTATTTCTCAGAGTAGAAAACTATTTTTATTTTTATGTTTTTTTTACTCAGTTTTTTGGCCACCCTTTCACTGCGAAGCCACGCCAACGGCCTAACGGCCTCGGGTATCAGCGGCGAGCCAACATCGACCGCAGTCTGAAAGCTTAAAAGCAAAGAGACTGTCGTCGTAGAGTCCGACTGCATACCCTTGTTAGGCTGTTCGCGTCCAAAAGGCCACCACGACCCGAAACAAAACATTTTCGCAACAAAATAACGCCTACATAAAGCCAAGCAAACTGACACGAAAAAACTAAAAAAAAGAAAAAAACAATCAGCACTCGCCCCCTAGGGTATCAGCGGCGAATGGAAATCGTTGCAGTCTCATCGTTTCTGAGCAAAAAAACTGTCGTCGTAGAGTCCGACTGCATACCCTTATTACGTTTACTCGCGTTCGCTACCGCTACGAACCGATTCAAACAGTTTTAGCTTCATACATTTTTATTGCAACGATTTTGCACACACTAAAATTCTGTTTTATTAACCAAGCCATTTCTCAAAATTTTTCGCAAACTCTCCTGTCAAAACTCCAAGTTTTTTGCCAAATTCAGACAATTTTACTTCAAAAAACTTTTCGCATGAAATGTAGGAAGTCTTTTTAAGCCCGTTTGCAAAAATTCATCGGATGTAGAATCAAGCCAAAAATCTAAACCTTGATTGTAAAGGTCTAAAGCCGAAGAAATTCGAGCAATTTTTACCAAATCTTTTGATGGAGGAGCAATCACAATACAAGGTCGAATATCTTGACACAAACGGTATTCTATTCGAACCAAATAAATTTCGTAAAGTTGAATTCTCAAAGGAGACTTTTCATTCCATTGAAGTTCCCATTCTGGTTCTAGCGGCAAATCACAATCAATTTGTTTGGCCTCATCTGGGCTAATCAATGGTCGTCCTTAGAACTGAGGAGTGGAGTCTTTTGTCTCAAGAATTTCCAACAGTTCTTTTAAAACAGGTTCTGTATCAGGAACTTCACTAATTTTCCGTAGGAGTATTTCTTTAATGGTCATTTGCACTCCTTTTTATCGAGAAACGAAGAAAGCTTAACAAATATTTGATTTTACTCCAAATCGTTGAAATTTTCTAGCAAAATTTTTAGTAAAATATGCTTTCCTAAATCTAGAAATGGAAAAGGCAAGGCAGACGAAACCACAAGGATAAGTACTTGACCTAAAATTTTCAAACATTTTTTTACTGGAAATAAACGAAACATTTGATAAAATCATTTTATAGGATTCCAAAAAATTTTAAAGGGTATATTGAAAAAATTAGAGTACTTATGAAATTTGTCTCTGCTTTATCTGATGAAGAAACCTATCAACTAAAAGACGTTCTCCTTCATCATTCTTCCTCAAGAACTCGCCTTCGCGCTTCTATCATCTTACTCAGTTCTGCTCGTGTTCCGTTGCAAAAAATTGCGGAAGCTTTTCTTCTTACTCGACAAACTGTTTCTGACTGGATTGACGAATGGGAAAAAACTAGAAACCCTGCCCTTGAGGATCTTCCCCGTTCTGGAGCCCCTTCAATACTTTCTTCTGAGGAAAAGATTTGCTCGTCGAAATTGCTAAGAAAGAACCTCGAAACCAGAAAAAAATTCTTCATAGATTAGAGGAAAAAACGGGTAAAACCATTAGTCCAACTACTTTCAAAAAGCTTCTTAAAAAAAAGATTGGACTTGGAGAAGAGTCAGAAAGAGCTTGAAATCGAAAAGAAACGAAGAAGAATTCCAAGCGATGAAGGAAACATTAGAGATATTGGAAAAACGAGAAGAGGCAGGAAATCTTGACCTTTCTTATTTTGATGGAGCAGGATTTACCTTGGAACCTTCAGTTCCTTATGCTTGGCAAGAAAAAGGGAAAACGATTGAAATCCCCTCGGAAAAGAGCAAACGAATCAATGTGTTGGGATTTTTTTCAAAAGCAAATGAGTTTTGCCCGTATGTATTTGAAAACAGTATTGATTCAGATATCGTGATAGCGTGCATGGACGATTTTTGCAAAAAGATAGAGAAAGATACAGTGGTATTTTTGGACAGAGCCCCAATACATACATCAGAGAAAATGGAGCTAAAATGGGAGGAATGGTGTTCAAAAGGGTTGTGTGTGATTCTTCTTCCAGCGTATTCTCCAGAACTGAATAAGATAGAAATTTTATGGCGGAAAATCAAGTATGAATGGCTTCCGTTTTCAGCATATCAGTCTTATATCCATTTGAAAGATTCATTGATGGATATTTTACGCAACGTTGGCAAAAAATTTAGAATCAATTTTTCTGCAACAAAATGTTAAAA
>CALOED010000331.1:0-10790 GCA_942492005.1 uncultured Saprospiraceae bacterium
AACGTATATTAATAACACATATGTTTTTTCTAATACGTTTGTTTTTATCACTCATTTAATACCAATACAATAAAATAAAGATGATGAACAAACAATTCAATTTTTAATAATTATCCTACTAGATGCGTGTCATCGACGAACGCACAAAATAGCTTGAGTGCAGAATATTTAGAAGTTTTTCCATTTGGTACAGGTTGGGAATTTCGAGCAAGCCCATCTAATGCTTTTCAATCAGTTGGTTTTTTGGGCGAAAACATCGCACCTTATTTTGAAGGCAACGATGGCGCACAAGACGCATTTCGACGTTATAAAGTCAATCAAGGTGTTGCAATAGCTTCCAATTTTACGATGATAGCTGGCGCAAGTACTATACTATATGGTCTTTCTAAAGAAAACCGAACGGCAGTAAGAGCCGGCTTAATCGCCGATTTCGCAGGCCTGGCGTTCCTTTATATTTCTTCTCGAAATTTAAATAAAAATCTCTATCAGGCAGTAGATTTATACAATTATAGACGCAATCCTGTACCTTTACAGTCGTCTCTTATACCATCTATCCGAATGAGCCAACATAGCTTAGGAATGGGGTTGGTGTGGGATATTCAGTAATATTTTAGCAAAAAAACACTTTGACTTTTATTTCTACGCTTTGTTTTCAAATTTAAAATAACAACTCATGGACATCGAAACCTTTAGAGATTATTGTTTGTCAAAAAAAGGCGTGACGGAAGGTTTTCCCTTTGATGATGTGACATTGGTATTTAAAGTAATGAATAAAATGTTTGCGCTCACGGGTTTAAATCATCAACCTTCGACAGCTAACCTCAAATGCGACCCCGAACGAGCTATCGAATTGAGAGAAGAATATCCTGATATTCAGCCGGGCTATCACATGAGTAAAAAACATTGGAACACAGTGACGCTCGAAGGCGAACTATCCGACGAAATGATTATAGAACTCACTGATCATTCTTATGATTTGGTGGTAGCTAAACTAAAAAAAGCAGATAAAGAAGTACTCAAAAACTTATGATACAAAAAGATTTCATCATAGTAGGGCAAGGTATAGCAGGAACCATGTTGGCTTTTGCGGCTCAAAAAGCAGGTAAATCTTTGATGGTGATTAATCAAGATAAACCATTTACGGCCTCAAAAGTATCCGCAGGCTTGATAAATCCCATAACGGGCAGGAAATTCGTCAAGAGTTGGATGATGGATGAATTGCTCCCTACTGCCATCGAAACGTATCAGGAATTATCCGACATTTTAAACGCTCCTTTCTTTCAGTCTAAAAATATCATTCGAGCATTTTCCAATAATAAAGACGAAAACAACTGGTTCGTCCGTAGCGATGTCCCTTCTTATCAGCAATATATTCAAGAAGAAACGGACTTAGGTGCTTATCAAAATGCCATTCAACCCGCTTTTGGCTATGGCGAAGTAGCAGGCGGCGGTCGAGTGAATATCAACGAACTCTTGCACCTGTTTCATTCATATTTGATAAAAAGAGAAGAATATTTGGAAGAAAAATTCGATTATGCTGCCTTGAAAATGAGCACAGAAGGCGTTATTTATAAAAATATTAAGGCTCGTAAAGTTATTTTTTGTGAAGGCATTGGCGTGCAAACCAATCCATTTTTTAATTATTTGCCCGTGCAAGGCAACAAAGGCGAAGTACTAATTGCAAAAATTCCAAACCTCAACGCTGCCAAAATCATTAAGCAACGCCTCTTTTTAGTACCGCTCGGCAATGAAACCTACTGGGTGGGTTCTACTTATTTTAATGATTTTGAAACCACCCAACCTTCCGAAAAAGGCTACCAAACCTTAGTCGAAAAACTCCAACAGATACTCTCTATTCCTTTTGAAATCGTGGCGCATAAAGCCGCTATTCGCCCAACTGTCCCCGATAGGCGACCACTGATTGGCAGGCATCCGAAGTTTCAAAATATGGTTTTATTTAATGGAATGGGAACAAAAGGCGCATCAATTGCCCCATATTGGGCCACACAACTTATTGAATGTTTAGCTACTGATGAGGCGTTAGAAAGTACCGTCAATATTAGTCGATATTCTATTTGAGATTTTAATTAAAAATGACTAACATTGTTTAGAGTTAAATAAATGTTTCCGCATTCATTTTCTCATTTATTCATTTTCTCACTCATTCATTGCGACCTATCATGGACGATTTATTATACCTCATTGCGCTCAAACAAATCAAACTCGTTGGTTCTAAAAATGCCAAAGAACTCATCAGTCATTGCGGTGGTGCAAAGGAAGTCTTCAAAGCCACAAGGCATCAATTGCAAAGAATACCAGGCATTGGCGAAAAAATTTCTGATAATATTCTAGCTTTTAAGGATTTTGAAGCCGCACAAGCCGAGCTTGATTTTATTGAAAAATACAATATCAAAGCCCTTCATTACCTCGCCAAAGACTATCCGCAACGCTTAAAACACTACGACGATTCGCCTATCATTTTGTACAAAAAAGGAAATGCCAACCTCAATGAAGGGCGCACCATAGCCATAGTCGGCACTCGAAAAGCTACACCGTTGGGAAAGGCTTTTTGCGAAAAACTCATTGAAGATTTAAAACAATACGACGTGACCATCAATAGCGGTTTGGCTTACGGCATTGATATTACGGCCCACAAAAAATGTGTAGAACTCGACATTCCTACTATTGGCGTTTTGGGGCATGGGCTGGATAGAATTTATCCTCTACGCATCGAAGCATTGCCGAAAAAATGCTTAAAAAAGGCGGCTTGATTACAGAATTTACAAGCGGAACAAAACCCGACGCTCCTAATTTTCCTGCTCGAAATCGGATAATAGCTGGCATGAGCGATGCCGTTATTGTAATAGAAACTAAACAATCGGGCGGTTCTATGATAACGGCTCACATTGCGAATGAATACAATAAAGACGTGTTTGCAGTACCAGGAAGGCTAGGCGACGAATACTCCAAAGGTTGCAATCATCTTATCAAAACACACAAAGCCTTTTTGCTCGAAAGTGCGGCTGACATTGGATATATCATGCGTTGGGAGAAGTCAAAAAGTGACGAAAAATCCGTTCAACGTCAATTATTCGTGGGATTATCTGACGAAGAACGGGCAATTGTAGAATTGCTACGCACGAACGAAGACATCACCACCGATAAACTAACTTTTCAACTTCAATATTCTACTAGCCAATTGGCGGCACTGATGTTGGGATTAGAATTTAAAGGAATTATCAAATCTTTGCCCGGCAATCGTTATACTTTGGTTTAGTTTTTTATAAAAATAGTTAAGCTAATTCTGTAAATTTGCTTCGGCTGTCTTTCAAAAATATATTAAACACAATAGGCTTTATTCACAAAACTAAATCTTATTACATAACTGATAATGAAGATAGATAAAGCGGCTTCGCCGCTTTGTGAATAATGGCTAATAGGCACATAGAAATATTTTAAAACTATTTTTATACGTGTCAATTGTGCCTGCTGTCGGCAGACAGGTTGAAAAAAAATGTCAAAGAAGCTACGAAAAGAACCTATTTTTTGTATGGTTTTACAGCAATTCCCCACTATGGAAAATCAATAGCTCCGCATCTTCAGTGTGGGGATTGAAAAATTGACAAGTTTTTGGGTTTTAACTTTTGTAATATAACCCCGTACTAAAGATGCGGGGCAATTGATAACGTCATAGTGGGGAATTGCTGATGGTTTTAAAATAAATTGGCTAAGTAACTATAAATCAAAAACAATTCTTCAAAAAAATATTTCAATTAGTATTTTCTAAACTACGCTCTAATGTCCAATAAGCTCTTTTTTGTATTCTTTATACTACTTTCGGCAAGCTGTAATACGACACCGTCTGCGACGGAAAATTTACACCTTGGAGAGTCTATCGCAGAAAAACCCAAAAATATCATCTTGCTCATTGGGGACGGAATGGGCTTGTCTCAAATCACTGCGGGAATGTATGCGAATGGCAATCACCTTCATTTGGAGCGTTTCAAAACCATCGGACTCATCAAAGTACACGCTTCCAATAATCTGATAACAGATTCTGCGGCAGGTGCTACTGCTTTTGCTAGTGGCGTAAAAACCTACAATGGCGCAATAGGTCTAAATCCTGATAAAGAACCCGTTAAAAATATCGTTGAAATAGCCGAAGAAAACGGACTAGCCACGGGTTTGGTCTCTTCTTCTTCTATTACGCACGCTACTCCTGCCTCATTCATCGCCCATCAGAATAAGCGAAATATGATGGAAGAAATAGCTGCTGACTTTCTCAAAACCGATTTGGATTTGCTCATTGGAGGCGGACAAAAACACTTTGAAAGCAGAGAAGACAAGCGCAATATCTCCAAAGAACTCGAAAAAAAAGGCTATCAGGTTCGCAGCTTTATGGATGTTGAACTCGATGCTATTGAGCTAGAACCCAAGAAAAATTTGGTCTATTTTACCGCTTCTGGGCATCCCCTCACCGTAGAACAAGACCGTGATTATATGCCTTTTGCTACCGATTTTGCTATCAATTTCCTAAAACCTCGTTCCAATAATGGCTTCTTTTTGATGATAGAAGGCGCACAAATAGACTGGGGCGGACACAACAATGACTCGGAATATATTATCAATGAAATGCTTGATTTTAATGACGTTATCGGAAAGGTCATGGATTTTGCGGAAGCCGATGGCAATACCCTCGTCATTGTAACTGCCGACCACGAAACGGGCGGCTATTCCCTCAATTATGGTTCTACTATGGACAACTTCGTGACGGGTTTCACTACCGATTATCATACGGCTACCATGATTCCTGTATTCGCCTATGGGCCAGGCTCGGAAGCCTTCGCAGGTATTTATGACAATACTTATATTTTTCATAAAATGGTGGCGGCTTACGGTTTTTTGTTGGAATAAATAATCAATCCTTTTTGATTTTTAATATTAGACGGTATTCTAAGTCTGAAAATCTATCTACTCCATTCAATCCAACGAAACATTATATCAATAAGATTTTGCCATAGGTGACTTTACTCGTATTTTTGCATCTTACAAATTACAAAAACTTGACTTGTTCTGGAATAGTTAATGGAGTAATACGCAAACGTTTTTCCATAAAAAAAACTTTCCATCGAGTCTTCATCATTCATCGCACAATTTAACCACCTATGAAAAATTTATATCTACTTGCAGTTATTGCTTTTATCGCAATGACCTTTGCAGGATGCGTTTCTTCTAGCAGATACAAAGCCACTGAAAACAGCTTATTTACTGCTGAAACCAACGTTTTGAAACTCAAACAACAAATCATTGGACTAGAAAAAGATACCGCAAATGCCAATGAATTGTACCGTATCTGCTTGGACCAAAAACAAGAACTCGAAGAATATAGTGCTTATGCGCAAGCCCAGCTTTTCAAAGAAATGAACAAGCAAAGTAGTAATATTGATGATAAAGATAAGCGCATCAGTCAGTTGGAAAGAGAGCTAAAGAAAACGCAAATCGAACTCAAATCCAAGTCGGAAGGCTTTGACAAATCTTCTACTCAACTCAAAAAAGTTGAGAAATTCATCAACGACCAAAACCAAATCATCAAAAGCCTTAGAATGTCTTCTGCTGCTGCCGTAGCTGGTTTTGAAGGTAAAGATGTGGAATATATTGCAAAAGATGGGCAGGTAAGAATCGTTGTTCCCGAAAATATTTTATTTAGCGGAACAGCTACGACACTCAAAAAAGATGGCGAAATCGCTTTGATGTCAATTGCAAACGTTATCAACCAAAACCAAAGCTACAAAGTATATATCGAAACGCATTCGGATGACAGCAAAAGCCGCAACAATTGGGATTTTACAGCCAAAAGAGCTGCCAATATTGCTCAATTCCTTATCAAAGGTGGCGTGTATCCGCAACAAGTCGTGCCTTCTGCAAGAGCCGAATTTGACCCCGTAGTGATGAACGACTCGCCTGAAAACAAGGCAAAAAACAGAAGAATAGAATTGGTGCTTGCGCCTAGTTTCGGAAGTATGTATGAGCTTTTGAAAATGTATTATTAACTATAAATGAAAAGACCTAGAATAAAAATATGCTGCATCAGTAGCCTCGAAGAAGCGCAACTTGCCATCAATTGCGGCTGCGATGCACTAGGTTTAGTCGGAAAAATGCCAAGTGGACCTGGCGTGATTAGCGATGTATTGATTCGCCATATTGCCAAAAATACGCCTCCTCCGATTGCTACTTTTTTGCTGACTAGCGAAACCAATAGCCAAACTATCATTGAACATCATCAAAAAGTAAATACATCTACGATTCAGATGGTAGATAAAATAGCTATCGGAACGCATCAAGATATCAGAACGGCATTGCCTACCGTCAAGCTAGTGCAAGTCATTCATGTATTGAATCAAGCCTCGATTGATGAAGCTATTCAAGCATCAAAACACGCAGATGCCATCCTACTGGACTCGGGCAATCCTAATCTTAGAATAAAAACGCTAGGCGGCACGGGCAAAACTCACAACTGGGAAATCAGTCGTGCTATTCGGGAAAGTCTGACTGTTCCTGTATTTCTCGCAGGCGGCATCAGTACGGATAATGCCAAAAGAGCAATGGATATTGTGCAGCCTTTTGGGCTTGACCTTTGTAGCAGCGTTCGCACTAATGGGCATTTGGATGAAAAAAAGCTGAAAGCATTTTTCAGTGCTGTGGGTTAGAAATTATACGCAAGTGGAAAATTTTCCATTTATAAAAAAAACAAAACATTCATGGAAAATAGAACGTTAGGCGCATTTACACTGCGAGTCGTTTTAGGCTTAATATTTTTGATGCAAGGCTGGGGCAAGGTGATGAATTACGGCATGGATGCACTCTATCAGAATGTCTTTCAATCCTACGAAGCGCATTTGCCAAGCTCGCTTTTGTGGGCTACGGCTTATTATACTTCGTTTGTAGAACTTTTTGCTGGTCTTTTATTGACCGTTGGTTTGTTCCGAAAATGGGCGTTATTGGCTTTGGCTTCTGTACTTATCATTGTTACTTTTGGTCATGGAGTTGCGTCTCCAATATGGGATTTGAGCCATGTTTTTCCCCGAACGGTGCTATTAGCGACCTTGCTATTTTTGCCAAAAACATGGGACAAATGGCATTTAGACAGCTTTATTTTAAAAGGCAAAACACTGTTTCGGTAGAAATGAGCGGTTGAGGATTAAAAGTTTGCTTGCTCAACAGTTGGTCTATATTTTATATTTTCTTAATTTTAAAGCAAGAAAAAATAGATAAATGAAATCAATCATCAATACGTTATTACTCATAGGGGCAGTTTATGTAGTGCTAGTAATGACGGGCGTTATATCAGAAGATGAATTATTTGATATTCTAGGAGAGGTCAAAGAAGGCGAAACGACGCAAATTTTCAACGAGGGAGAGTTCAAAATAGCATTTGATTTGATAGTGGGAAAGGTAGAAGTAAACGATACTTCTCGCACCAGTTACGATAGGAATGTGGTATGGTGCGAACCAGGCTACATCGTTCATACGACCAATGCAGAAATCCAATATCAAGTGCTGACGGATAGCTCGACTTACTACGTGGATGTGAATAAAAAAGAATATTATATCTCCGATGATTTGGGTGTCACTTACGTGGAAACTTCCAAAAAGCAAGATATGTTTATTGAAGAGAGTAACTGCGTGAAGAAAAGAAATATCACGCCTGATAATATCAATTCTTCAAAAAGAAAGGCAGAAGCAGCGTTTATTGATGCTATAAAGAAATCGCCAAAAATCATAGAAGCGCATAAAGAATTTGAATTGGTAAAGGCAAGAATCATCCAACAGTTTGAAGAAGCAGGTTTTACGAAAGTATTGCCGCCAAATGCCGAGCAGCCAATTTTGGATTAGTTTAGGTGAACATTTTTATAAAAAAAGTAGCGTATCAAACCAATTGATACGCTACTTTTTTGGTTTAGGAATAAGTAAAAATGAAGTTTAAGTACAATCCCTTCAAAAATGTAAAAGGTTTATTTATTTTTAAACCTACATTCAAATATATAAATATTCTACTAATAAAAAATGAAAAGAAAAACGAGAGTAGGCGTTCTATTTGGAGGAAAATCCACAGAACACGAAGTTTCGATAGCTTCCGCTAAAAATGTAATCCGTGCCATTGATAAAGACAAATACGATGTGGTCTTGATTGGAATCGACAAGCAAGGCAGTTGGCATATCAATGACGCTTATCAAATGCTCCTCGACCGCAAGACCGAAGGCAAAATGAAGGAAGAAATCCAAAAAGATTTTGGAGATGAAGTCTTCATTGTCCCGAACGATGATGAAACGGGGAAATTGGTCGGATTGGGCAATGCAACGTTGCAAAGTGGCGTGGATGTGATTTTTCCAGTGCTGCATGGCCCTTTTGGCGAAGATGGAACGGTACAAGGAATGCTCAAACTCTTGAATGTGCCTTACGTTGGCGCAGATGTTTTGGGAACAGCCGTGGGCATGGACAAGGATGTGATGAAAAAACTGCTGATAGCGGATGATATTCCGATTGGCGATTACGTCTGTGTGATGCACTACAACCGAGCAAAATTCCCTTATAGCGAAGTGGCGGAGCGTTTGGGCGTGCCGATGTTTGTGAAGCCTGCCAATGCGGGTTCGTCCGTAGGTGTTTCTAAAGTAAGAAATGAGGCGGAATATATCGCAGCATTGGACGCAGCATTTAAATTTGATAATAAAGTGCTTGTGGAACAATTCATAGAAGGGCGAGAAATTGAATGCGCTGTACTCGGCAACGAAAATCCGCAAGCCTCCGTTTTGGGCGAAATTATTCCGAAGCACGATTTTTATTCTTACGATGCCAAATATATTGACGATGAAGGAGCGGCCTTGCTGATTCCTGCTCCGATTGAAGCAGAATTATCCAACGAAATTCGAGCATTAGCCGTTCGTACTTTTCAGTCGCTTTGCCACGAAGGGCTCGGGCGTGTTGATATATTTTTGACAAAAGACAATCAAATCTTTGTCAATGAAATCAATTCCATGCCGGGTTTTACCAATATTAGTATGTATCCGCAGTTGTGGGCGCATTCTGGAAAAAACCAAACTCAATTGGTAGATGAGTTGATTCAACTAGCCTTAGCGAGATTCGAGCGTGACCAACGTTTGCAAATGGGATTGTGAGACAATCAATAAATGATGTTACGCAAAAATGGTGTCCTGACATTCTGTTTATAGCTTAAAGTTTAAACGTATTTTAGGCGTTCTGCTAGGAACAGCCTTTTCGTTAGAACTAAGGCTGTTCCTAGCGGAACGCTTATAAACTTCATTTCACGGTTCTATAAACAGATTGTCCCATAAGGGACATCGAAGTGCGTAACATAAATGAGTGGAATCTCCATTTTCAAAAAAAATACGTATTTTCGGAAAATCAAAATAAGCCGATGAGAGCGGAGCAATTTATAGGATGAGAACAAAGTATATTTCTAACTATTCAGTATATTTTTTAAAACACATAGAAAACATAGAAAAGACACATAGTCATGTAGCTATTCTAATAAAATAATCATTAAAAAAAAAAAAAAAAACATTTTGAAAGTTGTGCACTTGGGACAATCTATTTATAGAACCTGAAGTTTTATAAGCATTCTTAGTTCTAACAACATGAGCATAAAATGTAAATATAAACAGAATCGTCTCACAATCCCATTTCGTAGACTAGTTGGAAATTGAAGAACGTAGATCTCTTTTCATTTTGTAGTAGAATATTTATATATTTGAATGTAGATTTAAAAATAAATAAACCTTACATTTTTCATTTACTATTCTACAACAAAAAGTAACATCAATTGGTTTGATACACTTAGAAATGTTTACTAAACATTAATCAAAATTGGCTGCTCATATTACTCGTAAAACCTAATAACCAAACTGTTGGAATGCTGCACTTATTCAAGTAACAAACTTCCTGATTTTGTGTGACTTTTGCATCGATACACACACCTTTTGTCTGATGTACTCGAGCATTATTCTTTTGTCTTGAAACATATCAAGTTTCAGCAGTAAATAGAAGCTATCCATCCTTGATATTGGATTTCTGTGGTCATGTTTTGATAACTGGCTTTGATTCCTTTCCTTCACATTCCTATCGTAACTGGCTGCAGATTTATATACCTTTCCCACTATCAAATCAAGGCCTCGTTGGCGTCGTTTCTGCTCTTGACTTTCTGGCATATCCTTCTTGAAGCTTTTTAATCTCAACCTTACCAGCTGTGTTTTGCTCTGAAAATGCCTATGTTTTGACACTTCTTGAAAGTCACATTCGAAATTGGCTAATGATACTGAAAACATTTCAGGTGAAACAACATTAATAAAAATTTTTTTTTTGGTACCTTAATAAACCGCCCAATACTTGTTGTTGTCTGTAATTATCTTGTATTTTTGCCCCATTAGCTCTAGCTTCTCACAGTATGAAATACACTAATTATTTTCCATGAATATTTTGTTTTTTTTATAAATGAAGAAATTTTCAGCACTACAACCCTGACACTGAAAAACAAACCAGCATCAAATACCATTGCGAACGACTACCACAATGCAGCTAATACAGTACTCCATTGCTCTACAGTATCACACTTGTGCCACCACCGTCCAGAATTTGATCGAACTTTCCCAGCTCTTGGTGTGAGACTACCGTACCAACATTTTTCCCTATTCTAGATCTTTTCATTAATAATACATTTTCAAAAGCTCGCCACTTTTCCGAAGCTAGACAACTTAATTCTATTCTTCTATTTTTG
>CALOED010000332.1:0-9976 GCA_942492005.1 uncultured Saprospiraceae bacterium
TTTTCGATAAACTACGAAGTTTTTCGGATAACTGCCAGAAACGCTGAAATACACTATTGACAGTCGTTTTCATACATTTGAGGTTCGATTATATGCGTTTTATCTATAACTGTTGATTTCCTGTCAGCCAAGTTGCAATTTCCAACTTACCATAAGCAATCTTCTTTGATTAATCTTGTCTTTAAAAAATGCTAAATTTACAAATTACTATTTTTAGCCAGCAATTTGCTGTTTTTAGAGGCAGTGAAAATTCAAAAGAAATTCAATCTTTCCAAAAGAACACAATAACAGATGCGGAATATTTTACAGCAATTTACATCATCTCGTTATCGAGTGCTATGGCACGTCGTGTTTTGGTTGAGTTATGTCCTCTTTTTTGGACTTTTATATGGCAGCACCGACGATGATTACCAATATTCTTTTTCTGGAAATATTGCTATCGCTGCCCATCAAGATGCTTTTTACTTACGCCATCTTATATTTTTTAATTCCCAATTATCTGCTAAAACAGCGTTATATTCACTTTGCAGGCATTTTATTGGTGACTTGTATTGTGTTTGGACTGTTGCAGCGCACCATTTTTTACTTCGGTATTCAATCGGTTTTTGAAGAGACCCATAAGCAATTGCTTATCACGCCTTCTGTGATTTTGAAATCGGTAGTGGGAATGTATATTGTAGCCGCACTAGCGGTGATGATAAAGCTGATAAAACACATTTATAGAAAAGAAAAAGAACAACAAGAACTGGCTCAACGCACGTTAGAAGCCGAATTGAAGTTTTTGAAATCTCAAATTCATCCGCATTTTTTATTTAATACCCTAAATAACCTTTACGCACTTACGCTCAAAAATTCTAAAAAAGCCCCCGAAGTTGTCCTCCGACTTTCGGAACTATTGGATTATATGCTCTATGAATGCAACGAAAATCGGATTGCTATTGCTAAAGAAATCAACCTTATCAATAATTATATTTCGCTTGAAAAACTAAGATACGGAGACCGACTCGATGTAGATTTTCATTGTAATGTGGAGCAGCCCGAACGAGAAATTGCGCCTATGATGGTTTTACCTTTTGTAGAAAACTGCTTCAAACACGGCGTTTCTCAAAAAACGGAACACAATTGGGTGCTTATCAACTTATCCATAAAAGGGAATTTAATGACTTTGAAAGTTGAAAATAGTAAACCTGACGGAGCAAAACATCGAATCTTAAAAAAAGAACATCACGACGGCATCGGACTCACCAACGTTCGACGACGATTAGATTTATTGTATAAAGACGCTTACGAATTGCAGCTTTTCAATGAGACAGACACTTTTCTGGTGGTACTCAAACTAAATTTGGATAATGTTGCAGAGCCGTCAAGGTTAGCTTTGGTAGAATAGCCATTATTCACAAAGCGGCGAAGCCGCTTTGTCTATCTTCATTATCAGTTAGTTATGTAATAGAATTTAGTTTTGTGAATAAAGTCTAATAAGAAAAGTCAATTTTTTATAAAAAAGATAATTTAAAGTTAAAATAAGTACGACTTCAAGTCTTATCGGGATAGTACTTATATACTAATAATTGAAGACTATGAAAATAAAATGTTTATTGGTAGATGATGAACCTTTGGCAATGGAAATTTTAGAATCCTATGTCAAGCAAGTGCCTGATTTGGAGCTAGTTGGCAAATGCGACAATGCGCTAGAGGCCTACGAAATATTGCGAAATCAGGAAATAGATTTAATGTTTTTGGATATTGAAATGCCGCAATTGAGTGGAATTGAGTTCGTGAATACGCTCGAAAAAACACCAAACGTCATTTTTACAACAGCACACCGTCATTATGCCTACGAAGGTTACGAGCTTGATGTATTGGATTTTTTGTTAAAACCCGTTTCATTCGGACGATTCCTAAAAGCTATCAATAAACTGCATCGAGTAAGTACGCCCGAAACTACGGCTACCGCAAAACCCGAACCCGAAGATAAAACAGACGAAAAACTGACCTTTATATATGTCAAAGAAGACAAAAAAATGGTCAAAATCTATCTGGAAAATGTAATGTATATCGAAAGTCTCAAAGATTACGTATGTATTCATACGGACAATCGAAAAGTAGTAACGAAGCAACAAATCTCTTATTTGGAGCAAAAACTACCCGATGAAGATTTTATGCGCATTCATCGCTCCTTTATCATTGCCATCAAAAAAATAAAAGCCTTCAATTCTAATCAAATAGAGTTAGACGGCGAACGAGAATTGCCCATCGGAAGGAGCTATAAGTCGGCAGTAATAGAGCGATTGACCGAAGATGGCTATGAATTGTAAGTAAATATTTTAAAAAAATGGAATAAAATGATTTAACCATTAGTTTTTAAGATAAAAATACTTACTTTTGCCGCTCAATACGGTACAACCTGCTGCTTGATTTTCAAGGTAAGTAGGTATTTTTTAACAAAAACAAGAATTTTCATGCCGGTTAAAATTCGTTTACAACGTAAGGGTAGAAAGAAAAGACCTTTTTACCACATTGTCATCGCTGACGCTCGTTCGCCTCGTGATGGTAAATTTATTGAAAAAATTGGAACTTACAACCCAATGACTAAGCCCGCTACTATCGACCTAGATAGAGAAAAGGCGTATGATTGGATGTCCAAAGGTGCGCAACCTACTGAGACAGTTCGCTCTATCTTGCGCTTCAAAGGCGTATTATACAAAAAACACCTTCAAAGAGGTGTGAAGAAAGGAGCCATGACTCAAGAAGCTGCGGATGCAAAACTTCAAGAGTGGATTGACGCTAAAGAAGCTAGAGTTGAGAAAAGAAGAATAGAAGCGAACAACGAAAAGTTGGCTTTCCATGCTAAAGTGAACGGTGAAGCACCACCAAAGAAAGAAACACCAGTCGAAGAACCTGAAGCTCCTGCAACTCCAGTAGAACCTGAGGTAAATGCAGCAGACAAAAATGACGGTGCAGAATAGTATTTAATGTTGATTTGTATTTAAAAGAAGCGATTAATTTCTCAGGAAGTTAATCGCTTTTTTTTTGCAAATTGGGGAAAATTCTTAAACTCATCTAATCAAAAAAAACTCCTTTTCTGAAAACCTAATCGAAATCACACACCGAAAGACCTCATTTGCACATCTAAAGAAATAGAATAAGTACAAAATACGACTTTGAAGTTCTATTTTTATAATAAATACGTTTTACAAGTATCTTATCTTTTGGGTTTGCTAATTGTTAGCCAATTTCAATCAGTAAATAATAGACTTTATTCACAAAACTAAATCCTATTACACAACTAACTGATAATGAAGATAGACAAAGCGGCGAAGCCGCTTTGTGAATAATGGCTAATGAATTGCTATAAAAATATACACTTATGAAAAACAGCTATCTGCTTTTACTTTTCGTTTGGATGGCGTTTGACGCACAAGCGCAAAACATACCTCAAGCCATTCAGAAGGCTTACACGGACTATCAAGAAACCTTACCTGCCGAAAAAATCTATTTGCATACCGACCGTACACTCTACAAGCCGGGCGAAGTGATATGGTTCAAAGGCTATCTGTTGGATGGCGAAATGAAACCTAGTAGCAAAAGTGAGATTATGTTTGTAGAATTGCTGAATCCTCGTGGTACGGTTATCCGAAAACTCAACTTGAAAAAGCTAAATAACAAGATGTATAACGGCGATTTTCAGTTGAATGCAGGCATTGCAGGGGGGATTTATACTATTCGGGCTTACACGAATTGGATGAGCAACTGGGGCGAGGATTATTATTTTGAAAAAAAGATAACCGTCCAAAATGTGGCGATTCCGAAGCTACTAATGAAACTCAATTTTGAGAAAGAAGCCTATCGAGCCAATGACTGGGTGCAAGCAGATTTGTCGGTACGAGAGGTAGATAATACGTTTTTGGCGGATAGCGATATTAAATATACGGTAGCGATTGGCGGAAAAACCATCTCTACGCAAACCATGACGACCAACGATTCGGGGCAAGTTGCTATGCGATTTCAGTTGCCGAATGATTTGAACACTATCGACGGGTTGCTGAACGTGATGATAGATTATGAAGGCACAACGGAGAGTATTTCGAGGAGCATTCCGATAGTGTTGGATAATGTGAGTATGCAGCTATTTCCAGAAGGTGGCTATCTGTTACATGGTATGAAAAATCGGGTGGCGTTTACGGCATTGAACGAATTTGGCAAACCTGCCGACGTATCGGGAACGCTCAAAGATGATGCAGGAAAGACGATTGCCAAGATAGAAAGTTATCACCAGGGCATGGGAGCGTTTGAGTTTACGCCAGCGAAAGGCAAAGAATACCATATCATTTTGAACGGGCGCAATCAGCAGCGTTTTGAATTGCCTCGCATCCTTCAAGATGGCGTAGGAATGCGCAAAACCGCTCAAACGAAGCAAAATGTTAGTTTTTATATACATTCCTCAACGGCTCAAAAGCTCTATTTGATAGCTGAAATTGGCGGCAAAATTTACCATCGAAAAACCATTGAGTCGGCTCAAAGCGGCATTCATACTTTCAAAACAGATGATTTGCCTGTCGGAATTATGAAACTCACCGTATTCGATGAGCAATTGCGTCCGCAGTCGGAGCGATTGGTATTTGTGAATAAGCATCGGAATTTAAGTATTGAAATCACATCAAATAAGGAAAAATACATTCCTCGTGAGAGTGTTACATTACAAGTAAAAGTAACGGACGATGCAGGAAAAGGTGTAAAAGGCACTTTTTCGATGGCTGTGGTGGATGATAAACTCTTGACTTTTATAGATGATAAGCAAGACAATATTCTTTCGGGGTTGCTAATGAGTGCCGAACTTCGAGGAAAAATATTTGAGCCTAACTTTTATTTTAAATTGCAACATGACAAGGCTTCGGACGTGGCAAAGGCGGAAAATGCGCTAGATTTTGTGATGATGACGAATGGTTGGCGCAAGTTCAATTGGCGAGAAATATTGGCAAATACCGCTCATACATGGGCGAATAAATTGGTTTACACAGAGGACGAATTCAAAATAGCAGGTACTATCAGAATAAATGGGCATACCGTAAAAGGAGCGACAGTTCATTTAAAAACATTTGAAAATCAGCGAGTTAAAACCAATAAAGACGGGAATTTTGAACTGGTTGCACCAAAGTTAGACGATGGATATTATAGCAATTACATCATAGTAGCCAGATACAAAGGCATGGAGCAGGAACAGCAAGTGTATTGGAATAATTATCAGTACGGCACGCCAAAAACAAATTCCAAATCTAAAACTGAACCGATAGCCGATAATAAAAAGAAAGAACAAATTTCGATAGCCGTCTCTGATGACGAGGAAGAAGAAGTACTTCCTAGCCTTGCCAATAAAACATTGAGCGGTAAAGTAGCGGGTATAAGAGTAAGAGGGCAAAGTAGCGTAATATTGGAAGATAAAGTGATGCTAAGCGAATCTGATATGATGGCAGGGCAGTTGTCTTTGACGACTCAAAGCATTGCAGTTTCAGAAATTCAGCTATTGGGAGAGAATATGGATGAAATTGTGGTTATAGGCTATGGCGACCCTGGGAATAACAATGATTTGGTCAGCGGTTATTATGCAGATTTGAATGTACTAGATTGGGCTGCGCCTAGTTTGGCGATTAATTTAAAAGCTACTAATCAACAATTTTATCAAGGAAGAACCTTTTACGCACCGAGATATGCCACTACGATTAACGGTTCTCGAAATCAAGATAAACGAAAAACACTTTACTGGAATTCATATCTAGAAACGAATGAGAATGGCGAAGCCAAGGTTCAGTTTTCGTGTTCGGATGAAAATTCTACCTTTCGAGCAGTGGTAGAGGGCGCAGGAGAAAACGGCGAGATTGGGCACAATGAACATACTTTTTTTGTAGAAAGTCCATTTGTAGTTGAAACTAAAATTCCAGAAATAGTGACGAGTGGCGACAAGTTTGTCGTATCGGTATTGCTGAAAAACAACACGGATAAGGCAATGACGGTTTATGCACAGCAGCAAGCAAGCAGTGGAAATTATTTCCGTTTTGCCAATTCTAATGATAAAGTGAGTTTTGAAATTCCTGCCAATTCGTTTGTAAGAAAGGAAGTTTGGATGGACGGAAAAAGCGTAACGCAAGGCGTTCGATACGTAGAAATGATGTTTTACAAGCAATCAATCTACTCAATTTATACTAGAACCCGTGCGAGTTGAGCCGTTGGGGTTCAAGGCTGCGGTGACATTTGGGAGCAATAAAGAACTCAACAAATCCTACTCTTTTACGCTTGACGAATACGAAAGCGGTTCGTTGAAAGCAGATTTTAGGGCTTATCCCAATGTTTTGGGGAGCATGATGGACGGTGTAAAAAGTATTATTCGAGAGCCACATGGCTGTTTTGAGCAAGTCTCTTCGTACAATTATCCGAATATTTTTGCATTGTTGTATTTGGATGAAATGAAAATGGAAAACCCCGAAGTGCGAAAGCAAGCCAAAAAATACCTTTCGATGGGGTACGCCAAATTAGCAGGCTACGAATGTGTAGGCGGTGGTTTTGATTGGTACGGTCAAAACCCAGCAAATATGCGATTAACAGCTTATGGGCTGTTGCAATTCATGGATATGAAAAAAGTCTATCGAAGAGTAGATGATGCAATGATAGCTAGAACAGCGGCTTGGTTGGCGAAAAAACGAGATGACCAAGGCGGCTGGGAAAGCGACAATTGGTACTATGGCGGTCATGTCTCTAATGCTTACGTGACGTATGCTATGAGTGTATATGGCAAAATAGACATTCAGCGAGAAGTGAATTATGCCACCAAAGAAGCCCTAAAAGGAAAAGATTGGTATCTTTTATCGTTAGCCGCTATGTCGAATTGGCACGTTGGCAATAAGAAGGAAGCCAACAAAGTATTGGATGTTTTGATGGTAGAACTGGAAAAAGGCGATTTGATGAATCCAAATGCACAAACAACGATGTCTTATTCTTATGGGCATTCTCGGAACGTGGAAACGCACAGCATGATGGCACAAGCTATTATGACGCTCGAACGAGATGACTATGCCGCTACATTGAGCAATATCATTGTTAGAATATCGGAGTCGAAGCGAGGACACGGCTATTTTGGCTCTACGCAAGCGACCGTTCAAGCATTGAAGGCATTGTATCTCTATGCCAAAAAATACAACAAGGAAGAGCGAAAGGGAAGTATTTTCGTTTATGTAAATAATACATTGATAAAGAATTTTGGTTATAATAATAATACAACACAAACCTTGTATTATGATTTTTCACGCTTCCTCAAAGCTGGAAACAATACCATAGATGTCAAATTTACAGGCGATGCAAAAGCTGCATTGCCTTATTCCTTCAATGCAGAATGGAGTACTTTGAAGCCGAGTAGCTCGCCGAATTGCCTCTTAGATTTGAAAACGACGATTGCCAAAAAAAATGTAAAAATAGGCGAAACGGTACGGATTACCACCGAATTATCCAATACGAATGATGAGTTTCTATTCAACCCAATTGCTTTAATTGGAATACCTGCTGGACTGTCTTTACAACCGTGGCAACTCAAAGAATTACAAGACAAAAAGGTGTTTGATTATTACGAAATTCGAGATAATTATTTGGTCTTGTATTTTAGAAATATTGAAGAAAAGAGCAAAAAAACAATTCACCTTGATTTAAAAGCAGATTTTGTAGGAACGTATAAAGGCTGCGCCAATTCTGCTTACTTATATTATGGAGCAGAAGATAAAGTTTGGGAAAGTGGAATAGAAGTAGATATTCAGTAAACTGGGAATGAAAGTTTAAGTCCCCAATATTCCTAAATTGTCAATTTAGGAATATTGGGGACTTGTAACTAAAACGCTACTTCAATTTATTTTTTTTTGAAAAATGTAGTAAAGGTTCTACCTTCATGTCTAAAATTTCAAAACCATACAGATTTTGGGCTTGCCAAAAAAAACGATATGGTTTTAAAGTCTAAAATAACTAAACATGAAACAAATATTATATCTTTCACTATCCCTAATATTTTTATCGGGTTGCGTAGCGTTAAAAACGAATAATCCGAGAGCTTCTTGGATGGAAAAGCTCAATGGAAAAATCAAATCTATCAAAGAGGCTTCTTATAAAGCACCGCAAAGTGCCGACCCGAAAAACCCTTTCAAGTCAGTAACTAGCCCAAAAGATTTTACTCCACGGGATAGCACCGTTACAAGTTACAATCAAGAGCAATTGCCTATCGAAAATTTATTCTATTGCAAGCAATACGACGAAAACGAAGACCTAACTTTTGGGCTTTGTTTTAAATCGTCATTTGAATTTGACAAAAACGGCAGGTTGAAAAAATCGTTAAACCATTCATTAGACAGCGATGAGAAAACAACATTTAAATATAAGGCTTACAATGAATTGCAATTGCCCGTATTCATAGAAGAGATTAATTCGGAAGGCAAAGTAATCTGCAATCACGTATTGGAATTTAATAAAAAAGGCAAACTCAAAAATACCCGCATCGTTTACAAAGAAGAAAAAGAAACCGTTTCAGAAACTCACCTTACTTTTGAGTACAACCGAAAAGGACATTTGATAAAAATGACCATAGAGACAAGAGATGCAAAAGGATTTATCGAAGATGAACCGATAGTTCACCAATACGAATATTTTGAATTTGATAAAGAAGGCAATTGGACAAAACGTAAAGAGATGATTTCAATAGATGAAGATCAGGTGTTTTTAGCGTTTCGTGCGTATGAATATTATGAATAATGTATAAGCCGATTGGAACGCTGATTATGCGGATTTAAGCGGATTTTTCTTTTGTTAAAGTAATTTGCTGAGTTTTTGTTATCTATTTGGTAATGTGTTTAAATAATTTTTTGGTGCTTTATCCCTATCCCTTATCATTAAGGGCTAAGAGTCTGACCTAAAGTTTCTGTCGATTGTAAATTGCGAAAAAAATCCGCCCTAATCCGCCCTAATCCGCCCTAATCCGTTTCATCTGCGTTTCAATCGGAAACAACTTCATTGAGCAGCATTCAGGTAAGGGAATGTTTAAAAATAAATATCCAAAACTTTAAATTTAAATTTTACCAAGAAAAAATAATATGAAACTAACATTAGGTTTTTCGCCATGTCCGAATGATACATTTATTTTTGATGCCATGATACACGGCAAAATTGACACAGAAGGTTTAGCGTTTGACGTATTTTTAGGTGATGTAGAAGCATTGAATCAACGAGCTTTTCAAGCCGATTTGGATATTACAAAATTGAGTTATCACGCCTATGCGTATCTCGTGAATGATTATGTATTGTTGGACGCTGGAAGTGCGTTGGGGAATAATTGCGGGCCATTGCTGATAGGAGCGGAGGCATTGGATATGAATGCAGTCAAAGAGCATTCCATAGCTATTCCAGGTAAATACACTACGGCGAATTTCTTATTGAGTTTGGCATTTCCTGATGCGACCGATAAAATAGAAACCTTGTTTTCTGATATTGAACAAGATGTATTGTCAAAAAAAGTGGATTTGGGGCTGATTATCCACGAAAACCGATTCACGTATCAAGATAAAGGTTTGGTGAAAATCATTGACCTAGGCGAGTTTTGGGAAACGAAAACAGCCTTGCCAATTCCATTAGGCGGAATTGTAGTCAATCGAAAATTACCTTTAGATATTCAACAAAAAGTCAATCGAGTGATGCGAAAGAGCGTTGAATTTGCATTGAATAATCCAGCGCAAACCTTGGATTACGTTCGCCCACACGCTCAAGAAATGGATACAGAAATTATGATGAAACACATCGGTTTGTATGTAAATGATTACACCATTGACTTAGGCGAAAAAGGCAAAAAGGCGGTGAGTTACCTATTTGAAATGGCTAAGGAGTTGAAAATAGTGCCGTCAATTGAGGCAAGTTTATTTTTATAAAAAAAGAAAACAATAGAATGGGAAACAATAAA
>CALOED010000333.1:0-7486 GCA_942492005.1 uncultured Saprospiraceae bacterium
AAGAAATCAACTGTTCTACGTCAATTTTAAGAATATGAATAATAAGATAGTCCTTATCACGGGTGGTAATTCGGGTATCGGTAAAGCTACAGCACAAGCACTAGCAGACAAAGGCGCAACTGTCGTATTGATGTGTCGCAATCTGGCTAAAGGGCAGGCGGCTATCAAAGAAATTCAGCAAACCGCCAAAGGCCCTACTGACCTCATTCAGTGCGACTTATCAGACCTTAGTGCCATTCAAGCGGCGGCTAATCAGTTTAAAGCTAAATACCAACAACTCGATGTATTAATTCACAATGCAGGATTATACGCTTCTTCCTCTTCTACTACTAAAGATGGCTTTGAGTTGCAATTTGGTGTGAACTACTTAGCTGATTTTTTGCTCACACACCTCTTGCTAGACTGGATGAAAGTACCCGATAATGCTCGAATTATTCATGTTTCCTCTACCGTTCATTATTCTGGAAAGATAGATTTTGATAGTTTTAAAAATCCACCAAAGCGATATAAAGGTATGAAGGCTTACGCTCAATCGAAACTTTGTATGCTTTTATTCAATAAAGAACTCTCTCGCAGATTGGTGGGTACTACCATTACTACGAATGCGCTTCATCCTGGCGTAGTCGCTACGCCTTTTGGCAATAAAGAAACCAGTTGGTTGTTTAAATTTGTTTGGAACTTCGGAAAATTATTTTTCATTTCGCCCGAAAAAGGAGCAGAAACGACTATTTTCTTAGCGTCTTCCCCAAAAGTAGAAAATGTAACGGGTAAGTATTTTGATAAAAAAAGAGAAAAAAAACCAGCCGCATTAGTAGAAGATGAAGCATTGAGAAAAAAACTTTGGGCAGTCAGCGAAGATTATATTCAAGAATATTTCTTAATCTCCAAAAAATAACTTATCTATTTTATTCTAAAAAAAACTTTATCTCTCTAATCGGTATTGTATATTTGTTGTTATTCTAAGAAAAAATATAATTAGCCGCTAGAACTAGCTTAGTTTCTTATGGTTAGTTTTATCATTTATAAGAAAAAAAGTATTAAAAAATATGAGTGTCATAGACATAAAAGTGCCTGTAATTGGCGAATCTATATCAGAAGTGACTATTGCCGTTTTTTTGAAACAAAACGGGGATATGGTAGAAAAAGACGAAGCTATCTGCGAAATAGAATCCGATAAAGCAACCCTAGAGATGCCAGCGGAAGAATCTGGAAAATTGACATGGGTAATAGAGGAAGGCGACGATGTAGAAATAGGCGCAGTAGTTGCCAAAATTGATACAAGTGCCGCAGGGGGCAGCAGCCCTTCGGATGATAAAGATACGGAGAAAGCCGAAACTAAGGAAGAAAACAAAGATACGGAAGAAAACAAAACCGCAGAAGACTCGGATAATGAGGAAAGTTACGCAAAAGGGCATCCTTCGCCATCTGCGTCCAAACTCATGGACGAAAACAATCTGACGGCTGACGATATAAAAGGAACGGGCAAAGATGGACGAATACTCAAAGAAGATGTAGAAAAAGCCATCGAAGCCAAAAAATCTGCTCCTAAGGCGGAAACGAAATCAAAACCAGAGCCAAAGTCTGAACCTAAACAACAGCAACCGGTTGAATCTGCGCCAAAAGTAGAACGTGCGTCGTCGTTTAGTAGAAGTACTAATCGTCAGAAAATGAGCCGTATGCGTAGAACCATCGCTCGCCGCTTATTGGAAGCAAAACATGGCACAGCGATGCTAACGACGTTCAATGAGGTAGATTTGACAGAAGTAATGGAAATGCGCAAGAAGTATCAGGAGCGTTTTGTGGCTAAAAATGGTATCAAACTCGGCTTTATGTCATTGTTTGCGAAGGCTTGCGCCAAAGTATTGATGGAAATGCCGCAGGTCAATTCTATCTTAGACGACAAAGAATTGATTCATCACGACTATGCCGATATTTCCATTGCCGTATCTACGGGCGATGGTTTGGTAGTGCCGGTGATTGAAAATGTGGAGTCGCTTACTTTTGCCGAAATAGAATACAAAATCAAAGAATTGGCAGGAAAGGCGAGAAATGGTTCGCTGTCGATGGAAGAAATGACGGGCGGTACGTTTACGATTACAAATGGTGGTGTATTCGGCTCAATGATGAGTACGCCGATACTCAATCCGCCGCAGTCGGCTATTTTGGGAATGCACAATATCGTGGACCGTCCGATGGTAGTAGGTGGAGAAATCAAAATCCGCAAGATGATGTATGTTGCACTTTCTTATGACCATCGAGTGATTGACGGAAGTGGGGCAGTGACGTTTTTGAGCAAAGTCAAATCCTTGTTGGAAGACCCAATGACTTTGATGTTGGATTTGTAAAATGAATATTTAAAACCAATAAAAAAGAGCCAATGCAAAACTGCATTGGCTCTTTTTTTTGGTTCTTTGACAATTACTCGGATAAACTTCGTGAGAATGGTTTTTGCCAAAAGATAGATTTATTCGTCCAATTGGACTTGCCCCATAGGACGAATTGGCAAGAGTTGTCAAAGAAATTTTTTTTTATTTTATTTTTCAGAAAGTTGCCAAAGTCGTTTTTCAAGCCTTTGCACCGCTTTAGGAATAGCCTCGGCTTCCGATATGCCAGCTAATGTGGCAAAAAAGCCATATATTTTATTGGCATAAGGAAAAGGATGCGGAAGAAGTTTTTTCTCTTTGTCCGTTACCAGCAGCGATATTTTGCCCGAACTCGTAGCCGTAGGCGGCGTACCAACATAAGCAATATAAAAAACCTTAGAGCTGAGGTCTATATCATTATCAATTTCGAGGCTATCATTAATAAAAATACCCTCCCTCGTGCCATTCAGTAATGCCCTTGCCATAGTATCGGGCATAAAATAAACTTCCGAAAAGGTATAAAATTCTCTATATGCTGTAATTGTTGCTCGCTGAAGTTCTCTTCTTTCTTTGAGCAAAGCATTGAGGTATTTTTGATTGCGTTTGGTTTTGCTCATGTTTTGCAACGCATTGATTTGGTTGCGAAAAGTCTTTAACTGAACGACTAAAACGCCAGATTTCAGATGGTCAGCGTGTTGTAATGCTTCTTCTTTTTTATCTAACTTTTCGTCGGGCTGAGCCCCGAGCAGAATTGGACATAGGCATAATAATAACAGCAAGCGGATATTTCTCATTTGTTTCATTATTTTTTTTTGAATTAAATTTTTCCATCGTAGGCAAGTTTCATTATAGAATCTTGAACCTTATAGATTATAATTAATTGTATTTCCATATAAATTAACGAACTTTACGCTCGTTTGCAGCACCATGATACCGTATATCGAGGATTTGCAAAGCCAAAATTAGTAGAATAGTTCAAAAAATGGATGAACGCTATTGATTCTTGTGTTTTTCAAGACACTATACAAAGGAATATAACAAATCTTAAAACAAAATAAGCATGAATACTTCGGTTGATATTCAAGCACTGAACGAAGAAATATATATTGAAAGTGCATTTGTAGAAAGGCTCAATGCCGAAACTTCAAAGGTAATCGTTGGCCAAAAATTGATGGTAGAACGCTTAATGCTCGGTCTTTTAGCCGGCGGACACGTTTTGTTGGAAGGTTTGCCGGGCTTGGCGAAGACTTTAGCCATCAAAACACTTTCAAAAGCCATAGACGGAAAATTTAGTCGTATTCAGTTTACGCCAGATTTATTGCCTGCCGATATTGTGGGGACGATGATTTACAACCCATCGAAAAATGATTTCATGGTCAAGCAAGGCCCTATTTTCGCCAACTTTGTATTGGCTGACGAAATCAACCGTGCGCCTGCCAAAGTGCAATCGGCACTCCTCGAAGCGATGCAAGAGAAGCAAGTCACGATTGGCGATACGACTTTTATACTGGATAAGCCGTTTTTGGTATTAGCTACTCAAAACCCTATTGAGCAAGAAGGAACGTATCCTTTGCCAGAAGCGCAAGTGGATCGTTTTATGCTCAAAGTCAAAATTTCTTATCCGAATAAGGAAGAGGAAATTCGGATTATGCGCCAAAATATTGACCCAAAACCTCAACCAGAAGTTCAACCTGTGGTTTCGCCAGACCAAATTATCCGTTCTCGCCAGATGGTGCGAAAGGTGTATATGGACGAAAAAATCGAACGATATATTATTGACATCGTTTTTGCTACTCGTCAGCCTGCGGAGTATGGCTTGAAGAAATTAACCAACTTGATGAACTACGGCGGCTCGCCTCGTGCTTCTATCAATTTGGCGTTGGCAGCCAAAACTTACGCTTTTATGAAGCGAAGAGGCTATGTAATACCAGAAGACGTGCGGGCTATTTGCTATGATGTGATGCGTCACCGTATTGGATTGACCTATGAAGCAGAGGCCGAAAATATTAGTCAGGAAGATATTATTGCTGAAATTTTGAACACCGTTCAAGTTCCGTAGTTGAGTATAATGAGAGAATTTTGAATAAGAGAAGAAGCGAATATTAAAAAAGAATAGAAAGATGGCGTTTAAAGAATCTAATATGTTGCCATTAGGCACAGTAGCACCCGATTTTAATTTACCTGATACGGTTTCGGGCAAGATGATGAGTTTGCAGGATATTAAATCTGATGTGGCTACGGTCATTATTTTTTCTTGTAACCATTGCCCTTATGTGCATCATGTAAATGATGAAATGGTGAATATTGCAAATGATTATCAGCCGAAAGGCGTAGCGTTTGCCGCTATTTCTGTGAATGATATAGAGCGTTATCCAGAAGATGCGCCAGATAAAATGAAAGCATTTGCGGCAGATTCGGGCTATACATTTCCTTACCTTTATGACGCTACTCAGCAAGTAGGCAGAGATTATGACGCTGCTTGTACGCCTGATTTTTATGTTTTTGATGGTGATTTGAAACTCGTTTATCGTGGACAAATTGATGGTTCTCGCCCTTCTTTGAATAAACCGGTGACGGGTGAAGATTTACGGGCTGCCATAGATGCGGTCATTAATGGTGAAGCTGTAAGCAAAGCACAGCGTCCAAGTGGCGGTTGCGGGATTAAGTGGTTTCAATAAGCTGGTTTGAAAATAATTTCAAATTATAAAATCACAAAACAACACACAACAATCAATCAAAACTAAACTATGAATAAAGCACTTGCAAAGCGATTTGATGAGCTTGAACGCCAAACGGATAAGTTTTTGAGTATCGTTGCCGCTCAAACTCCTGAGCAGCAGCGGTTTCGACCTAGCGAATTTGAATGGAGTATGCTAGAAGTCGTTGAGCATTTGGTGACTTCTGAAATAGGTATCAATAAGTTTTTTAAGAAATATACGCCTGATGGCTCTACTCGAAAGATGCAACTTAAAAACTATCTTGCTTCCTGGCTAGTGCAAGTGATGCTTTATTTGCCTATCAAATTTCCTGCACCGCCCAAACTCAAACCGCCTCAAGGCAATACTTCGCTAGAGGATTGGCAAGTGTTGTGGAAAAGTCAGCGGAGTATTTTCAACGAAATGTTAGAAAATTTCCCTGAAGATAAACTCAACTATTCTGTATTTAAACATCCTCGTTCGGGGGCAATGGATATTAAAAACACCATTGATTTTATGAAAAATCATGTGATACATCATATTTATCAATTGCGTCGCATCCAAAAGCATAAGGATTTTCCGAAGTAAGGTATATACAAAAAAAATTAGTAGCCCGATTTGCAAAATAAGCAAGTCGGGCTACTAATTTTAATTGGGATACAACGGCAGGCGATGTGTATTGTGAAAGGTAATAATAAATAAAGGCGTTGGCGGTTTTATGGTCGCTTCAAATATGATTTGTTGGTCTGCTTTATTGATTTCTATGATTTTTCCTTGAAATATGCCGTTGTGCTGAATAGCTCCAGAGGAGAACAAGACATGATTTTCTGCTTCCAAATAGCCTACTCTCGATACAATTCTACTATACGTCTCTGCTCCTCTTGCTTTGCCATAGTCCCAAACTTGCTGAATGGTTTTATTGGTTTCATCAATTTTATATTCTACTGCTCGACTGTATTTTTCTTGACCTGTATAGTTTCGAGTATCACCATTATCAAACAACATGAAGTTGCCATTGGCCAACAAAATAGGCGAATGCTGGTACCAAGCCCATTCAAAATCAGTATGATTGACATCTCCGTTGAGTACCGCAGCGTCGCTGATAGGCGTATTTTGAGCATCAAGCGGCTGGAGTAAATATTGCGTGAGGTCAGTTCCATTGCCCGAAGTAGCCAAGCCTTTGTGTGGCGCAAGTATCCAAACTACTTCGTTGGCAGCCGTGAGTTTGACTACGCCTTGCGTTCTGCCTGATACGATGATGGTGTTGTCTCGTTCGTCAAAAGCCAATCCGTTGCCATGAAACCAGTCTTCTTGAATATTCGTCAAGTCGGTATCCCATGTTGTTCGAGAGTTGTCTAAAGCGTCATTCAAGTCCCATTTTGTTACAATACTTCCCGAAGTTCGGTCTATTTCAAGCACTACGTCTTCAAAGGTATTTTTAGCCAAATCATCTACGGTAACGAGTAAATTACCATTAGGTTTTTCTATCACGTGATGATGAAAGGCGTGATTTCCGAGTTCCCATTCGTTGATAATTTCGCCATACATATTGATTTCATAGAGTTTGTCCGTTGCCTTATCTCCTGTTATAAAATGTCCGTTTTGGAGGCGAGTAAAACCATTATCAAATGATAATGTGCCGAGCGTATCTTGCTGCGAATAGTCCAAATACCAACGAATATCGCCGTAATTATCAAATATAAATGGGCGTTGGGGAAAAGGTGCGCCATTGTGTCCCATGTAATTTACAAAATGCAAACCTTCCGCCATTGAAGCGGATTGCACGGTATTAATTGTTATTTCGGGCATTTCTGCGATGATTTCGCCAGTCTGAATGCTGATGATTTCTGTGCCTAATTCCTTACCATTTTTATTAAAAAAAGTAAGTGCCACTTGGTTGAGGTGATTTGGATACAAACCCAATACCATCAAATCGAGTTCTTCTGAAAGGCTAGGAAAGTCTTGAATAACATCAGAATCCGTTCCATTTTTGCCAACTACTCGCATCTGAACGGTGACGGCTCTCCTCGTTTGAATGAGCAATTGAGCGGTCAAAGGAGCTACGCCGCTCGGATTATTGATAATTTGTATCTCTTTGACTATTCGTAAGTCGTATTCGTCGTTGCAGCTAAATAGAAGTGCTGCCAAAAAAATAATGTATCCAATTTTTATGTTCATATCAAACCGCCATTTAGTTCTTATTTTTAAATGATATTGATTTTCAAATCAAAATAAGTGTTTTTTTCGGTAGCGGCTTATTTGGTTTTTTATAAAAAAAACATTCTAGAAGAATCAAAAAAAAACGACTAGCTACTTTTCAGCCGCTAGTCGTTAAACATTATCTCCATTTTCGCAATCATGAAGATACACTTTCACTAGTTTTCCCTATTCCACTAGATTTTATTCTAAAAATGGTATGGTGCAAAA
>CALOED010000334.1:0-12158 GCA_942492005.1 uncultured Saprospiraceae bacterium
GTATGGCGGAAAATTTCAATATAATCTCAAAAAACAACCTCGAAGGGAACAGATTGGCTTGAGTTATTTTGATGATGTGATTTACTCGAATAGGAGTTCGGAAGAGGCGATAGCTTCGAGTTCGTTGGCGAATTTTTTTAGGCGAGACATTCCTCAACGATTGCTGCACGCTCGTGAAGGCAAGGTCTATTATGTAAAAGATTGGAAGCGAGGTTGGACGAGTCGCCTGACCGTTCTGAACCGCCAAATTGATCCCTACGGTGGCATTTATGCGGATGGAAGCGGTTTCAATTTTCAATTTATCAATCCTAATTCGGGCGAAATAGATACCACCGTTACGACTACGGAAGTGATGCTAAAAGTGAGTCATGCGTACAAAGAGCAGTTTTGGGCAGGTCATTTTGATAGAATTAGTTTGGGGTCAAAATACCCGATTTACTCCGTTCAATATACGGTAGGCATCAAAAATGTATTGGGTAGCGAATACAAATATCATAAGTTGGCGGTGGAGTACAGTCATTGGATTTATACGAACCCGATTGGTTGGTTGCGCTATTATTTCAAAGCAGGGAAAACCTTCGGCACGTTGCCGTCACTGCTACTAGAGGCGCATCCGGGCAACGAAACTTACTTCTACGATGCCAACGGCTACAATGTCATGAACCGATATGAGTTTATTAGCGATACTTATTTGAGTTGGGTGGTTGTCCATCATTTTGATGGATTTATTTTTCAATAAATTGCCTTTGTTGCGAAAATTAGATTTTCGAGCGTTGGCGCATTTTAGAGGAATTTGGGGAACGCTTACAGCTGAAAATTTGGCAGCAAATGCGCTAAATACATCCGACGTTGGCGGCACTATTCCGTTTCGCTCGCCATTTCCAGTGCCTTATATGGAAGCTGGCGTTGGCATAGAGAATATTTTAAAGGTCTTTCATATTCAAGCGATATGGCGATTGAATTATTTAGACAACCCCGAAGCGTTTAACTTTATGCTACAAGGAGGCGTGTATTTTGCTTTTTAAAAAAAAATAGGTGGAGTTCGGTAAATTTCAGACGTGGGAATGTCAAGGCTAATTCTTGTAATTTACTCATCTAACTCTTGTTTCAACTTTTCCAACTCCATTTCTATTTTTTTAATTTGTTCAAAATCGCCATGTTCTTTACAAATCACAATACACAATTCGAGCATTTCAATTTCCAATTGCTGCTCGGATTTTCCGCTGGACACTTCTTTTAAATCACTCATTTTATCGTAAAATTTTACTTTTCCTGATTGTAACGTTTTGCAAACCCATCATTTAAATGGTAGGCTGAAAGCTTTTTCTATTTTTAAATCACTAGATCCAATATCACAAACGCTCCAAAAACGACGCTTGCGATGCCATTAGTTGTAAAAAATGCCAAATTGACTTTACTCAAATCATTGGGTTTGACCAATAAATGTTGGTAAGTCAATAAGCCAATAAATATCAGTGCGCCAACCCAGTGCAACCAACCAAAATCGCCTTCAAATGCTGCCCAAATCACAAATAAACCACAAATAATATGCAAAAATGTGGAGAGCTTCAAAGCCCGACGTTTGCCCAAAAAGGTAGGTATTGAACTCAAATTGAGCGATTTGTCGAAGTCTTCATCTTGTAAAGCATAAATAATATCAAAACCCGATACCCAAAGCAAAACAACGGCAGAATACAAAAGCGGTAAGATTTCAAACTGTGCAGTAACCGCAATGTAAGCACCAATAGGCGCAAGCGATAAGCCCAAACCCAATACAAAATGGCACAATGCCGTAAAACGCTTCGTGTAACTATATCCTAGCACTACCAACAATGCAATCGGTGAAAGATAAAAACACAACGGATTGATAAAATAAGCAGTGATAATAAAAAGCAAACAGTTAGCAATCACGAAATACAAAGCCGATTGAGGCGTAATGATGCCAGCAGGGATTTCTCTGGTGGTGGTTCGTGGATTTTTGGCATCAATATCTCGGTCGATGTACCGATTGAATGCCATTGCTGCACTTCTTGCAAACACCATGGAGAGCAAAACTAAGGCTAGTTTTGACCAAATCTCAAGAGTGAAAATACCGTCTTTGGCTACAAAAACCGCTAAAAAAAAGCCAACCAAAGCAAAGGGTAATGCAAAAATCGTATGGCTAAATTTTATAAGCGATAAATAATTTTTCATATTTTTTATTTTAAAAATCAGAAACTACTATCCGTTGGCAGCGAACCGCATTTTACAAAACAGGCATAATTGCAAACTGCCCACTAAAAAACTGCCCACTGTCACTGAACCTCTATCTCATCAATTTTATCAATTTCCAAAACCATCTGACCTTCTTCATCTACATGATACATCTTTTTGAACTTCGCACCTATTATCAATTCTTCAAATTTATAAGATTTATGAACATTTACAAACTGCGCAAAGGTATCGTCATAGCCTTTCAGAATGATTAAAAATTCCATATCCATCTTTTTCAAGTCGTCTTCCTCTTTTTCAAAAAGCGGGCTTTTTTCATCAATCGGATGCACGATGGTCCAATTGAGGGGAAACATGGCTATTTTGTATCGCTCCAAATCTAAGCGTCGAAACTGCCGAGCAGCAACCCCGTTTTTATCCTCTAGCCATGTCAGTACTACATTTACCTCTAAGTCCATGAGGTTGTTGCGTCGCAAATTGACAACCCGAAACATAAAGCCCGTCATGCCTCGATAAGGCGCAATTAAAGCATTGGTGCTAAACTCAATACTGGCAACAGGGCGAGAAAACCGAGCAAAAAACAGACCTGTAAATAAAGCAAAACTCATCAGCCCGTATAAAGCATTGAGTGCGGCAATGATATTGGCCTAAAAACCAACGGGACTCATGCTACCGTAGCCTACGGTCGTGAAAGTTTGCACGCTAAAAAAGAAGGCATTTGCAAAGTTTTCGGCAGGTGTTCCGCCGCCTACGCCCGATAAGGAATCTATTCCGCAAGCCAAAAACATTAAGGCAAATATCACATTACTAATAATATAAAAGCCTAAAATAACCAACGAAAAACTAAACCACGATGAAGTCACGAGCCATTGATAAATACTCAAACCACGAAAACCTCCGCCTCGTCGGTCTATATTGAATTGTCCATTTGGGTTGATGAATCGCCCCGTAGCGTTGTAATTTGCCCCAAATCCTAAATCGTCGTACTCGTTCGTTGGGTTGCCCAAATTATCCTCTGAGACCGAAGCGGAACTAAGGGGGGCTTGCGCTTTGGTGTTTTTATTTTTATTAAAAAATCGCATTAATCTTTTTTTAAAAAAAAAATGCGGTTGATGCTAAAAACCGCATTTTGTTACTATTCCTTATTCAACGCTATCCAACGGAAAAGGATTAATCTCGACGTTAGGCATTTCGGGTTTTTCGGGTCTTTTGAGCAAAAAATCTTTTGCCCGCAGGTCTTTGGCATACATTTCTGCCACCAAAGAGTCCACAATAGGCGTAGCCGACCTCAAGGCTCGTTTTTGACATTGCTGTTGTTTGCTTTTATGAAAAGCGTCAATTTTCTGTTGTAATCGCCCTTGAATGCGTTCTTCGCTGCTCATTGGCGTTTCTTTAAAAGACAATAAAGCTGCAATTCCAATAATAAATAATGTTAAAATGAGTAATGAGTGTTTCTTTTTCATCGTTTTGGCGTTTTATTAGACGTGGAGTCTTCGGATTTTAAAAATTCAAAAATAAGAGAATCAACCCCCGATTGCACATATTGACTGAACAAGCTATCGCATTCTTTGTCATATTGTTGGGTAAGCGTGTCGGTGAGTGCATTGAAGCGTTCGTTGGCAATGCGCTCTATTTCTTCTTCAGATATTTCTTCGGAAGTTCCACCACAACTTGTCAAGCAACATAAGGAAATGCAGAACGTAAACGTTATTATATATAGGTATCTCAATTTCATTAGGCAAGTTATTTGTAGGATATTGATTAGAAATGATTTAAAGATTGTATCTTAACTGTAAAATTTATAAAAGAGCTAAAAACAGTTTAACGGATTATTATCTAAGATTCGTTAAACGGTACAAAGCTAACAAATGATAAATTTTAATTCCGAAAAAATTAATTCTTAATTCCAAAAACAAGTCACTCTTCCTTAAATTTAACATATTATTATTGACCTTCATCCCGTCAATACGTCTTAATTATCAAAATGAAACATTCAAGTACTATGTGGAGAAAAATTACATTATTAGCCATTATTAGCGTTTTTTCTATCTCAACTCTCATTGCTCAAAAAGCAAAAGCAGATAAAGATAAAAAAGGCGGCGTGATAGAAGAAGCTACTTTTGACGGTCAAGTAGTTAAATTTTTGATTGGAGATAATGGCGATACTATCATATTGGCGGATTTGGCGGAAATTCCGATTACGCAAAACCGTTACAGTTCTCGCAAAGAGCAATATCATTATAGGCGAGTAAAAGCTCGTGCGCTGAAAGTGTATCCTTATGCCGCAGAAGCGATTAAGCTATTCTACGAAGTGCAAGAATATACGACGGATATGAAAAAGCGCAACCGAAAACGCCATATCAAACGCCTTCAAAAAGAACTCAAAAAGAAATTTGATGAGCCTTTGAGAAAACTGTCTCGCTATCAAGGCTACGTGTTGATGTGCATGATTGAGCGAGAATTGGATACGTCTTTATTTGAATTGGTGAAAGGATTGAGAGGCTGGTGGTCTGCCAACTATTGGAACAATATTGGCAAAATATACGGCTATCACCTCAAAGATGGTTACAATCCTAAAAACGACCCCATTCTTGAAAACGTGTTGCAAGATTTGGATGTGTCTTATCAAATGGCAAAAAAGAAATTTAAAGACCGAAGCGCAAAACAGAAGTCTAAGTAGTGATAAAATATAAATGGGAACAAACTACTATGCAAAATAAAAACCTGCCTGTCGGCAGAGGTTTTAAAAAAAATGTATAGTAGGAAATGAAAATAAAAGTCATAATATGACCTGTAATAATCAGGCAGGGCAATTTTATTTTTTTTGAAAATAAATGGTTCTTTGAAAATTACTGTGGAATAGTCTTTATCTGGTATTCCAATGGGTTTCAAAGCAGCGATTCTGCAATTGGCTTTTTAACGTCCCTAAATCTCTCCAAAGGAGAAACCGATACTGTGCAAAAACTCCTCCTTCGGAGGGACTAGGAGAGGTCTAAAAAAACGTTAAATAAATAAATTTTAAGATTTTATATACAACAAATCTCAATAAAATTCCGTATCCTTTGCAAACAGGAAGTTACAGCGTGTTTTTATACTCAAAATAACTTCTTGGCAACAATTCCTTCCTCTTGAATGTTTTTTATGTATCTTTAGTTGAAGAGGAGGGAAGTGTTGAAGTGATTTGCTACATTCATACTCTTTCCCAATTTTTACAAAATATAAAACTCAGATTTTTGAATTTTTAATGAATAAAACATCATTTAAAATTCAGAATGAAATATACAAATTAACCATGAGTGTAGAAAAGCCATTAGTCAATCGAGTAGCAGCAAGCGGAATCATTACGCTTAATCTGGAAGATTATTTTCCGAAAGAAGAAATCATTGCTTTTGACTTGAAAGATTATCTCTTTATGGAATTGATTCTCAAAGAGAAAGATTTTAGAGCTGCTTTAAAGGTGCATGACTGGACACAGTACGAAGGAAAACATTTATGCGTTTTTTGTTCGACGGATGCCATTATACCTACGTGGGCTTATATGTTGGTCGTGACTTATGCGGCTGGTATTGCCAAAAGTATTGTGCAAGCAGATAAGAAAACGTTTATTCAATTGCATTATCAAAAGGTATTATCTGATTTGGAAGTAGCGCAATTTGAAGACAAACGTATCGTCATAAAGGGTTGTAGTAATCATCCTGTGCCGACTTCGGCATATATGGATTTGACAAGATTGTTGAAGCCCGTAGCTAAAAGTATTATGTACGGAGAGCCTTGTTCTACCGTTCCGATTTACAAAAAACCTCGAATTGTAAAAAGTATTAGAGTAGAAGGTTAACCAATTAATATGAGACTAATTAACCTTTTGTTTAGTTACTTAATGATTAACTGTGTCTTAAAAAAAGAAGTCAAAAGCGAGACCATTCGTTTTACTCATTGTCAGAAGTCAGATGCTACCGCTATTCTGTCTGACTTCTGACAATGAATGAATGGTCTGGCATCTGATTTCTAATAAAAAAGTAAATAAACATTTTCAATAACAACGTTAATCATTTTCTTATGAAAATCTCCATCTTCGCCTTATCGTTAGCGGCCATCGTGGCTATCGCATTTTTTGGTTCGTACAAAGGGCCAGACAAGAATAATCAAAATGCCAACAACTCCAACACACAACAACTCATCCGCCCTATTGCGATTCCGACTAGCTTGTCCTTTGCTGGAGAATCTATGCCGTTAGAGAATATGGATGTCAAAGAACGCCTCGACCGAGAATTGACAATCAATGCTTATTGGCCATCTACGGCTATCGCAAATATGAAAAGAGCAGGTAGATATTTCCCAGAAATAGAAGCAATCCTAGCAGAAAATGGCGTTCCTGATGATTTCAAATACTTAGCAGTTGCCGAAAGCGGCATGAAACACGCTACTTCTCCTGCTGGCGCAAAGGGGGTTTGGCAGTTTATGAGTAAAACCGCAACCTATTACGGAATGGTGATTGATAGCGAAGTAGATGAGCGTTATAATGTAGAAAAAGCGACACAAGCGGCTTGTAAATACTTAAAAGGAGCTTATAAAAAATTTGGTAGCTGGACACTAGCAGCAGCTTCTTACAACATGGGCGAGCCTCGTTTGGCGCAGTTGCTCAAAGCTCAAAACGTAACTTCTTATTACGATTTGCACCTCAGCGAAGAGACCAATAGATATGTATTTAGAATAGCGGCGATTAAGGAAATTTATTCCAATACAGAAAAATATGGTTATGATATTCGTCCAGAAGAACTATATCCGCCTTATAAATATGCGATTGTAAAAGTGAATACATCTATTCCAAAATTGGCAGATTTTGCGCAAAAATATGGCACAACTTATCGTATGCTAAAGTTATACAACCCATGGTTGCGCAAGCCTTATTTGAATAATAAAGCGAAGAGAAGCTATAAGATTAAAATTCCGAATTAGAATAGATATTTTAAAACTGGAACGGGTTAAGCATTAGTGCTTAGCCCGTTTTTTTTATAAGATAGCTATTCGAAAATATCATTATATATGCTTACTTTTATTTATAAAAAGAATAATTGAAAACGCTACTTCCATATCATTTCTTAATCTTAATGCTACTACTTCCAACTACTCTTTTGGGGCAAGTAGATAAAATGCTCGTCAAGAAAGTACCTTTCCAAAATAAGGATGATGAAGGCATTTTTCAAATGATTCAAGATACTACGGGCTTGATTTGGATGATTTCAAGAGACAAATGGTTTACTTCTGATGGCGAAAAAATAGTAACCGAGCCTCCTCCTTTTCAATTTACAAATAAAAGAACGATTTATGGTTCGATGAATATTCAGACACCTGAAGGGAATTTCTATTTAGGAGGCGATAGTTTGAGGATTTTTAACCCATACAGTCGCAGAATAACTAAAACTATTGGTCTAGATGACATGTATGAAATTGGGGAGAAAAGACCTAACTTATGGATGTTTCTACCGAGTTCAAATAATGGATTGTGGGCAGTTTTGACTTCTCATAGTATAGATGCTGAAAATAAATTAGGGAAAGGAAATGCTATTCTGTATTCTGAAAATGGAAAGCCATTTAAAAAAGTGATAAGCACTTGGTTTTCTTTATTCTCAAAATGTATCAACAAGAAATAACGAACTATTTTTTTCTGAATTAGATACGATTTGGCAATATGATAAGAAAGGGAAGTTAATCAATACTACACCTCTGCCAAAATTAAGAGTGCAGCCCTTGACTATCAAAAATCATGTAAAAGCCAACGAAAATATTCAATTTCTCCATTATGCAAAAAACGAACAGACAGGTAAAAATGAACGAGCATTATATGAACTTGAGCCGAATGCTTCCAAATTTAACGTGACATTATTACCCGAATTGGCAGGGATTTGCTGTTTTAGAATTGAAGAAAGAGGTGAATATTTTTGGTTAGAAGGTTTGGGAATGTCATTGTATCGCTTTTCGATGAAGACGAGAGAAGTTGTTGATTATTCTAAAATTATACTTCAACAGCATCCTGATTTGTCTTACTTTGGAGCAATTATCAATAGTACATTTGAGGATAGAACTGGTGTGTTTTGGGTAAGCATTCATAATAATTGGATGTTGAAAATAACGAATAGCCAAAACCCTTTTGCTCGATATTTAGGCGAACGGAGAGAAAATTCATTTTGTAAAGATAAAACTTGTGTTATTCGAGGCATCACATCGGACGACCAAGGAAATATTTATTTTGCTTACGATTATGGAATTTATACCATCAATCAAAAAACAGGAAAAGAATATCCACTCGAATTTAAACCTACCTTTTTCCGCTTACAAGAAGCTTATAGTTTGACTATCACAATGGGAAATTATACCAATGATTTAGAAACACCCTAAATCGGGAAAATGTAAAAATGCTATTGCCGACAGGTTCTAAAGGCAAAAGACCACATTATTTGGATAAGAAAAGCGGCAAAATATGGTTTTCAGACTCGAAATCTGACCAATCTGAGTATAGCATTCATGAATATGATTTGAATACTCAAACAACCAAAGAATTAGGAACTATCCGTAATCCAAACTTTTGGCTAAGTCAAGTCAGTCAGTTTCAATTTAAGCAAAACCACCAACAGTTTATTAATGGCTACACTTGGAAATGGAATTTGTGAAATTGATGAAAATGGCAATGTAAAACAGCATACACGCAGAAAAATCAAGTGAATTTGCAGATAGTTTGTCCGTACTTATTCGATTTATGAAGACAATAATCAACAGCTTTGGATTGGACACTCCAATGGTTTAAGCAAGTTGGATTTAAAAACTAGGAAATTCACGAATATTCTAACAAAAGATGATTTTATTTCAGCACAAGTGTTTTCTATTCAGCCTGAAAATGATACCTATGTGTGGTTAGGAACAGGAAGTGGATTGTACCGATTTAATGTTAAAACGAATGAATTACGGAATTTTGAAATGTTTCCATCTCAAAAAGGCGTAGAGTTTAACCGATTTTCGACACTACAAACTAAGGATGGCACATTATATTTTGGTTCAGTAGAAGGGCTTTTTGCTTTCCATCCTAAAGAACTGATTAAAGCCTCTCGGATTGAAGAGCGTTTTCCTATTCAATTGTCTCAATTGTCAAAATACGATAGTCGCAAAGATACCATTGTTCATACTTATCAAGATTTACAAGCTATTTCTACCATTCATATTTATCCACGGCATAAATATTTGAACTTAGAAATTTTTGTTCCTGACTTTCGAGATGCCGAACAAAATACTTACATCTGGTGGCTAGAAGGTTATGAAGCACGTTGGTCAACTCCTTCAACTGCGAATACTATCCGATACGAAAATCTTCCTGTTGGAAAATATACGTTGCACATTCGAGGCGGAATCGATAAGGATTATTACGAAAGCTCTTGAACGACAAATCAAAATTATCGTTCATCAAGTTTGGTATAAAACATGGTGGGCGTGGTGTATTTATATAGGTACTTTTTTTGGTTTGGTGTATTGGATTTCTCGATATTTATTTAGTCAGCATTTGAAAAAAGAGGAATCTAAAAGACTAAAAGAACTCGATACGCTCAAATCTCGCCTTTATACCAATATTACACATGAGTTTAGAACGCCTTTGACGGTCATTATGGGAATGGCGAATAGTATAAAAGGACACACCAAAGAAAAAGAACTCATTCAAAGAAATAGCCAAAATTTATTACAACTCATCAATCAATTATTAGACCTTTCAAAGCTAGATTCTAAGCAGTTGAAAATCGAATACACGCAAGGAAATATTGTGAATTATTTGCAATATCTGACCGAGTCTTTCTATTCGATGGCAACAGATAAAAATATTCGCTTGACTTTTTATCCAGAAGTCAAATCGTTAATTATGGATTATGATGAAGCCAAAATCCAACATATTATCTACAATCTTTTGAGTAATGCTATCAAATTTACCCCCGAAGAAGGCAAGGTCATATTGCATTTACAAGAAATAAAAAAAGAAGAAAAGCCACTATTGCAAATAAAAGTAAGTGATACAGGAATTGGAATAAATGAAACCGATTTGCCTAAAATATTTAATCGATTTTATCAAGCGGACGCTTCTTCTACTCGTCGTGGAGAAGGCACAGGCATTGGTTTGGCACTGACCAAAGAGTTGATAGAAATGATGGGCGGGACCATTAATGTAAAAAGCAAATTGGGAGAAGGTACTGATTTTTTAATCCTTTTGCCTATTGTAAAAAGAAGCAATACGCCAAAAACAAAAACAGAAATAACGACTCCAACCATTCAAAAAACACCAACTGAAAAAACGAACTTCCTCGTAGATGCCAATAATAATATATTTCTTCCTGCTGATATGCCTTCCTTATTAATCATAGAAGATAATCGAGATGTCATTACTTATATCGAAAGTTTATTACAAAAGGATTATCATTTAATCATTGCTCGAAATGGAGAAGAGGGCATTGAAAAAGCCATCGAAACAATTCCAGATATTATTATTTCGGATGTCATGATGCCCGAAAAAAATGGTTATGAAGTCTGTGAATTTTTAAAAAATGATGAACGAACGAGTCATATTCCAATCGTTTTATTGACCGCCAAAGCCGATACTGCCGATAGAATAGAAGGTTTGAAAGGCGGCGCAGATGCTTATTTGACCAAACCATTTAATAAAGAAGAATTATTCATTCGATTGGAACAACTCATCGGATTGCGCAAAGCATTGCAAGAACGATTTAGTCAATTGCCTTTAATTTCAACAACCAATAAAAAAGAAACTCCGCTTACTTTAGATGAAATTTTCATTCAAAAACTAACCCAAGTCGTAGAAGATAGACTCGACGATCCGAGTCTAGCGGTTGTTCATTTGTGTCAAGCTGCCAACTTGAGTAATATGCAAGTCAATCGAAAACTTAAAGCCCTGACAGGTAAAACACCTTCCCGATTTATCCGCTCTATTCGCCTTCAAGCAGCGATGAAAATGCTTCAAAACACAGAACTCAATATTTCAGAAATTGCTTATGATGTGGGTTTCGCAGACCCCAATTATTTTTCTCGTACTTTTTCGGAAGAATTTGGATTTTCGCCTAATGTTATTCGTAAGTAGTTGATTATCAATGTAAAAATTCAATTATTTTTATGATAATGTTAAATAAATGCTAGAATAAATACCCGATTGTGAAATAGTTAAGGGCGATTGTGAAATACATACAGGACACCAAAGCATTTTGCCTGCACCTTTGAAATATCAAACGGGGATATTCCCGCATTAACTATTTACACAACATCAAATAATGAAAACAAATTTTGCAATAACACTATCTATGTGTTTCTTATTAAGTTTCACATCGAGCATATTGGCTCAAGTACCTGTAACGTTTTATGATAAAATAGAAGGTAAATTCAAACAAGACAACGGCGATTTAATATTTACTATAAAAAAACACAATCAATCTGATGATATAGGCAATAGTAGCCAAGGAATTTTGGTATCAACCAATAAGAATCCGAAACCAGCTTATTATGCCCGTTCAGAGCCTAATCAACCCAACAAGTATGTCTTACCTGCAATGAAAACGATGTATATTGAATTTTTGAGTAATGACAAATTGAAGTATGTTATTCCGGGAGTCACTATAATCTTCAATCGGAATACGCCTCAGCCGCCAAAAGTTGTTTTTTATAATAAAATAGAAGGCACGTTTCAGCAAGTCGGCAGTCAATATAAAGTTGAAGTCAAAAAAGAGAATAAATCGCTAGAGCAAGGTATTCGCCTCACGCCAAACAATGGTGGTAAGTCTGCCTATTATGCACGAAGTACTTCAAATCAGCCGAATAGATATAATGCTTCAAACAATAAAAATATTTATATTAAATACTTGAGTGATGATAAATTCCAATATATAGCACCAGATAAGACATTGACA
>CALOED010000335.1:0-20384 GCA_942492005.1 uncultured Saprospiraceae bacterium
ATCCGCGAATGGAACCATCGGGGATGTTGAAAGGATATCCACCGATCTCGAGTATCAAGCCTCAATCCAAGAGCTGGATAGAATCGTAGCCACCACTGAATTCAATGGTACTTTTCTTTTGGATGGAACGTTGGCTAGTAGTCAACCCTCCGCAGCTCATAATGTTCTTCAACTGGGAGTTGACTCCAGATCAGACAATCAAATTGATCTGAATGACATTTTAAATCTTACGGATGTAAGCACAGCATCCTTAGGTTTGACCGGATCTAATATTAGAAGCCAGGGAGGTGCATTCCAGGCGCTCAATGATCTAACTTCTTCCATTGATCAATTGATTCAGGTGCGTGGTCGAGTAGGAACCGCACAAATTCGCATGCTACACGCATTCGATAATTTGAAGGTTCAAGAAGAAAACCTGAATGCAGCAGTATCTTCTATTCGAGATGCGGATCTGGCTGAAGAACTGACTATGCTGACTAAAAATCAGCTTCTGGTACAAGCAGGCGTAGCAATGGTGGGACAAGCCAACTTAAATCCTCAAGCAGCGTTAACTCTGCTCGAAGGGGTTTAGTAATTAAAAACAAAAACTTTCCGGGTCGCCGGAATAACTTATTAAAAAATTAGGAGAATTATCATGTCATTAACAATTTTTCCCCAGGCGTTTTCAGTAGGTTTCGCGCCTCAGTTCAACTCAACACCATCCAAACCACAGGGGTCTGCCGATCCTCCACAGGTTGAACTCTTTGGAAATGTAGATGGTGATTACGCTGAGCTTTCTACCGTAAAAATCATATCTGACGACAATGATGTTTCAACAGATAATCAGGAGTTTACAGATCCGGATCATAAAACAAGAGTTCGCATTGACCCTGAATCTCAAAGAATAATCATTGAAGTTGTGGATGATAAAACTGGAAAAGAAGTACGCCAAATTCCAGGGGAACAACAGTTACGTTTAAATGAAGGTATCACCGAATACAACAACATCGCATTTAAGCGAAACAATGACGTCGAGGTTTCACAGGACCATTCTGAATTACCGGAACAAAACCGTTCAGAATAATCGTTTCAAAATATAAATTCCGGGACCCTTCTATTGGTCCCGGATTACAAAAGCATCTCTACCCTGGTAGAGATGCTTTTTTATTTTTCAATTCCCTCAACCCTTTAAAATGACAATGCTATAATAAGAAGCCTGCATAAATTAATCTCAAAGGTACTCACCTTTACTTTTCGCTAATGAAAATTTTCAAAACTGGAATCATTGGTTGCGGCCGAATCGGAACCCTTTTGGAAGAGGACCCGTTACGCGGCAAACCCTGCACTCATACAGGAGGTTTTTCGGCACTAAAAAATGTCCAAATGGTTGCCGGATGTGACATCAATGAAACGCGACTGAAAAAGTTCGGACAAAAATGGAAAGTCAATAACCTCTACACGAATTACCACACAATGCTTTCTGAAAATGAATTGGATATCTTATGCATTGCAACATGGACAAACCAACATGCAAGCATGGCCTTGGACGGTGTACGCGCGGGTGTAAAAGGGATTTTCTGTGAAAAACCGATTGATGTTGATCTCAATCTGGCACGCAAATTAGTTCGGACCTGCGAGAAAAAAAATATCCCTTTACTCGTCAATCATGAAAGAAGATGGGATCCCTATTACCAGAAAGCACAAACATTAATTCAGGCAGGAAAAATTGGCGAAATAAAAACCATCATTGGCAACGCTTTGAGCTGGAAACCGGATCACTTGCCTGTATCAGAATATGGAGGAGGTCCTCTTTTTCATGACGGAACACATTTAATCGATTTGCTTTTATATTTTGGCGGACCCATTGAATGGGTCTCCGGGCACGAAACAAGACCTAAAGGAAAACGGTACATAGAAGAAATGGCATGCTCTATGATCGGATTCCAAAATGGCGCAACTGGATTTATTGAAGGCGGGGGAGCAAGGAAGTATTTTAATTTTGAACTGGATATTCAAGGGACAGAAGGCCGTCTATTAATAGGAAACTCAGGAAGAGAACTGTATGTGACTCAAAAGAGCAAACGCTTTAAAGGATTTCAGGAACTGGAAAAAATACCATTCCCCGAACCCAAGCGCTATGAAACACCCTTTGTGGGTGGCGCCAGAGATATGATAAAAAGCATCCGCACAGGACAACAGGCCCATTCTACGGGAAAAGATGCGGTAAAGGCCCTGGAAATCATTTACACAATATATAAGTCAGCGCAGCAAAAAGGAAAACGTCTGAGAATAAAATGAAACCAAAAATAATAATCACAAATGTTCTTGCGGGCTTTTCAATTTTATTCTTTTTAACTGTTTTAAAAATTTATTTTAATGGAAAAGAAGAACTTGCCCTTGCCGAAGAACTATTCGCCCACAAGAATCTCACACAGGCAATGGATCATTTCGAGCGCTCCATTCAATGGCATATTCCAGGCTCTGATATCTCTTCCATTGCTGCTGAAAAACTTTGGAACATCACTCTTTCTTACGAATCTGAAAATCAATTTGAAGAAGCTTTGAAAAGTTGCCGTCTACTTCGTGGCGCACTTTATTCCACTCGCAGTTTTTGGACTCCCGGAAAAAAGTGGATAAATCTTTGCAATGAAAAAATTGCACACCTGATGGCCGTAAAGTCAGATCCAATAAAAGAGAATGGGAATTCTTTTGAAAGTCGAAAAAACAATTTTCTTAAAAAATTACAGGCTGAAAAATCCCCCTCAACCCTGGGGTCAATACTGACCGAAGTCGGGTTTTTCGGCTGGGTAGCCTGTGCCGTCCTCTTTCTATTACAGGCAGTCACTCCAACGGCTGGGCTGAAACCCAGGCCTGCTATCATTTTTTCCACGGCATTCCTGCTTTTTTATGGAATTTGGATTTTGGGAATGTTCAAGGTATAAATAAAATTATAACGACCTGATCCAACTTTGCAATTACCTCTTTATATAGTCCACAAACACTGCTACTCTCGCAAGAGAGATTAAAAAATTTTAATTGAAAACCGCGAATCCACTATGTTAATTTTTTTCTATTCAGTTTTCCTTTGATTTTTCCTAGTCGCTTTTTCTGCAGTAAAAATAAAAGAAAAGTTTCCCAGATTTCCAAGGGCAGTAATGGAGCATAAGAATGATTGAGGTTGAAAACCTGACCCGATATTACGGGACTCGTCGTGCAATAAATAATATTTCGTTTCAAATAGAAAAAGGCGAAGTCGTCGGATTTCTAGGGCCCAATGGTGCAGGCAAAAGTACGACCATGAATATCATTTCCTGCATTCTTCCCGCTTCAAGTGGAAGTGCAAAGATTAATGGATTCGACACCTTTGAACAGTCACTTGAAATAAGAAAAATTATTGGATATCTTCCGGAAACACCACCCTTGTATCCTGATATGATCGTTGCTGATTTTTTGAAATTTGCAGCGGGAATACGAGGTATCGATGCAAAACAAATCCCTTCTTCCGTTGAGAGGGTTATCGAGAAGTGCGCTCTTAAAGATGTTAGTCACCGTATTACCGGACGACTCTCAAAGGGCTACCAACAAAGGGTAGGGTTGGCTCAGGCTATGGTTCACGATCCTGAGATCCTGATTCTGGATGAGCCCACCGTAGGTTTGGACCCCATCCAAATTATTGAAATTCGAAAATTAATTCAGGAACTGGCCGCCGAACATACCATTATTCTCAGTTCTCACATCCTCCCCGAGATCACTCAAATCTGCAAACGCGTGATTATAATTAATGAGGGTGAGATTGCTGCGGTAGATTCTCTGAGTGGATTGACCGCCTCTTTAAGAAAAAGCGAACGCCTTTCCTTAACCATAAGAAACCCGGAAGACAGCATCGTTGAAAAATTAAATAACCTGGATCAGGTTCTTTCTGTTTCTTCCGGAGAAGAAAATCAATTCCTCATAGAATGCGCATTGAGATCAAACCCTCAGGACGATATCGCAAAATTGGCCCTGGAAAACAATTGGGGCATTGTAGAACTCCAACCCGTTGCCATGACCCTTGAAGACATATTCCTCAAGTTAACCCTTGAAGAAAAGGAGCCTGCAACATGAAGAACAGTTGGATCATAGCAAAAAGAGACTTGGGTTCATTTTTCAACTCGCCCATTTTTTATGTCGTCACCTCGATATTTTTAATTATATACAGCTATATTTTTATTAATATCCTCAGTTTTTTCAACATGCAAAGCATGCAATCGGGACAATTCCAACAAATGGGCATGGCTCTCAATATAAATGAGATGGTCATCGAACCCAGCTTTCAGAATATGGCGGTAATTTTACTTCTAATAATTCCGATCATTACAATGCGAAGTTTTGCAGAAGAAAAAAAATCAAAAGCTTTCCGTTTGTTGCTTTCTTCACCCGTGCATCTAAAAGAAATTGTTTTGGGGAAATTTCTTGCATGCATGATGGTGGTAACACTGATGATTCTTCTGTCAAGCTACTCCATTGGTTTTCTTTTCATGATTGCAGAACCGGACATTGGCCCTGTTTTGACTGGCCTTCTAGGCGTATTGCTCATGGCAGGTTGCTATGTCTCAGTTGGGGTGTTTGCATCGTCATTAACAGAAAACCAGATCGTGGCCGCTGTAATCACGTTTGGCTTTTCTCTGTTCATGTGGGTCATTGGATGGGGTGCCCAATCCGCCGGTTCCGCAACCGGACAAGTGCTCGAATATCTTTCCATCATTGAACATTTAGATCGTTTTTTAAAAGGCATGATAGAAACCAGCGATCTGGCTTATTACCTTTCCTTTATTATTTTCGGACTTTTCCTTTGCCATCGCACTTTGGACTCGAATCGCTGGAGGTAAACTTATGAAAAAATTCACGCCGATAGCAGGTTGGTTAAGCCTGATTTCAGGGTTTGGGGCATTGTTTTTTTATATTGTTCTTCCAGACCTGAAAACTTTAATACTTTCATTAACCGCCCTTTCCATTTCCAATGGAATATTTTTTCTGTTTGCTGAAGGAACCAGTTTGAAAAATTTCTTTTCTTCACGGATGGCTCAACATGGTGCCAACGCTTTCATCCTGACTTCCGTCTTTTTGGGCGTTCTCATATTTGCCAATCTTCTCATTCACCGCCACAAACACCGTTTCGACTTCACCGAAGGAAACTTGTTTACCCTGGCTCCACAAACTAAAAAATTTGTTGCAGATCTTCCACGCGAAGTAAAATTGACGGCCTTTTTTCAAATTGAAACACCCGAAAAAATTGCATTCGAAAATTTAATTGCCGGATACCTTGAAGAAACGGATAAAATCGATGTAACTTATGTTGACCCCGATAAAAACCCTGCAGTGACCAAGCAATATGGAGTGACCACTTATGGCACCGTCGTCTTGGAAAGTGGCTCCAAAGAAACTAAAATTCAAAATACCACTGAAGAAAATCTCACCAACGCACTTTTAAAAGTCACTCGAGATGAACAAAAGGTGATTTATTTTCTTGAAGGCCATGGCGAAAACCAAATTAACAGCACTGAAAATGAAGGCTACCAAACAGCCAAAAACAATCTTGAGCAAGATGGTTTTATAGTCAAGCCCCTCTTGCTCCTGCAAACGGGCCAAGTCCCGGAAGACGCATCTGCCCTGGTTGTGGCGGGACCCAAAAAACCAATTCAACAGGAAGAACAAAAAGCTCTACAGTCTTATCTGGAAAAAGGCGGAGCTATTATGATGCTCGTAGACCCCAAAGCAAAACATGGTATGGAAGCATTCCTGAAAAACTGGAGTGTTGAACTCGGTGGCAATATTGTTATCGACCCCATGTCAAAATTGTTTGGGGGTGATTTCGCGGCTCCTGTGGTCAATCAATACACAATACACCCTATTACCAGCGAGTTTGTTCTCGCAACTATCTTTCCAATTATCCAGTCTGTTGGAACAATCCCATCCTCTAAAATTGAAACAGTCGAATTGCTGAAAACCAGTACCAATAGTTGGGGAGAGTCAGACTTTGAATCGGGCACCGTAAAATTTGATGCGGGATCAGATCTTAAAGGTCCCGTCCCGGTTGCGGTAGTCGCCACAAAACTCCTTGAATCAGAAGAGCCCCATGAAGAAAATGGAGAACCTCACGAACACGAAAAAAATCAACCTAAGTCCACCCTTGTGGTGATAGGGGACTCTGATTTCGCCAACAACAGATACAGTAACTTCTCGGGCAATGGAGACTTTTTCCTCAATACCGTTTCCTGGCTGGCGGAAGAAGAAAACCTGATTTCAATTCGACCGAAAGAAAGAAAAAATTCCCCAGTCCACTTAACCAGTTCATGGGGAAGCGCCATTTTTGTTCTGGGTGTTTTGGTTTTTCCGGGACTCGTAGCCGCCACAGGCATCCGCATTTGGTGGAGGAGAAGAGGTTTATGAAGTTTAAAGGAACGGCCGGGATGATGGTCGTCTTCCTCAGCCTGGGGATTTATTATTTCTTTGTTGACCTGCCTGCCGAAGAAAAGAAAGCCCATCAAGAAGAGATTGCCGGAAAAGTTCTCTACTTTAAAACAGGCGATGTCAAAGAATTCTCCTTAATCAAAAATGATCAGACCATAACCCTTCAACAAAATTCCGATAACACATGGGAACTTACCCAACCCCTCAAGACGCAAGGGGATAGCCCCGAAGCAGAGTCCTTCCTGTCTGCAATTGGAAACCTTGAAAAATCTCGTGTTGTCGAAAGCAACCCCAAAGACCTTTCGCAATACGGTCTTCAAAGCCCTACATTTAGAATCAATTTAAAATTCAAAGAAGGTAAAGAAGAAGTTCTACTGCTCGGCAATGACAGCCCTATGGGTGGAAAAATATATCTCAAGCTGGAAAGTGATCCAAAAGTACTTTTAGCTGCCACCTCAAAAAAAGATTTTGATAAATCCGTCTACACCTTCAGAGACAAAACCATTTTTAATTTTAGTTCCGGTTCTATCAATCGGATTCAAATTGAAAGGGAAAAACATCCTCTGAATTTAATTCGAAAAAAAGATGAGTGGCAGGTGACTGGAGAGGTCGAAGCAAAAGCCGATAAAGATGCGGTTGTGTCTTTTTTGCAAGCAATTCAGTTTTCACGCATTAAAGAATTTGAAAGTGAAAATCCCGATTCCCTAAAACCTTATGGTTTGGAGAAACCCATCACAAAACTTACTCTGGAAGACGAAGACAAAAATAAATATTCTATTAATCTTGGGGTTACAAAAATAGGGTCCGGCACCTACGCTAAAAAGCCGATAGATCCCCGAGTCTTTCTTGTCGATTCAAAATTTAGCGACACGCTTGAAAAAAAGAACGTCGACTTTCTAAATAAAACGTTGATTGAATTCGAAGAAAACAATGTAACCGAAATTCATATACAAACCGAAAAAGAAACTGTTCACGCGGTTCGTGTAGACAAAGATGATTGGAAAATCAACAAGCCCAAAGAAACCCCAGCCGATATGGCAACTATAAGGAGCCTGTTGTTTGATTTAAAAGAAGCAAAGCTGAATGAGTTTATCAAACTATCCCAGGATACTTTGGATTCGTTTGGACTCGACAAGCCCAAGCGTTCCTTTTCATTAATCCTGGCAAATGGGAAATCAATAAATATTCGTTTTGGCAACAGCACTCTCAATGGCAATGAGGTTTTCGCCCAATGCCGTATTGTTTGAAAAAAGAGGCCAACACTGTGCATCTTGGCTATCCGAGAATGCGGCTTTGGAAAACTCCATTGACCCGTTACCCAGTATTGAAATCAAAAATTTAAAGCCCGTTTTATCTCATCTCAATAAATATTACGTGCCTCTATCTCTTGAAAAAAAGGATAGTTGGAATTTTCAAAGTCACCCCATTCCTCTATCCAAAATATTCTATCTTCAACCCCGAAACGATGAAAACATCCTTTCCATTGAAAATTGTACATCTACGGAGAGTTTCATCAGGCTCAAGCAAAATGTCTATGCAGAGTATCTCATCGAAAGTGATTTGAATATCAAAGAATTTAAAATTTTTGGTGATTTTGTAAATAATAATATGGTCAAATATCTCAACAGACCCGATGATTTAAACCAACTCAATGCTACCATTCATTTAGTAGTGAATGAAATTATCAATACTTAGTAACGAATAAAAAAAACGATTATGCCACACGTCATAATCAACGGATGCAATTATTACTATGAAATGCACGGCGAAGGAAGCGAAACCATCATGTTGTCTCATGGCTTGCTTTGGAGCGGAAAAATGTTTGAAAAACAGGTGGCGCATCTCAAGAATCGCTACCGTGTTCTTACTTACGACCATCGAGGGCAAGGGCGTTCGGAAGCTACTCCGTCGGGCTACGATATGGATAGTTTATACGAAGATGCTATTGGCTTGATGGAACATTTAAAACTCGAAAAAGTGCATTTTGGAGGGCTATCTATGGGCGGTTTTGTGGCAATGCGAATGGCGGCTCGCAGACCCGATTTAGTGCAATCTTTGATACTTATGGAAACATCCGCAGGCCCTGAACCTAATAGCGCAAAGTATAAAATGCTGAATATGATTGTCAAAATATTTGGTGTAAAATCAGTAACAAAACCCGTTATGAAAATCATGTTTGGGCAAAAATTTTTAACGGATTCTAATCGAAAAGAAGAAAGGTTAGCTTGGCAAAAAGAGCTTCAAAACAACACTAAAACCATCACCAGAGCCGTTATGGGGGTTATTAACAGAAAAGGCGTAGAACACGAACTCCAAAACATCAAATGCCCAACGCTTATCATGGTAGGCACTCAAGATGTAGCAACTACGCCCGATAAGGCAGAATTTATTCATTCTAAAATTCCGAACTCTATTTTAAAATACATCGAAGGCGGCGGACACACTGCAAGCATAGAAGAAGCCGACCAATACAATGAAGCTATTGATGCTTTCTTGGCTCAAAACGCTTAGTTTTTTTTGGAATTTACCTGTCAGCAAGTAGGTGTTGAAAAGCGGAATAGAACTGCTTAAAAATGCGTCCTATTTCATTAGCCTTTATTCACAAAGCAGCGAAGCCCCTTTTTCTATCTTCATTATCAGTTAGTTATGTAATAGGATTTAGTTTTGTGAATAAAGTCTATTTTTTAAAATAAATTTAGATGACAAAAAAAAATATCTCTCTCATCATTTTGTTTTCCTATTTGAGCATATTATCGGCTCAAAACCCTTTTCCTGCGCTTGGTGAAGTGTTCAAAGACGATGTGATTCCTCGCATTGATATTGCGGTTTCTGCAACTGACCTCGATTATATTTTGCACCCCGACAATGCCCAAAGCAATATCGAATTTTCAGCCGATTTTGTATTTGACAATGGCAATGTACGGGACACCATTACAAATATCGGTTTCCGATTGCGAGGCAATACTTCCCGAACGGCGGCCAAAAAATCCTTCAAAGTTTCTTTCAATAGCTTCGAAAGTGGTCGAAAATATCACGGATTAGAAAAACTCAATTTGAATGGCGAACACAACGACCCTTCTATTGCTAGAGCCAAACTTTGTTGGGATTTGCTGAGAGATTTTGGCGTGCCTGCCCCTAGAGCTAATCATGTCGATTTGTATATCAATGGTGCTTTTTATGGCTTGTATTTAAATGTTGAGCATATTGATGAAGAATTTGTAGAAGAACGATATGGCAACAAGGATGGCAATTTATACAAATGCACTTGGCCTGCCGAATTTAAATATATTAGCAACAATCCAAACGACTACAAAGGCGGTGGCTACGAACTCAAAACCAACACCGCAGCCAATGATTTCAGTGATTTATCCGATTTTATAGCCATTTTAAATCTTACCTCTATTAATGATTTGCCTTGCGAATTGGAAAAGGTTTTTCAGGTAGATTCTTATCTCAAAGTGATGGCAATAGATGTGATTACTGCCAATTGGGATGGTCCTATTTGGAACAAAAACAATTGTTATTTATATAAAAATACTACGACTGGAAAATTTGAATACATCCCGTTTGATTTAGATAACACTTTCGGTATCAGTTGGTTTTCTAATATTGACTGGGGTACTCGAAATATTTATCAATGGTCGCATAGTAGCGAGTCTCGCCCCATCTACGAACGTATTTTGCAGGTGCAAGAATACAAAGACCGTTTTTCTTATTACCTCAATGAGTTTTTGCAAAACCATTGGGACACTGCTGTTATTTATCCTCGAATTGACCAAATCAAAACTCAAATCACGCCTTCTGCCATCAACGATACGTATCGAACGCAAGATTATAATTTTACTATCCAAGATTTTTATCAATCTTTTGAGCAGCCGCTGAACTACTTTCACACGACTTATGGCATCAAAGATTATATTCTCGCACGCTATCAATCCGCTGCTAATCAATTGATTTTAAATGATATAGCTCCAATAGTTGATAATTTAAAAACTAATGTTTCTATTACCAATCAAACTATTCACCTACAAGTCAGCGCATTCGACAATCTCAATGCTTTAATTCTCAAAGGCTGGATAAGTGAAGACGGAGGCGCATTTACTAGCTTTGACCTCTTCGATGATGGCTTGCATGACGACGAACAAGCAAACGATGGCATATTTGGCGGCACTTATCCCGTTTCAATTCCTACTGGGCTAATCAAAATTTATGCCGCAGCTACCGACCAAATAGGGCAAATAGCTCGGTTTCCTCGCTGCGAAAACGTTGAATTTATTTATAATCCTACTGTTCCCAAATTAGTGATTAACGAATTGCTGGCGAGTAATGAAACGGCTCATGCTGATGAAAATGGCGAATTTGACGACTGGATAGAACTTTATAATGCAGATAGTTATCCGATAAACCTCAAAGGTAAATTCCTCTCTGACCAACCCAACATTCCGAATAAATGGGAATTGCCTGATGTGACTTTAGCCGCAGGCGACTATTTGATTATTTGGGCAGACGGCGACGGCGGACAAGGTAATAATCACGCCAATTTTAAACTCAGCAAAGGCGGCGAAACGCTTGGCATTTATAGCAACGAAGCCAATGCTTTTGCGCCTATTGATGTGGTTCAGTTCCCTGCTCAAACTACTGATGTCTCTTACGGAAGGTTGCCAAATGGCGTTGGCGCATTTCAATTTTTGAGTTTCACTTCTCCTGATGCTACGAATGAAGATAGCGTAATCATCGTCATTGAGCCGCCTCATATTTTAGAAAAAATGTTGCTTTTCCCTAATCCATTCACTGAAAAAATAAATATTTGGCATCCTTACGAAACGCCTCTTTTGAAAATTTATAATTCAGTTGGTATCGAAGTTTTTTCAGATTTTAATATCAATGAAAAATACGAATGGAATGGCGAAAACCAAAGCGGTGTTGCATTGCCTTCTGGCGTTTATTTTATCACTCTTTTTGAAATAGATGAAGAGCGGCTGACCGTTTTAGAAACCCAACAAGCAGTGATTTTGCGAAAGTAAAAATAGGTTTTCAGACAAAAATCTATTTTTCAAACTATGACTCAACACTATTTAGCAAGCAAAATTTATCCGTGCAGCCTTATTATCCGCCTGCTTTTTTGGCTTTATAGCCTAATTCTAAAAGCAAAGCGACTACTTTATCACGCTGATTACCTTGAATGATAATTTCGCCATCTTTAGCACTTCCGCCTACGCCGCACTTGGTTTTGAGTGTTTTACCCAAATCCTTCAAATCATCTTCTTGGCCAACGAAGCCCGTAATCAAAGTGACTTCTTTGCCTTTGCGTTTTTTTCTATCTATCCAGACTTTTAGTTGTTGTTTGTTTGGTTCTAGCGTTTCAATATCGTCCGAACCATCATCATAGTTGTAGTCAAAATCTGGATTAGTTGAAAATACGATTCCTTGTCTTTTATTTTTCTTTCCCATTTTTTTGTTTTTTTTCAGAAAAATAGAATAATATTTACCGCAATTAGTAGCACTAATGCAAGCCATCATTCCGTCATTCCAATACTCTACTCCTTTATGGTAAAATGATATTTAACGATTTTGGTTTAATTTTTATCATTACTTCGCTTTTTTCTTGTATAAATCCTTCTCCATCATAATGAGAATGAACAGGCGCATCAAACTCAAATTTAATCTTTTTTGCTTGAAAATGCTCCACCAAACGCCCTCCTTTATGAATATTTGCGAAAAGCAAACGAGGAACAAGCGGCAAATAAAGTAGTTTGTTCGCTTTTTTGACAAATAATAAGTCTATTTTTCCATCTTGCAAATTTGCTGTTGGCACAATAGTAAAACCATAACCAAACATGGTTCCGTTCCCTATTTCCATCAAAAAAACACTTTTTTTCATTGGAGGATTATCATCTATGGTAATCGTGTAGTCGTGCGATTTGGCAAAAAATGCTTGAGTGATAGCAATTTTAAAATATGCCAAAAAACCTCTTTGATTTGCTTCCTTTAGTTTGTAGGCGATTAAGCCATCGAAGCCAAATCCTGCTAGATTAAAAAAAGGTTGGTCGTTCATTAGGCAAGTATCAATTTGAGTGACTATGCCTGTATTTAAGGCTTTCAAGCCGCCTTTTAGTCGTCGCCCAATGCCCGAAAAAGTCGCAAATCCATTTCCTGAACCGTGTGGTAAAACTGCCAAAGCGACATCGGTATCCACCAAGCTACTCGCCACTTCATTGATAGAACCATCGCCACCAACAGCTCCTACAATATCAAACCCCTCTTCAACGGCATTTTTCGACAGCTCGATGGCGTGTTTTGCGGCTTTGGTGTAAGCTATTTCGTAAGTAAATCGGGAATGGTCAAGATATTTTTGGATAGTATCAGGTATGGTTTCCTTGCTTTTTACGCCAGAATTAGGATTGACGATGAACAAAATGCGCTGTTTCATAGAATTTTGATTGTTAAATTGTTGTCGCTCGTTCCTCGCTCATTGCGAGATTGTTGCTACCACTATTAGTAACAAGCGATAGCAACAATCTCACAATCAAGCAATCTAACAATTATTTATACATTAAAACGGAAGTGCATAATATCTCCATCTTGCACCACGTACTCTTTGCCTTCTACTCCCATTTTTCCCGCTTCTTTGACGGCAGGTTCTGAGCCTAGCGTTACATAATCATTGTATTTGATGACTTCTGCACGGATAAATCCTTTCTCAAAATCGGTATGAATAACGCCCGCTGCTTGCGGAGCTTTAGTACCTCGTTCAATCGTCCATGCTCGTACTTCCTTCACGCCAGCCGTGAAATAAGTGATTAAATTCAATAAATCGTAGCAAGAGCGGATTAAGCGATTAACGCCTGGTTCTGTTAAGCCCAAATCTTCCAAGAACTCCATTCGCTCCTCATAAGTATCCAAAACCGCAATATCGGCTTCGATTTGAGCAGAAACGAATAAGACTTCGGCATCTTCATTCGCTACCGATTCTTTAAATGCTTTGGTATATTCGTTGCCTTCCAAAACCGATTCTTCATCTACGTTACAAACGTATAAAATCGGTTTTGCGGTAAGCAAATAAAGGCTTTGGATAAATGGTTTTTCTTCATCCGTTGCTTCAAAAGTACGGGCAGAGTTGCCACCTTCAACGTGTTTCAAAAGACGTTGAACGATACTGAGTTGGCTCAATATTTCTTTGTCCTGCGCTTTTGCTTGTTTTTTTAGTTTCTCTTCTCGCTTTTCTAGCGTCTCGTAGTCTTTCAATTGCAATTCCGTTTCGATGATGTCTCTATCTCTCGCCGGGTTTACATTCCCATCTACGTGTACCACGTTTTCATCATCAAAACAGCGAACCACGTGAACAATAGCATCTACTTCACGGATATTTGCCAAAAACTGATTGCCTAATCCTTCTCCTTTGCTCGCTCCTTTTACCAAACCTGCAATATCCACGATTTCAATTGTCGTAGGCTGCGTTTTTTGCGGCTTCACGATTTCAGTCAATTTATTGATACGAGGGTCAGGCACAGTGATTACGCCTACATTCGGTTCTATCGTACAAAAAGGATAATTTGCGGATTGTGCTTTTGCGGATGAAAGCGCATTGAATAAGGTAGATTTCCCTACATTTGGTAAACCTACAATGCCACACTTTAAAGCCATATTTATAGTTTATTGTCTTCTTTATAATAAAATCGGGCGCAAAGATACAAAGATGTTTTGAGTCTTTGCCCTTCAATTCATAATATTATTATGGCAATGGTAAGAATTACTTAACGGATGTGTATTACGGCATTTTATACGCTTTTTTGCGTTAATCAAGGTTGGGCAATCGCTTGTTTTTTCTACTTACGCACATAAAAAAAGTCGAACACTGTTAATGTTCGACTCACCCATATTCCCATGAAATTTAACCTTAAAAACCTTAATCTTTTATATTTTTAAAATGCTATAAATAGCGTTTTATAGTCTTATTTGTTTGATACTACTCATATTTCACATACCGTGCCAAAAAAAAATAAGCCATAGAAGTTATTAAAGAAAATAAAAAAATCGCATCTTGTCGAATAGTTAAACCTTAACGCCTTCTACCAAAGTCCTAATCAATTAAAACCAAATCATTTATGCAAAAAAAAATATACTATTTGTTCCTTATTTTGCTCCTTCCAGCATTAGCATCTGCACAAACACAAACCATAAAAGGTACAATTAAAGACAAAATCACGCAACAACCCATTATTGGCGCAACCGTAGCCGTCTCTAGCCTCAAAGACGCAACTTTGGGGACTTCAACCGATGAAAATGGTGATTTTGAAATCAAAAACGTACCATTCGGGCGGCAAACCATTCAATGTACTTATATCGGATATCAGCCTTATAATAGCGAAGGTTTTATTGTGAGCTCTACCAAAGCTGTGTTTTTGGAAATAGAAATGCTGGAAGGAGGCGTGGATGTTGGCGAAGTCGTTATCAATGCTGGCAATAACGTCAATCAGCCGATGAACGAACTTTCTGTTGTTAGTACTCGGTCGTTTTCTGCTGACGAAACCGACCGCATCGCTGCTAGTGTCAATGACCCTGGGCGTATGGCTTTGGCTTATCCGGGCGTAGCGCAAGGCGCAGACGACAACGAAAATGACATCATCGTTCGTGGAAATTCAGCGTTTGGAGTGCTTTGGCGACTCGAAGGCATTGACATTCCCAATCCTAATCACTTTGCTCGTCCGGGTACTTCTGGCGGCGGTGTCACCGTATTTAGTGCGCAACTGATGAGTCGGTCTGATTTTTCGACGGGCGGAATGCCTGCTGAGTATGGCAATGCACTGTCGGGCGCATTCGATGTGCATTTCAGAAAAGGAAACATGAGCGAAAGGCAGCACCGATTTAAATTTGGGGTACTCGGAATTGACTTGGCAACGGAAGGGCCTTTGCAAAAAGATAAATCTTCGTACTTGATTAATTATCGTTATTCTACACTAGGGCTACTTACTGCAAATGGGGTTTACATCGTAGGCGAGCGAGTAGAGAATACTTTTCAGGATTTATCTTTTAATATTGCCTTTGATGGCGACGAGAAAAACCGTTTTACCATTTTCGGAATTGGCGGCATTAGCCGTGAGCATTACAATCCTGTGGACAATCCGCTCGACCGAAATATTTCAAATGCTTCTCATTGGGAAGACCGCATTCGAGATGGAAATATGGGCGCAGTTGGTGCTACTTACACTCGCCTGATTGACAAAAAATCGTATTTCAAAGCAGGTGTGGCACTTATGGGGCGTGAGATAGATTTTTATTATGATGCGCTCGATTCTCTAAATAATCGCTCGAATTATCACGATGAATTGCATCAAGAAAACTCGAATTTCTACTACTTTTACATATGGCCGAAAGCTCGACAATTCTACCAGATTCAAAACAGGGGCTTTCATTCATCTCATTACCGATTATAATTTTTATAAAAAAACGGTTGAGCGTTCTTCGGTTTCGGACATCATCGCAGAAAATGTCAATCTTTCTGTAAATGGCAGCGGCAACACGCAGACGTTCCAATATTAGGCGCAAGTCAGTAAGGATGTAAATTCAAATTTGACAGTGAATGCAGGTGGTCATATTATGTATTTGCCATTGAATAACACCTACTCCATTGAACCACGTTTATCGTTGAAATATTCGCCACAGCCTCGCCACACACTAGGTTTGGCGTATGGTCTGCATAGTAAAATGCTACCGATTGCTACTTACTTTTATGCTGTTCAAGATACTGTCAATGGTGTTATTACGGAAAGTTTTCCCAATAAAGATTTGCCGTTAGTCAAGGCACATCATTTGATTGGTTCTTACAGCTACGCTACGCCCAACGGCTTGCGTTTTACCACCGAGGTTTACTATCAATCGTTGTTTAATGTGCCTGTTAGTACCGATGCGGACAATGTTTATTATATGCTGAATGGTCGCCCGAGTTTTCCGGAGCAAGCCACCGAAGGCAGCGGAAAAGGCGAAAACTATGGCGTGGATGTAGCCATTGAAAAATTCTTCTCCAGTAAAGTTTATTTCTTGCTCACGGGTTCGGTTTTCAAGTCTTATTTTTATCCAAAGTATGGCAATCGATACCATTCGACTTATGCCAACAATTTTGTTACAGGCTTGACCATCGGGCGAGAATTTGCTTACAAAAAAGGGCGCATTCTCCAAGTTGGAGCTAGAATTTTGTATAATGGTGGCAATCGCTACACACCGCTTGACGCTGCGGCTTCTTTGGCAGAGGATAGATATGTTATGGATTTGACGCAGTTGAATGCCGCTCAAATTCCAAATTATTTTAGAATAGATACACGCATCGCTTATAGGTACAATGCTCGCCGCCTTTCGGGTAATATTTCGTTGGATATTCAGAATGTTTTGAATTATAAAAATCCGAATAACGTGGCGTATGATGCAGAAAACAATGTTTTATTGTTTAGAAATCATACCAGTGGATTAGTGCCTGTACTCGCTTTCCAGTTTGATTTTTAGTTGCAAACTAATGAGTAAATAATATGCTTTTCAAATATTTATGTCGTATGAGAAGGAGCGGTTAATTTTTAGTTTTGAACCTGTCTGCCGACAGGTTCAAGTATTTTAAATTTTGTAAAGTTAGACACATTAAGCTGTTTTGTAGCATAATTGCATAAACAGCGGCAGCTTATTCATTCTCTCATTCATTTACTTCCCTCCAGGCACAGTTGGTCTTACTTCTACCTTGCTAGGCAAAGTTCTCGGATGTATTTTTAGTAAATCAACTACTATTTGCCCTAAGTCTTCGGGTTGAATTTTCCACGAATCCGCTTGGCTTGGTGTACGACTATTAAAATGAGTTGCCACAGAACCAGGCATAATCGTAGTGGTTTTGATACCGTGTTGTCGCAAATCCAACATTACCGCTTGTGTAAAACCTACCAAACCAAATTTACTGGCGTTGTAAGCCGCTCCGCCAGCAAAAAAGTTAGTTCCTGCCAGGCTTGCTATTGTCATGAAATAGCCTTTCGTTACCTTCAAGGCTTCTACGCCTGCTTTGATGCTATTAAAAACGCCCGTGAGATTTACATCAATCGTATCATTCCATTGCTGCGGAGTCATGGCTTCAATCGAAGTAAAATGCCCAACGCCTGCATTTGCCACCAAAACATCCATTTTTCCAAATGCCCTCAATAACTGCTCAACTGCCGCCGCTTGACTTTCCAAACTACGGACATCGGCTGCTGCGCCAATAGCTGTTCCATTTGCGCCAGTGGCATTAAGTTGTTCTACGGCTTCGTTTACCGTTGCTTGATTGCGTCCTGTTATCATCACATTCATGCCTTCATGCACCATCGCCGCTGCAATTCCATAACCTATTCCCTTTGTTCCACCTGTAATCAGTGCTGTTTTTCCTTCTAAATTTTGCATTATTTATTTTTTTACTTAAAACCATGCAGATTTTTGGCTTGTCCAAAATTTGTATGGTTTTAATTTTTTTTATAAAAAATCTTGTTTATTGTCTTCTTTATTATCAAGATTGCCGCACGACATTTTTACGAATTGCCATAATATTTAATAAAAACAATAATAAAAATGCGCCCAATGCCGCAACCATAGTTATAATGCTAAAGCCCGAAGGAAGTTCAAATCCTTGCCCCAAAAGCCAATTGACTGCCACCCAACGAACAGCTACTATCAAAGCCAGCGCAATGACAACTGTAAAACTAAGAATGATAATAAAACGATTGATGAGCGTTTGGCTGATTTTCTGGTGGCGGTAGCCCAATTCGAGGAGCAGTTTGATGTCTTGCGCTGCCGATGCTATCATCAGTCGGAAGTTGAGTAAAAAGACCAACAATGCCAAAATCATTATCAAAACGCCAATAAAAGCAATAATTCCTACCGTAATATTAATGATGTTTCCGATTTTGTCACCTATGAGTTTGCCACTGCTGAACTCATAATTATTTTCTTCTATAAAGTTTTTAAAATCCTTGCTGTAAGGATTATCTACTTCTACTATTAATTTGGCTGGCTCAGAACTACCGCCTCCGTATAAGTCATTTGCCCAATCCAAAAATGGTTTTGGTACAAGTATCGAATTGATTCTATCACTAAAACCGACTACTTTTCCTCTATAATAATCGACCATACCATCGTTAGAAGTGATTCTGATTTGAAAGGCTACTTTTTTAATCGTGGACTTGGTCAAAGCTGGCATTCCTCGAGTAGGCACGCAAACCCAAAATTATACAAGGAAAGATAATCCCTTGATAAAATAATGGGTAAAGTTTTGTTGCCAACCTCCCATTTGAAACTCGAGGTTTTGTCATCCAAATATTCATCTGGAACGGCTTCAAAGAAAAACTCTGAGCGAAAACCTATCGTTGGCACTACTGCCAATACTTCAAATTGACTCGCACTAAATGCCGCATATTGTTTTACAAATTTCTGATTTTCAACGCCTTTCAAATCTTCTTCATCAAACCGAGATGCGCCGCCTAGCATATTCAAAATACCTACTTTTTTGTTGATAATCACAAAATTGCTTTCATCAGAAGCTAATAGCGTTTGAATATCAAAATAGGTCTGAATGGCAATGAGCATCAAAAAAAGTCCTAAGACAGTGCCTAGCATTGCCATCCATAATCGTCCGATTTTTTGTCTTGACCAAAGTAATTTATTTAACATGAATTGTGTTTTTTAGTTAATTTTTTTTGTCTTATGGCATTGGTAGTTTTGCGTATTTACAACCATCTGAAATACCCGCTTGACAGGCTTTTTCAAAACATTGAATAGCTAAAAGGTAATTTTTAGCTATTCCATAACCATTATAATAGCAAACGCCCAAACTAAGCAATCCATTTGGAAGATTGGCATCTGCTGCTTTTTTATACCAATAATAGGCTTGCGAATAACTCTGCGTTGCTCCTAAACCTTTTTCATATAAATATCCCAAATTATTTTGAGCATTTGCCTCTCCTTGTTCTGCTGCTTTTTTTAACCAATAATAGGCTTTCGAATAACTCTGCGTAGTGCCTAATCCATTTAAATAAACAATACCTAAATTGCTTTGACCACTCGCCAATCCTTGATTTGCAGCTTTCTCGAACCATGAAAAAGCATATTGATAGCTCTGTGCTACTCCTTGCCCATTATAATACAAAGTCCCTAAACCATTTTCAGCATGAGCATATCCTTGGTCTGCTGCTTTTTTATACCAATGATAGGCATATTGAAAGTTATGTGCTACTCCTTGTCCATTTTGATAAGCAATACCTAAACTGTTTTGAGCATTCGATAACCCTTGATTTGCAGCCTTTTGAAACCATAAAAAAGCATATTGATAGTTTTGTGCTACTCCATATCCATTATAATAAGCAGTCCCTAAATTATTTTGAGCGTTCATATTTCCAGCTTCCGCAGCTTTTTTGTACCAATAGTAACTCTTAGCATAGTCTTTCGTCGCTTTCTCTCCTAAATAATATATATACCCTAAATTAAACCAACCGTTTGCATTGTTTTCTAGTCCAAACCGTTTGAGTTCTTCTCCATCTTTATCCAATATTGGACAACCATAATTGCCGACTGAACCCGCTTGATATGGGCATTTATCAACATCGTCTGTTAATCCGTCGCCGTCGCTGTCTTTTGTTCGGTTATCAACAATGGGAGTATTATTGCCTGTTGGGTTAAAATAAAAATCGCCAGTCATCGACGAGTTTTCCCATGGAATTTGTCCTGTATTATTCAGTGCCACTCTTACGTTTTTAAAAGTGCGCTCAATTGTAATGTTAGGCTCTTTTATAGCTTTTAGCAATGCCGCAGTATAAGGCGAATTTCTATAAACTCCATCGGGAGTTACTTGAAGAGGTGAGGTTGAAAATGCTATAAAAGTGCCGCTCGGAGTTCGTGTGGGAGAAGTTAAGCCACCGCCCGAACTACGCCCTGCATAGCTAAAAGGATTGTTTCTA
>CALOED010000336.1:0-7696 GCA_942492005.1 uncultured Saprospiraceae bacterium
TAGAGGAAAAAATTAAAGCTCCAGATTTGCTTTGTGGAGGCACTCCATGTCAAGCATTCTCTTTAGCAGGTTGGCAGAATGGACTGACAGATGAAAGAGGTCAATTAACAATGACTTTCATTCAAATTGCTAATGCAATTGATAAAGTCCGTGAAAAGGATAATAAAAAACGTAGTATAGTTTTATGGGAAAATGTTGAAGGCGCATTGAATGATAGAACAAATGCTTTTGGGAATTTTATTGCTGGGCTTGCGGGTTTTGACGAAGAATTAAAAGTAAAAAAATGGACTAAATCGGGGTTTCTCCTAGGGAAAGTTAGAAATGTTGCTTGGCGAGTACTTGATGCAAAATATTTTGGACTTCCACAGCAAAGAAAACGCTTATTTGTCCTTGCAGGAGATAAAAACTTTAGACCTGATGAAATTTTATTTGAAATAGATAACAAAGATATTTCAAAAGTCATCAAAGAAAGTAGAAAAAATATTAAACGAAATGAGGTAAACCTATTTTCTATAATTAAAGAAGAAGTATCTGACAAAACGGAAAAGGTTTTTTATGCGGGAGGCAGTAAATTTGAAATTTTTCGAGCATACACAGATTGTTTATATTCTGCGTATGCAACAAAATGGAATGGAAATGCTGCGGCTTATAATGGGTCGCTTTATATAGCTCAAAACGACAGAGTAAGAAGGCTCACCCCTCTTGAATGTGAAAGATTAATGGGTTTTCCGGATAACTACACCTCAATCAAAGGGAATAGTGATACTAATCGTTATCATGCTGTTGGTAATTCTTGGGCAGTTCCTGTTGTTAAATGGATAGGGAAAAAAATAAATGACTATCAAATCCAAAAAAATGAGAATATATCTTTTTTATGGGGTAAATCTTTAAAACCGATAAAAAATAACCTTAGTGCTGATTTATACTTATTAAACAGTGTTAATAGGATAAATCAATCTCAATATCTGAATAGTTCTGTTTCTCCAAACAATCCTACTTATGGTAATCTAAAAAATATTGCTCAATCAAAAGATGTTTCCGAAAAATTCTATTTAAGTCCCAAAGGATGCAAAGGTATATTGAGAAGAAAGAAAGAACGAAATATTAAAATGAACTCAGCATTAGAAAGATTGATGCAAAAAACAGCCAATCAATTAAAAAAAGAGAAGAAGGCAGTTGAGACTAATTAACACCACAATTCTAATAAGCATCGGGAGTGTGGGATGTAAGGTAAAAAGAGTATGACTTTGACTCAGCTTATAAAAGTTTGCCACCAAAACGGTGGTCAATCCAACTTCTCAAACAAATCAGGACGACGCTTTTGAGTGCGTTGCAAGGCTTGCTCATATCGCCAATCTTCAATCGCTTTTTTATTGCCCGAAAGCAATACTTCTGGCACTTTCATTCCTCTAAAATCAGCAGGGCGAGTATAAACAGGCGGAGCGAGCAAATTATCTTGATGCGAATCAAATAGGGCAGAAGTCTCATCATTTAATACTCCTGGAAGGAGACGACCAATAGAATCTACCAAAACCGCAGCCGCTAGTTCGCCGCCCGATAAGACAAAATCGCCAATTGAAATTTCACGAGTAATATATTTTTCTCGAATGCGCTCATCAATCCCTTTGTAATGTCCACAAAGGATGATGATGTTTTCGTGCATAGAGAGTTGATTCGAGATGGATTGCGTGAGGCGTTCACCATCGGGTGTGACGAAAATGATTTCGTCATAATCACGCACTGCCTGAAAATCGTCAAGGCAATTTGCCAATGGTTCTGCCAACATGACCAGCCCTGCACCGCCTCCATATTGATAATCATCCATTTGGTGATGCTTGCCAATGGAATATTTTTCTCTTGGATTGTGTAAATGCACGTCGAGCAAGCCCTTTTCTTTCGCTCGTTTCATAATCGAATGCTGAAAAGGGCTTGTCAATAATTCTGGAAAAAGGGTGATAATGTCAATTCTCATGGCATAAATGCTTTTTTGAAGCTACGGATTTCTTACTTCGGTGGATTCATCTTAGAACCACAATTGTTACAAGTCAAAAGTTCGTCATTAGAATAAAATCTATCAAAGATAATAGGCATATCCGTTTCGATATTTTGAAGCGTAAAAGGCTCTTTGTACAAATGATGACCACAGTTTTCGCAGAACCATGCCAAACCATCTTCCATGCCTTCTGGGCGTTTTTGCTCAATGACTAAGCCAACGGTATTGGGACCTCGCTGCGGAGAATGTGGAACATTGGCAGGCAACATATAAATTTCGCCTTCTCTGATATGGATGTCTTTTTGTTCGCCATCATCAATGACTTTTAGGACAATATCGCCTTCTACTTGGTAGAAAAATTCAGGCGTTTGGTTCAAGTGATAATCCTTGCGAGCGTTGGGCCCACCGACCACCATCACAATATAATCACCATTATAAACACACTTATTGCCAACCGGTGGCTTCAAAAATTCTCTATTTTCTTCAATCCATTGCTTGAAGTTGATAACTGGAAATAATTTAGACATAGCTAGGATGTTTGAAATCTCATAAGTTCAAAAAAAAATATATGAGATTTATATTTTATAATTTAAAATCAAAAGATGCTGGCGGACCAACTAAGTATTCTTTTAATTGACCACGCACTTGAGCGTGATATTCGTCTTTGTCGTATATTCTTAAATCTTCAAGATTGTCAAATCGTATTTGCAAAACGACGTTGTACTGCTTCAAAGCCCTTTCTTCGTCGCCTACGTTGAGTCTTTCGGCTACTTCAATGTCTTTGACTTGCTGGATATTCCCCAAACTTTTAACCATTTCTAAGAATTGAGTTTTGTCTTCGTCCGAAATATCGGGTTTGGTGGTCAAGTAAATCGTATGGAGAATGCCCGTTTGTTCAGCATTTGAAAGGGAATCAATAGTGGCTTGAGCCGCTTTTAGTTCTTCTTGCATTGCCGCCAAATTGGTGTCATTTGCATTTTGACAACCGGCTAAAGACAGGATAGCTAGGAAAATGTAAACAGTATTTTTCATCAACTTAATTTTGAAATATCTTACGATAATATTCGCTTCAATCCTTCAATAAAAGCCACGTTCGCCTCATGCGTACCGATTGTCACTCGAATACAATCGGGTGCGCCAAAATTGGCAACAGGACGTACCATTACGCCTTCTTGCAGCATTTTATCCTCAAAGTCGGTATCTTTCATATTGGGCTTTAGTAAAATAAAATTCGCCTGAGTTTTCCAATATTTGATACCGATTTTATCTAATTCAGCATAAAGATAATGTTTTTCTGTTTGAATGAGGTTTGCCGTTTTTTGAATAAAATCATCGTCTTGCAAAGCGGCAATTGCAGCTTCTAAAGATAAAGTATTTAGCATAAACGGGCGACGCAATTGACGAATATATTGCGCAATTTCAGTAGTAGAATAGGCGTAACCTACTCTCAAACCCGCCAAACCGTAGGCTTTTGAAAAACTATTGACCGCAATTACGTTTTTATTTTCTAAAACATAAGGCAACGGACGAACAAAATCTTCGGCATCTGCAAACTGAAAATACACTTCATCCATTACCAAAATAACATGGCTAGGCAAGTGAGCGATAAGTTCATCAATTTGAGACTTAGGAATGTGCGTGCCTGTCGGATTATTAGGGCTAGTCACAAAAATCAACCGAGTATTATCATTGATGGCACTGAGAATGCCTTTCACATCCAGGCCGAAATTATCGCCGATTAGCGGAATATCAATATATTTTGCGCCTGTTTTTTCTGTAAAAATCATATAAGGTGCAAAAGCAGGAGAGGAGACGATACATTCCAAACCTTCTTCCAAAAAAGCATTGATAATCAATTCGAGCATCGCTACACCGCTATTGGTAGTGATAAATTGTCGAGCTGAAAGTTCATGGTTGTAAAAATCGCTCAAGGCTGTGAGCAAGCGAGTATCCGTGCGGTCAGGATATTCAGATAATCCTTCAATATTGCTTTTTACGGCAGCGATTGCCTTTGGCGAAGAACCCAACATATTTTCGTTGGAAGAGAGTTTATAGATTTTCTTTTCGCTGAATTTGGGCTTAGGCTTACCACCTTGATAAACATTTGTGCTATTTAAATGCGGCTTAAAGATGGATGCGATATTATCGTTTTTCATATTTTAATAGTTGAATTTTATACAAAAGCCGTGAATGTAGCATTCAGGTGGCAGTTATACAAATATAAACAACTCCAAATTATTCGACTTGTTTCTAATATCTAATTATCTTTGTGATGATAAAAATCATAGCTTTAGCGACAGTAGAAGAGTAAAAGAATGAAAGAAGTAACACTGGAGGATTTGATAAAATGGAAAAATCAGCAGATAGATTTTGATTTGATTGACGTTCGAGAAGATATAGAACACGAGGCTTTTAATATTGGAGGAACACTATTGCCATTAAGCGATGTGATGCGAAAGTACAAAAGCATTGACACCGAAAAACCAGTAGTATTGTATTGTAAAAGAGGTATTCGCAGCCAAATTGCCATTCAACGCTTGGAGCAAAGACACGCTTTTGAGAATTTGTATAATCTTCAAAATGGAATTATTTCCTTGATGAAATAACAATCCATTATCCATAAAAAAATATTCACACATTCAAACCGCCTAATCACTCACTATCAATAGTTACTCATTTGTAATTGTACCAAAAAGTACGTAACTATGATAAGTGAAAAGAATAATACTAATCATATTAATAGGGAGTTGGGCTTCGTTGGCTTGCTCGCAATCCGAAAACAATATTTGGCACTTCGGATTTGGGGCAGGTTTGGACTTTTCAACGGGTGTGCCTATTGCCTTCGATGGTAGCGAAATGTTCTCCAAAGAAGGGTGCGCTTCTATCTGCAACAGTTCGGGGCAGTTGCTATTTTACACCAACGGACTAGATGTGTGGAGTAAAAACAACGAAATCATGCCCAATGGCACAGGGCTGCTAGGCGGTATTTCTACCTCTTCTACCAATCAAGCCTTGATTGTTCCTTTTCCACATCAGCCGAATAAATACTACATTTTTACAACCGACGAAAGGGCAGACGGCAATGGCGTGAATTATTCTACCGTAGATATGACGCTCAATAGTGGATTGGGCGATATTGTATCGAAAAATACGACGCTTTATCAACCTTCTACCGAAAGGCTCACTCTAGCGAGACATTCCAACGGAACGGATTTTTGGCTCATTACTCATACTTGGGACAGCAATGAATTTTGGACGTATTTGATTGATGCAGAAGGTATTCATACAGAGCCGATAATCAGCGCAGCAGGTAGCATTCACGCGCCTGTGAATGGAAATGATTTGAATGCTCGTGGCATGATGCAAACGGATAAAGACGGGAATCGGCTGGCGGTTGCGATTTATACAGATAGCGAAGTAGAACTGTTTAGTTGGAATAGCTGCGACGGTCGAATTTCAAATCCTATTACGATTAATAATATCACAAATCCTTACGGTTTGGCGTTTTCGCCCAATGGCAAATGGTTATATATTACCAATCTCGAAGGTGAGTTGTATCAATATGATATTCAAAACCAAACGACTACCCTCGTTGGGCAAACACAAGGCGAACACCTGGGCGCAATACAACCAGCTCCAGATGGGAAATTATACGTTGCCATTACGAGTTCGGACAGAATCGGTATCATTCACCAACCCGATTTAGAAGGTTCGGCTTGCCAATTTGAAGATTTGGCGATTGACTTGGGCAATGGCGTGTGTGCCGAAGGTTTGCCTTCGATGTTGCCAACAGTTGGCGATTTTCAACAGCACCGCTTTATCGCTGCGAATATCGGGAGTAGTAGCCATTGCAAGGACGAAAATATTGTATTTAGCATAGAATCCGATGAAGCGGTAGAAAATGTGGTTTGGCAATTTGAAGGTCAAATTTCAATAGATTTAACGCCTTCGTTTGTGGTGCGAGATACGGGTTTTTATCCGATAATGGCGATGGTTAGCAATGAATGCAAGGCGGATACGCTCTCGGATACGATTTATATTGAAAAATGCGATGCGCCGATTTTTGTTCCAAATGTATTCTCTCCCAATAATGACGGAATAAACGACTTACTCGAAATTTACGGAGATTTAGATTTGATTGAAGATTTTGAAATGATGGTTTTTTCTCGCTGGGGCGATAGGCTATTTTATACCAATTTGCTGAATGAGCGTTGGAATGGTTATTTTAATGGAAAAGAACTTGGAGAAGGCGTTTATGTTTGGGTAATAAAAGTGAAGTATTTCGGAATTTCAGAAACCAAAGTATTGTCTGGAGATGTAACGCTGATGAGGTGAGGTTTTTTTAATTTTAATTTACATTTGTTTTTAAATCATATGTTCTCAAGTTAATTTCCGTTACTTTGTTGGACCATTTTAGCAAAAAAGAATTGAATGAAAAATTGGTCAAAAAATATTCAATGGCAGCCCGAATCCATTTTGTATCCAACTTCGGAGGCTGAAATTCAACAAATAGTACAACGAGCGGCAGAGAATCGCAAACAAATCCGCATCATCGGTACAGGGCATTCCTTCAATCCGCTTTGGGTCACGCAAAACGTGTTGATAAGTTTGGACAAGTATCAAGGCTTGGTTTCGGTAAATAAAGACAACCTGCAAGCGACCATAAAAGGCGGCACAAAACTTTTTTTATTGGGGGATTTGCTCTACGAACAAGGCATGGCAATGGAAAATATGGGCGATATTGACCAACAATCCATTGCTGGCACGATTAGCACAGGCACTCACGGCACAGGTTTGAGTTTAGGCACAATCAGCACACAGGTAAAGGGTTTGCGTTTTGTGAATGGAAAAGGAGAAATAGTCAGTTGTTCGGAGACCGAAAACCGAGATTTATTCAAGGCAGCGCAAGTTTCGTTGGGCGTTTTGGGTGTCATTACAGAAGTTACCTTACAATGTATGCCCGCCTACAAATTGGCTTTGCAAAGCCGAAAAGAACATTTATCAGATGTATTAGATACCTTTCAAGATAGAATTACAAATAACCGAAACTTTGAATTTTACTGGTTTCCTTATACCAATGGAGCTTGGACAAAAACATCGAATATCGTGAATGACCAGCCCGATAAAGTCGGTATTGGTAATTATTTGACGGAAGTAGTGCTTGAAAACTATCTGTACAAAGTCGTCTGCGAAGCCGCTCGTTTTGTGCCAGCATTAAATAAAACGGCTTCTCAAATCTCTGCGGCATCTATTCCTCATCTCCGAAAAGTATTTCACAGCCATAAGGTTTATGCGTCGAAACGCTTCGTCCGTTTCAACGAAATGGAATACAATATTCCGCTCGAAGCCTTTGAGACGGTATTCAAAGCAATACAAAAAAGAACAAACACAGGCAAATTCAACGTGCATTTTCCTTTTAAAAAACCGAACCGTCAAAGGCGATGATATTTATTTGAGTCCTGCCTTTAAGCGCAACTCGGCGTACATCGCTTGTCATGTTTATAATAAAAAAAGATTACATTCCATTTTTCAAAGCCCTCGAAGAGATATTCTTGGCACATAGCGGCCGTCCGCACTGGGGCAAAAAGCACACGCTCACCGCAACGCAACTCGCCGAACTTTATCCTAAGTTTGAATATTTTAGAAACCACAGAAGGCAGCAAGACCCCGATGGCGTGTTTTTGAATGACTGTGCGAAGGAAT
>CALOED010000337.1:0-4238 GCA_942492005.1 uncultured Saprospiraceae bacterium
CCCTAGACTTGTCCAATCAATTGACGGCATTGGCAAAAAAGAATAAGACGACCAACTTCGTGCTGCTACTGTCTGCTTATAAAGTTTTATTGAGCAAGTATGCTGGGCAAGATGATATTTTGGTCGGTACGCCAATCACGAACAGGGACCAAGTTGGTTTTGAAAAGCTCATTGGCTTTTTTAACGATACGGTTGTTTTTCGTTCCGATTTGTCGGGCAATCTGTCTTTTAACGCACTTTTGCAACAAGTAAGAAACACTACATTAGAAGCTTTTTCTAATAAAAATATCCCTTTTGAAGAGTTGGTAAAGGAACTAAAACCAGAAAGGTCAGCTAGTATCTATCCTATTTTTCAGGCGATGTTTATTTATCATCAAGTGCCTCAAACGCCTTCTTTTGGTAGCCAAATCAAAATGGAACACACGCCTTTTGATTTTGGCGTGGCAAAATTTGACTTGACGTTTTACATTGCAGAGGAAGAAGGGCAAATTTCACAACGATTGAATACGCTACGGATTTGTTTGAAAAAGCAACCATCGTAAGAATGCAAGCGCATTTTGAAAAACTATTGCAAAATATCGTTGAATCTCCCGAAGTTTCTTTAGATGCGTTATCCATTTTGCCAGATGCAGAAAGAAGCATTTTATTGGATGATTGGAACGCAACACAACGCAAAGAAACGGAAGTTTTATCCATTCATGCCTTAATAGAACAACAAGCCAAAGAGCATCCAAATGCTAAAGCAGTCGTTTTTGAAGATGAATCTTTAACCTATCAGGAACTCAATGAGCAAGCCAATTCGGTGGCTCAACATTTAATTAAAAAAGGGCTTGAAAAGAATGATTTAGTTGGACTTTGCACGGAGCGGTCATTGGAAATGATAGTGGGAATGTTGGGCATTTTAAAGGCGGGAGGTGCTTATGTGCCGCTTGACCCAGAGTATCCGCAAGAGCGCATTGACTTTATGATAGAAGATGCCAATATGCCTATTTTGCTGACGCAAATACACTTAATGAGCGATATTAGCGCAGAGAATACGCAAGTCGTAGCCCTCGAAACCATCCGACCGGCTACTGAAAATATTGATTTGCCAACGGTTCAACCATCGGACACGGCTTATGTGATTTACACGTCGGGCAGTACGGGCAAGCCCAAAGGCGTAATCGTTACTCATGGCAATTTGATACATTCCACTACGGCTCGGTTTGATTTCTATGAGGATTCTCCTAGTTCGTTTTTGCTATTGTCGTCTTTTTCTTTTGATAGTTCTATTGTAGGCTTGTTCTGGACGCTATGCAGCGGAGGGCAGTTGGTATTGCCCAAATACAGAATTGAACAAGATTTAGAAGCATTAGGCAGTTTGATGGAAAATCATAAAATCAGCCATACATTGCTTGTGCCATCGCTTTATACCGTGATTTTAGAACATTTGCCTACCGAGCAGTTGAGTAATTTGAATACGGTAGTGGTAGCAGGAGAAGCCTGTTCGGCTTCACTTTGTCAGCAGCATTTTGACAAATTCGGAACGCAAGTAAGGTTGTATAATGAATACGGCCCAACAGAAGCGAGCGTTTGGTGCATTGCCCACGAAATAAAAGCGGACGACACGAAAGGCGCAATTCCTATCGGACGACCCATATCGAATACAACGGTTTATATTTTAGATGAAAATTTAAATCCTGTGCCAATAGGCATTAGCGGCGAACTTTACATTGGCGGAAAGGGAATCTCTAAGGGCTATTTGAACCGACCAGAATTGACCTCAGAGCGTTTTGTGCCAAATCCATTTGTTGAAAATGCAAATGAAAAAATGTATCGCACTGGAGATGTGGCCAAATATCGGAACGATGGCATCATAGATTTTCTAGGAAGGGCAGACCAACAAGTCAAAATTAGAGGATACCGAATAGAATTGGAAGAAATTAGGGAAACTATCAAGCAGCACAAAGGCGTGAATGAAGCAATCGTAATGGTGCAACACAAAAAAGCTAAAGCGGAAGTGGAAGAGGAAATAGATGAGTTTGATAGTTTAATCAATCAATTATCAGCATTGAATGCCGCAGAAGCGGAGCGAATTTTGGCGGCGGTGGAAGCTATTGAAGATGAAGATAAAATAGATGTGATACTTGAACAAACGAGCATGGCTTAGGCTTTTTAATGAAAGTGAAAGCAGTAACTTATATCATTTACTCATGCTACCAGCAAAACTCATTCAAATTAATATAAATGCGCCGAATAAAAAGAACGAAACAACTCGAAGCTAGTTTGACGATAAAGGACGATGAATTTATTAATCCGCCAACTGCCGCTCAGCGCAATGCTTTAATCAACAAGGCATTGAAGGAGTTTGTAGAAGACTTGCAAAATTTGGATGAAGAAGCCAAACACTTTGTAAAAGGAGAAGAAACAAGGTTTGATATGTCGGATAGAACCCAAAAGGAACTTTCTGACGAGGAGATAATGGAAGATTGGCAATTGCCTGTGATGCAAGCGATGGCGGAGGCAGTGACGGAAAATCATGGCGATATTTTAGAAATTGGATTTGGACGTGGCGTATCTTCGGATATGTTGCAAGCCCTTGATATAAAATCTCATACGATTATTGAGTGCAATGATTTTGTGGTGACAAAATACCACGAATGGAAAAAACAGTATCCGAATAAAGATATACGGCTGGTGCATGGATTGTGGCAAGATACGATTGATGATTTGGGCAAATTTGATGGAATTTTCTTCCATACTTACCCATTGAACGAAGAAGAATACATGAAATACGTAAACGGGCGGGTAACGTTTGCAGAGCATTTTTTTGAATATGCTGCCGCACATTTGAAAAAAGGCGGTGCTTTTACGTATTTTAGTAATGAAATCAACTCTTTAAGCCGCTCACACCAACGAGTTTTGTTCCAACATTTCTCTTCCTTCTCCCTCAAAATTGTGCCTTTGCAAGTGCCAGAAGATGTAAAAGATACTTGGTGGGCAAATTCTATGGCAATTATTAAAGCAGTAAAATGAGTAATTCTAATTTTTATAAAAGAGTTTTAATGCTGTCTGATAAGCAACTCGAATTGCTAAAAATGCAATTAGAGCCTTATCAAACGGCTCAACAGAATAGTAGTCAAGGCAGTCAAACGCAGTTAGTCGCTTATATAAAGGGTGATGAAGCTTTGAAAAATGAAGACGTTCAGACTTTTGTAAAAGCGCAGTTGCCCGATTATATGGTGCCTGCTAGTTTTGTTTTGATTGATGAGTTTCCGAAACTTCCGAATGGCAAAATCAATACTTTGGCATTGGAAAAGATGGATTCGCTCGTTCCCGCTAAAAAAATGGTGGCTTCTTCGGACACCTCTCAACCTCAATCCGAAACGGAAGCCGCTTTGATTGAAATTTGGGAAAGTGTATTAGATTTTAGCCCGATAAACGTCCATGATAACTTTTTTGAAATTGGAGGCGACTCTATTTTAAGTATTCAAATCGTGGCGAGGGCTAGGCAAAAAGGTATTCAATTGGCTGCCAATCACTTATTTGAACATCAGACGATTAGTGAACTCGCAAAACTGATTGAAACCCAAACCAAAAAAGAAAAGTCAGTAGAGAAAGAAGAACAATTGACCAATATCGAATTGACACCGATTCAGCATTGGTTTTTTGATAAACATAAAAATTCGGCGTGTCATTGGAATCAGGGCATTGAATGGCAACCTACTTTTGAAATAACGGAAAAAGTAGCCGAAGCAACTATTCAATACCTAATTGAAAGACACGAAGGATTGCGTCTTCGATTTTTTAAAGAAAAAGAAAAATGGCAGTCTAGTATTTTAGAATCCAATAAAATTAAGGGTTTTGAAACGCTAGATTTGAGATATGTGGCGCATACAGAGCGAGCAAATACGGTCAAATCTACTATTGAGGAAGCTCAAAAAGCGTTTAATTTAGCTTCGGGCGTATTGTTTAAGTGTATTTATTTGAAAAAAAGTAAAAGTGAAACCAACTCTATTATCCTTATTTTTCATCACTTGTTGATAGATAACATTTCGTGGAATGTCTTTTTGGAAGAGTTTAAAGAAATAAGTACATTTATAAAAAACAAAAAAGAGGTAGAATTGCCAGCTATCGAAACATCGTATGGAACTTGGAGTATGGCAATGTCTGAGTTTGCAAATTCTGATACGGTAAAAAAAGAATATGACTATTGGAAATCACAAACGGAAAACATCAAACCTCTTTCGGTTGATTTT
>CALOED010000338.1:0-38334 GCA_942492005.1 uncultured Saprospiraceae bacterium
ATATGCCTTGTGGAAAGAAACGTAAACGACATAAGATTGCGACGCATAAGCGTAAAAAAAGATTGCGTAAGAATCGTCATAAGAAGAAGAAGTAACAGTTAAATAGGTAGAGAAATTCCTGTTTTGTAGTCAAATACAAATATGGGCTTCTCTTCCTATGTGCTTCATAGCAGAAATGCACTTTGAAAATTGTACAGCGTAAATAACAACTAAAATTGTTATGCCTCTAAAATCAAGAAATCTTAGCACTATCTTTATTCGCAACAGCAATTAATATTGCCTCCTTCCGATTATAACTCGGAACAGATGATGAAAGGAGTAAATAATTGTGAATAAAGCTAATTAATAAGTAAAAACGGACAAAACTATCAGCATACAAACCTGGTGAGACTTCAAAATCATTGTCCTTTTACTAAAATAGTTGATTTACGCTGTACATTTTTCGTGGTGTAGTAAGTGATATTAAGTTGATATAGGTGTACTATAAAACTCAAAAAAATCATCCGTCTTTTATAAAGGACTAATATATTTTAGCTTAGGCTAATATTTTTACTTAAAAAGATTTTTTGGTATCAATAGCTTTTCTAATAAAAAAGTATAATCCTAAATGTGTTATTGATACATTTATTTCTTATAAAGATAAAAAACACCTACTCGATACAATCCTATCAACCTATTCACTCAAAAGCTATTTTTGCGATTTTTATCATTTATAAGTACTGCTTATTCTACTCTGTTTTTTTTTAAAAAAAACACACGAGTCGAGTAAGCCTATTGCTGTTTTATGTGGTGTAATACATATTATATAAAATAATTAGATATTTTTATAGGTCATATATAAAATAGGTCTAAGCTATTGTTCCAACTCATCATTAGAAACATCGCAACTTAAAACGGCAACACTTTACAATACAGAATTAGCTTCATCGTTTTCAGTTACTTTTCGAGCGTCGTTGATCCGATATAAAATTCAACATGTTTTGGAAAAGGAATTAATTATCAATTCAACTCCCACTGAGGTAGAAATAGCCTTGTTGGAGAACAGCAAACTTGTAGAAATACATAGCCAAAAGACCAATAGCAATTTTACGGTTGGCGATATATTTTTGGGACGTGTCAAAAAAATGATGCCCGGATTAAACGCTGCATTCGTAGATATTGGTTATAAAAAAGACGCATTTCTGCACTATACCGACTTAGGACCCAAACTTCAATCGCTAGTCAAATACACCAATAGCGCACTCAACAAATCTTCTAATACTCATCTTTTAGACAACTTCACCTTCGAGCCAGAAATTATAAAAACGGGTAAAATCAATCAAGTATTGAATAAGAAAAACCCGATTTTGGTACAGGTATTAAAAGAACCTATTTCTACCAAAGGCCCAAGATTGAGTTGTGAAGTCACTATTCCCGGACGTTATTTGGTCTTAGTCCCGTTTTCAAATGGTGTTTCGGTATCCAAAAAAGTAGCAAACGCACTGGAGCGCAAACGCTTGAAAAGGTTGGCAGAAAGTATTCGTCCGAAAAACTTTGGGCTTATCGTGCGCACCGCAGCCGATGGCAAGCGAGTAGCTGACTTGCACGAAGAACTACTGATACTGACGGAAAAATGGCAACAGACTTACGAGCAATTGCACAACGCCAAAGCTCCTAAAAAAATCCTGAGCGAACTCGATAAAACCTCCAGCATCTTGAGAGATATTTTGACCGATTCGTTTAATAAAATCACCGTCAATGACCGAGAACTCTACAATAATATTCGAAGCTATTTGATGCAAATTGCGCCCGAACAAGTCAAAATCGTCAATTTTTATAATAACAACAAACCCATTTTTGACTCTTTTGGTGTTACCAAGCAGATAAAAGCCTCTTTTGGAAAGACAGCAACTATGTCGAGCGGTGCGTATCTCGTGATAGAACATACCGAAGCCATGCACGTCATAGATGTGAATAGTGGTCATAAAATACACAGCAACGACCAAGAGACCAACACCTTAGCCGTCAATATGGAAGCGGCAGAGGAAATAGCTCGTCAGTTGCGATTGAGAGATATTGGCGGTATTATCATCGTGGATTTTATAGATATGCGCAACCCGGAAAATCGTCGCAAACTCTTCAACGCCATGAAGGAGTTTATGAAAAAGGATAGGGCACAACATACCATTTTGCCGCTGAGTAAGTTTGGTTTGCTCCAAATTACTCGCCAGCGAGCAAGACCAGAAGTAAACATCAACACGGCAGAAAAATGCCCTACTTGTAATGGTTCTGGAAAAATAAATGCTACTATTTTGCTTCCAGACGAAGTAGAAAGAGATTTAGATTTTATTATCAATTCTCAACCAAAAGCCAAACTCACACTCAAAGTCCATCCGTTTTTACATTCTTATTATCGTGGAGGCATTTTGCCTAAAAAGCAAATTGAATGGTTTAAGAAATACAAAAAGTGGATAAAACTTAGCGTAAACAACGATTATCAATTGACAGAATACCGTTTCTTTGATGAACATAATGATGAGATTAGATTGAATTAATTCAGTAAAAAGGTCAAGCCGCTAAAACGTTGCTTGACCTTTTTATTTGCAACATCCTTTTAATCCTTTATTTTTGCAGCGTGAAAAATTTACTTCAGTTTATAGAGCAGTATCGAGACGACTCCCGAACGGCAAACATCGTCAGCAGCATTAAAAATACCGAACATCGAAGTCGGTTATTATTGTCAGGAATGGTTGGCGCACAGGAATCCTGTGTCTTGTCGGGAACGTACCTTGCCCATCCGCAGCATTATCTTTTCGTAGCCATTGATAAAGAAGAAGCCGCTTACCTTCAAAATAATATCTCAAGCCTGCTTGATAAAAAAGAAATTCACTTTTTCCCCGACTCTTTCAAGCAGCCTAATCGGTTTGAAGCACTTAAAAATAGCAACGTCCTACTTCGCACCGAAATGATTAATAAAATCACCAGTGCGCATACCGTCGGCGAAATAGTGGTGACTTACCCCGAAGCATTATTTGAAAAGGTAATTTCGCCACAAGTACTCAACGACCATAAAATCACCATTAAAATCAATGAAAATTGGAATGTAGATGAAGTGATTGAGCTATTTGTAGAATGCGGATTCCATCGAGTAGATTTTGTTTACGAACCGGGGCAGTTTTCCATTCGAGGCGGAATAGTTGATATTTTTTCTTTTGGAAATGACTTGCCTTACCGAGTCGAATTATTTGATGATGAGGTGGAAAGTATTCGAGTATTCAACCCGTTGAACCAACTTTCTATCAAAAAAATATCGAGCATTACTATCATTCCGAATATCCAAACGCAATTCAAACAAGAAGAAAAAGTTTCGATTTTAAAAATACTACCACCCAATACTTCAATTTGGGTAAAAAATGTTCAAAACCTCATCGATAGACTCCAAATATCTTTTGATAAAGCCTTTGAATTTGCCGAAACCTTCAAAGACAATCCCAAACTACAAGCCACAGAAGAAGCCCAAATCATAGAAGAAAGAGCATTTATTGAACCTCGTGAGGTGATTTCCGATATGTTGGATTTTTCAATTATAGAAATTGGCAAACATTCTTTTTTTGAAAATCAAGGCGACGTTCAAAAGATAGTGTATCAATCCAAACCGCAGCCGAGTTTTAATAAAAACTTCGATTTGCTGATTAAAGATTTTAATCGCAACTACGAAGCAGGAACTATCAATTATCTGTTTACGGACAATCCTCGTCAGATTGAACGTTTTTATCAGATTTTTGAAGACATGAAGGCAGATGTTCAATTTCATCCTATTCAAAAAGCCATTCATCAGGGTTTTGTTGATTTGGATTTGAAAATTGCCGCTTATACCGACCATCAAATTTTTGAGCGTTATCATAAATCTAAAATAAAAGGCAGCTTTTCAAAAAGCCAAGCCTTGAATGTCAAACTCTTGCGAGAATTGCGTGCAGGCGACTATGTGACGCATATTGACCACGGCATCGGAAAATATTCTGGACTCGAAAAAATCGACATCAATGGACACATTCAAGAAGCCGTCCGACTGATTTATAAAGACAATGATATTTTGTATGTCAGCATCAATTCATTGCACAAAATATCCAAATATAGCGGAAAAGAAGGGACTGTTCCTAAGGTTCACAAACTCGGTTCGGAGGCTTGGCAAAACCTCAAACGCAAAACCAAAAGCAAGGTCAAAGACATTGCAGCCGAACTTATCAAGCTCTACGCCAAACGAAAATCCACCAAAGGGCACGCCTTTCCGCCCGACGACTGGATGCAGATAGAGTTGGAATCTTCCTTCATTTATGAAGACACGCCCGACCAATACAAGGCTTCGGAAGACGTGAAACAAGATATGCAGAAGGATTATCCGATGGATAGGCTCGTTTGTGGAGACGTAGGATTTGGGAAAACGGAAGTGGCCATTCGGGCAGCATTCAAAGCAGCAAGCAATGGCAAACAGGTAGCCATTCTTGTGCCTACTACTATTTTAGCTTTGCAACACCATCAGACGTTTTCGGAGCGACTTTCGCAATTTCCGCTTACCATCGAGTACGTTAATCGTTTTAAAACGACTAAAGAAAAAAACGAAATTTATAAACGCTTAGAAGCGGGCGAAATTGATATTCTCATCGGTACGCATTCCATTTTGAATAAAAAAATAAAATTCAAAAACCTCGGATTGATGGTGATTGACGAAGAACAAAAATTTGGTGTAGCAGCTAAAGAGAAACTTCGAGCCGTCAAAATTAATGTCGATACACTCACGCTGACGGCAACGCCTATTCCGAGAACGTTACAATTTTCGCTCATGGCAGCCCGTGATTTGTCCATTATCAATACGCCTCCGCCCAATCGTCAGCCGATTCATACCGAAGTACGTATGATAAATGAGGAACTGATTCGGGATTCTATTTATTATGAAATTTATCGGGGCGGTCAGGTTTTCTTTTTGCACAATCGTGTAAAATCTTTGCCTGATATGGTTGGAATGTTACAGCGAATTTGCCCAGATGTAGATTTTGCAATGGCGCACGGGCAGATGCCTCCTAAAGACCTCGAACGCACTTTGATGGATTTTATTCATAAAAAATTCGATGTGCTGGTTTGTACCAATATCATCGAAACGGGTTTGGATATTCCGAACGCCAACACTATTATTATCAATAATGCGCATCAGTTCGGCTTGAGTGATTTGCATCAGTTGCGAGGCAGAGTTGGACGTTCCAACAAAAAAGCATTTTGTTATTTGTTCTGTCCGCCGTTGTCCGTTCTCACTTCCGAAGCTCGAAAACGTTTGCAAACACTCGAGGAGTTTTCCGACTTGGGCAGTGGTTTCAATATTGCCATGCGAGATTTGGATATACGTGGCGCAGGTAATTTATTGGGCGGCGAGCAAAGCGGATTTATTACTAATATTGGCTACGAAACCTATCAAAAAATATTGGATGAAGCTATTTTAGAACTCAAAGAAACCGACTTCAAAGACCTTTTCAAAGAGGATTTGAATAAAAAAAGAGAATTTGTCAGAGATGTTCAGATTGAGACGGATGTGGAAATGATGATTCCTGACAAATATGTGGTGAGCATTCAGGAGCGACTGAATTTGTACAAAGAGTTGGATGACTTAAAGGATGAAAAGGAGTTGGAAACTTTTAAAATCAAAATCAATGATAAGTTTGGTAAAATCCCACAAGCCGTCCATGAACTCTTCAATGGCTTGCGCTTGCGTTGGCTGTGCAAAGAATTGGGCTTTGAGCGTCTGATTTTAAAGAACAATAAATTGCGCTGCTATTTTGTTTCCAATCCTCAATCTTCTTTTTATGAAAGTGATGTTTTTCAGCGTATTATTTTATTTATAAATAAAAAAGCTGACCGAAAATTGAGGTTTAAAAAATCTAACAACTATTTTATTTTGGTTAAAGACGGTACAAAAAACATGAATGCCGCAGAAAAATTATTGGAAGAAATTAGGGATGCAGTGGTATTGAAATAACACGAATCTAGAAATTCGTGCTACAACCTCGCAGCCAACACACAAGTTTTTTTCATGCGGCTAACGGTGCCGTCGGGGCGTGTAAATTCTAAAAACACAATATAAATTCCCATTCTTGCCTTCGTCCCGTCATCGGTTGTACCGTCCCATTTGATTACGCCTTGCCTGCCAAATAGTTGATTTTGAGCGAGTTGCTTAACCAATTCTCCGTTGCTGCTGTAAATCATAATCGTAGCAGAATAATCATTTTCTGCCAGTTGGTAATAGATAAGCAAAAAATCGTCGAAGCCATCATCATCAGGCGAGAAGGTCTTTTTAGGAATAGAAACCGTTTCGTTGGCAGATGCTGTATAAATGGCTCTTTGCGAATTTTCATAACTTGGAGTCGCATAACCTACCGTAGCAGCGGCAGAATGCCAATTGTTTTGGTCATTGATGTTTTCGTTCGGATTGATGCGCTCCAGCGAAACGCCATCCGTATCTATCAACAAAGGATGATGCCAATCATCGCTATAATCCAATCGGTCAATCAATTCACCGTTTTGGTTGAGCAGCATCACGCCTCCTTCGGCATCTGGAAAGGTTGGCAAATCATTTTCTACAAACGTTCCCAAAATCGGCTGCTCCAATAAATTATCTAAATATCGGCTTTGGATGTCCAATATATTTTCAGAAATCAACACCAATTCAGTTGGAAAAATCAAGTAATCCTTTTCTATTTCAGAAAAAGCCCCCAACTGCCCATTATCAATATTTCCGATTTTCAAATCTGCCAAATTGAACACACGACCAGAGCGATTATACAATTCTAAAAAATCAAAACCGCCCGTTTCTGGATTGAATAATATCTCGTTGATAACCAAATCAAAAGCCTCAATAGGCTGCGGCAAGGCAACTTTTACGATTTGAGGAGTCGTTATCGCATTCCCCTGGCAGTCGGTTAGCGAAGTATTAATGGTAATGAAATAAATTTCATTTTCTGCCAATGGCGCACCTAGCGTTAGAATAATCGAGTTGAAATGATCAGGATTGATAGCGGCATCTATAACAGCGATATTGTTAGAAAAAGTAAAATTCAGCGCATCCGAAGCCGAATTTTCATCTAATCGTTCATTAAAAAACACTTCTACTATTGTATTTGAAAACGGAAACGCCCGCTCTGCCAAAGGTGGCATTTCATCCAAAATGGATTGATGAACGGCATTTTCTGCGCCTGGCGTACCGCCCTGAGTAGCCGTCGAAGCCGTCCAATTTTTAGCATCCAAACAATAATTGCGAAGGCTAATCATTTCTAACGAACGTCCGCCATTCGCTTTATCCGAATCGCCATACCATGCGCTCGTATAATTTACAAAATAAATCAATTCGCCATTGAGATTATATAATTTCAACTGCTCCGACGTATTGCCGAGCGCAGGAAAATCCGCTAAGCCTAGCCTATTTTGATACAATGAAAAATCAATCAGAAAATTTTCTTGGTGAAGAACCACATACTCGTTGGGCAGCAAGATATAATTGGTCAAAACGGTACTCGACGAATTGGTTTCCAATACAAAATCTTTCAAATTGATGGCGGTCGTTGCTCGATTATACAATTCAACATATTCCACTTCGGGCAAACCCAACGACGGCGAAGGGTCGGCATAAATTTCTGTAATCAGAATATCATAAGCCGATGCAGGAATCACGTCATAATACGTAAACGCTTCCATGGAGTTGCTCATGGAATTGCCCGAACAGTCGGCTACTCCATTGGTTTCGAGGCTATAACTGGTGGCATTCGTAAAGGTAGTTGTAAATGTCAATTCAACCGTTTGAGCATTGACAAGCGTTACATTTTGTGGATTTCCAATACCGTTTGTGATAATATAATTAGCGGTTTGTAAAGCAGTGTTTTCATCAAAAAACTCATCAAACGCCACTACAACCGTATTATTCGACGAAGGCACAACGCTCATTACTTGAGGTGCGTCAGTATCTGGCGTGTTGTCAAATACTGAATTTTGTTGGCCGGGCGTGCCGCCATTTGGGTGATTTGAGGCCTGCCAATTCGATGCGCCAATACATACCAACGAAGGATTGATGAGTTCTAAAGTATAACCGCCATCGCTTTTAGTCGGGTCGCCATACCAATTGTCCGTATAATTCACCGCATGAATGACATCGCCATTTGTATTCTGAATTGCCAAATCATCACCTGCATTCGATAAGGCTGAGAAGCCATTTATCCCAATTACATTTCCAAAGTTGCTTAAATCTGCCGTATCACTCACATCGCAAATTATCAAATATTCGCCTGCCAAAAACAGCCGATTCGGCAACGGAAAGGCATTGGAACTATTATAAAAAATCAAATCACTGAGGGCTAAGGTTTTGGAACTGCGGTTGTATAATTCCACAAATTCGACTTCTGGCAAGCCAACGGAAGGCGTTGGGTCTGCTAATATTTCATTAATCACCACGTCTTCTGCCACAGCTATTTGAACATTATAAAAAACAAAATTTTGATTAGCTGACGCTAAAATATTTCCATTTATATCAGAAATATTGGAAACGGTAAGCGTGTAATTTTGCCCGTCAGATAGGTTGGAAGGCAAGGTTAAGTGAACCAACGACGGGTCTGCGCCATCTAAAACGGCACTTGTTGGGTTGCCAATGCTCGAAACGGAATAATTGCTGTTTTGCTGTGCGCTACTCGCTGTTATGGGTTCATTAAATTGGACATCAATCGTGTTTGCGCCCGTTGCCGTAATCGTGTTCATAGCTGGCGGATTGATGTCTGTAAAAAGCGGACTAATCCGAATATCATCAAAGAAAAACTTATCTTTTCGGGTGCTGGTATATGCGCAATGCCATCCAAAATAAGTGCCTGTGGTGTACGTATTGTCAAAAAAAGTGCCTTCCGAACTGTAATTTGTACCATTAGAATAATCCGTCAGCAATTCCCAATTGCCCGAATTGTCTCTTGTGATTCGGACTCTAGCCTCGGCAGGGTCAGCAGCTACTCCCCCGTTGGTCGCTCGGAGTAATAGTTGGTTGGAAGTGCCTGTTTGTCGATACAATTCGATGGCATCTGTGCTTCCAGACTCGCCCACTTGCAAAAAATAACCGTTGAGACTTGCCGTAAAATCGGAGTTGTCCGACATGAGATATACCCGAAGCTGATTGGAAGTAGAGGGCGAAAATTCTAACCTAAAATAAAATTCCCAAACAGTGGAATCCGAAATGGCAACGGGTGCATAAAGTTGGGCAGTGCCGCCTGCTACGTCGTTGAGTTGGACTTCGTTGCTCGCATTTACGATAAAAATATTGGTATTGCCTAGCCAAGTTGGATTATTTGTAAAATCGCCATCCGAAAAATCATCTTGAAAGGTTTGCGCCAATAAATTAGAAGAAAAAATTAAAAATATAAATACGGTATATTTCATCGGATTGAGTTCTAGTTTCTGAAATAGTGCTTTTATAAAACCTTGAAATTACAATATGTTGGTCAGAAAATAGGAATTCGAGCGTGTTTCTTGTTGGGAAAATGTTAAAATTTAGACAAATTGCATTCTACACTTGTAGAATTGAAAGTTTCATTCTATATTTGTAGAATAAGATTTAAACTTGTAGAATATGGGGTTATCAAAAAAGGAAGAACAGCTCATGCGGCATTTGTGGAAACTCAAAAAGGCTTTTATGAAAGACCTTATGGAAGAGTACGAAGCTCCAAAACCAGCTTCTACCACTATCGCTACGCTGCTGAAACGAATGCGAGACAAGGGATACATTGATTATAAGGTGTTTGGCAATTCACGAGAATATTTTCCTTTGGTCAGCGAAGCGGATTATTTTTCAAAGCATTTGAAAGGTTGGATTAAAAACTTTTTTGGCAATTCTACTTCGAGGTTTGCTTCCTTTTTCACGAGAGCGACCGACTTATCCAGAGAAGATTTGGAAGCCTTGCGGAAAGTAATTGATGAAGAAATCGAAAAGAAAAAACAACAGCCATGATAACTTATTTTATAAAATCGGGATTGTGCCTGATGATAATTTTAGGTATTTATCACCTTTGTTTGGAGCGAGAAAAAATGCACTATTTCAATCGTTTTTTCTTGCTGTTTGGCTTAGCGTTTGCCTTTGCTGCGCCCCTCGTTACCGTAGGCGTGACGTATCAAAGCGTCGAAACGCAGCTTTTAGTTACTTATACAGAAGCAAGTGTAGCGGAGACTTTTCCTTCTACCGAAATGATTTTTACAGGCATTTACCTATTGGGGTTTAGCGTTTTTCTCTTGCGTTTTTTATTAGGTTTGTTTTTTCTTTTTAGAAAAATAAACGACTCCGAGCATTACCAAATCGAAGGTGCTACTTTGGTATTGGACCACCAAAACGTATTGCCTTATACTTTTTGGAATTATATTTTTATAAATAAAAATGCTTACCAAACCCAAAATATAGAAAATGAACTATTGACGCATGAACTCACGCACGCTCGACAAAGGCATAGTTTTGATATTTTGTTGGTCGAATGTTTACAAATCCTGTTTTGGTTCAATCCTGTTCTGTTTTTTTATAAAAAAGCTATCCAACTCAATCATGAGTTTCTAGCAGATGACCAAGTGATACAATCGCACCGAAAAGTAAGGGCGTATCAACATTTGCTTTTAGATAAAATCACTATCCACCAAACGACGTATTTGGTGAGTAATTTAAATTTTTCAATAACAAAAACTCGTTTAAAAATGATGACAAAAAAGACTTCTCGTTGGCGTTCGATGCTGTTCGCCTCGGCAACTGTGCCGCTTTTCGTATGCTTATTGCTGCTTTTTGGCAATCAAGTAATTGCTCAAACACCCAAAACGGCTAAGGCTGGTAAGGTACTAAAATTTGATAAAGATGCCTATTTCAAAGATGTAACTTTTGTGAGGGAGAATGCTCAGGGCAAGAAGATTTACAAGAAATACGCAGATTTGACGGCTAAAGAAAAGGCAAGTATTCCGCCGCCGCCGCCACTGCCACCTGCTCCCAATAGCGAGCAAAAAGTAGAACTCAAGCCTTAACCAAAAGGTACGGTTATTCATATCGCAAAGGATGGTCGGGTACTCATGAAAAAAAATTCAAAAGGTGTGCCACCGCCGCCGCCGCCGCCGCCGTCTGCTCCCGAAAAAGCAACCAAAACACCTAGTGCGCCTACGTCTCCCGTTGCGCCTACTGCCCCAACAAAGAGCGCAGAAAAGCCAACTCCGCCTACGCCACCTGTTCCTCCTTCGCCTAAGCACAAGGAGAAAGTGAAGGCAAAAAAGAAGGCTAAGGCTCAAAAAAAATTGAAGAAGGAGAAAGTGAAGGAAAAGGAGAAAAATTAAAAATATTCTTTGGTTATTAGCCATTATTCACAAAGCGGCGAAGCCGCTTTGTCTATCTTCATTATCAGTTAGTGATGTAATAGGATTTAGTTTTGTGAATAAAGTCTATTAAAAAAACTAAAAAGTAGAGCGACTTTAGAAGTCACTCTACTTTTTTTAATATTCAAGGTATGCTTTCAATTATCTAACGTTATTTGCTTCGTATTGCTTTACCATTTCAGTTACCTTATTCACGTAGTCAAATGCGTCTTTCCTGGTGTGTAACTTATTGAAGTTATCTTTAATCACTTCATGTTCTTCTTTTGGTGAAACCCCCAACTCTTCTTTGGAGACCAAAGACAAAAAGCCCATCAAGTTGCCAGATTCTGGTAAAGCGTCGTTTTCATTAATCGCTTTTAAGCCTCTTGGCCTTGCTGCTCCTTTCAAATCATGAGCATCGCTCGCAGGATTAGGCAATCGAGTAGGCGTATCTGTTCTTGGATTGTCCAATGTAAGTAACTTGGTTAGAGAGTTGGCATGTTGGTCTCTTTCCGTTAAATACATGGTATCAAAGATTTTTGAGAGCGTTTTGGAAATAGACGAATGGTCATACAAACGCTTGTCAATTGTGTTTTTACGGATATAAGGAGATATAATAAGGGCAGGAACACGAGTGCCGTATCTATCAAATTTAAATCCATATTTCGTTCCTTTAATATCGTCTGGTCGTCTTGCCTTAGGTGGTTTTACATGGTCGTAAAATCCGCCATGCTCATCATAAGTGATGATAAGCAAACTATTTTCCCAATGTTTTGAGTTTCTAATCGACTCATATACCGACTTAATCAAGGCTTCACCTAACCTAACATCAGAGTTAGGATGTTGAGAAGAACCATTTGCATAATCGCCAAAGGCTACATCTCCATAGCTCGGCTCGATAAACGTCAAACTATAAGGATAAACGTCTTTTTGTAAGTCTCCATGAAATCCTGTCAAATTCCAAACATCGGTTACTTTTGAAACATTTTCTAAAGCTGTAGAAATAGGCGTAGTACCAATAGTGTCTCCCATGCTTCTATCCATATATATTCGACTACCTGCTTTGGTTTGGTTGTCGGATACACTAAAGATATTGCCATGTTCAAAACTTAAACCACTTACGGATTCCCAAGTTCCCATTTCTTTTTTGCCCGGGCTATGGTCCCAGCCTTTAGCCGTAGCAGCCATTGCAAAAAAGCGATTGGGCCAAGTCGGGCCAGGCATTGAAGAAAACCAACCATCGCATACCGCAAATTCTTTGGCTAAAGCATTCATCACAGGAAGTTGCTCTGGCGTGTAACCTCTCATGACATCATCCAAATCAAATCCTTTTGCAATTCTATCATAATTCTCAATAAATCCGCTATTATCCACATCGGGATAATCTTGCCCTTTCTTAAATTCCCTTTTGCCCGTGAGTTGTTCTACTACGTCCATAAACTCATGGTTGGGGTCAAAAGGCATACTAAATTTTGCGCCTGCCTGTGGCTTGTAAGTTGTTCCTTTATATTTATTGGTACACTTATCTTCGTGTCCTTTTACGGCGTTTATGCCGGTTTCTTTTCCTGTTTCAGCATCGTAACCTCTAATGCCTGAATACCCTAACATGTGGTCAAAAGACCTATTTTCTAGCATCAAAACGAATACATTTTTGATTTTTGCCATAATGATTTTTTTTATAAAAAATTAAAAAGTGAGTTTTTAAAATGATTAATGATTGTGGGATAGTCTTACCACTTAGACATACTTCCTGTGCATGAACTAGAGTTCATATTCAGATGGAATTTATCTAAAGAGACTTCAAAAGTGAGTATCTGACCACTATCTACATCTTTCAGATAACATTCTTTGCCATTGCAATAATAGCATTTGCCATCGTACTCTACGTTTATCCACCACCAATCATAAGTAGCACCGCCTTTTACTCCTGTATTAAAGAATGCTTTTAGGTAATCATCGGCAGGCGTTGTTTCATTATTTTTTACATCTTTCCATTTTTTGGTTAGCGGCTGAGATGATTTTCCAAAGGAGTGCGCTAAAGAGATAGTCACCGTTTTCCCTGTTTTATTTTTTACTCTAATTCCAGAGCAATGTTGATATTTTGGCATGATTCATTTTTATTTAAATGTGAAAAAAAATAAAAAAAGGTCTAAACCTTCGTTTCTAATAAAATGGATTTTTGGTCATATTGCCTGTGCAACTACTTGATTTTTCCATATTGATATGAAATTTTTTAGTATCCACAGAAAAGGTGTGCGTATGCCCAGCATCAGCAGATTTAAAGTAGCATTCCTTGTTTTCACAATAGTACGTGCCTCTGTTTGGCCCATCCGTTACATCTACCCGAATCCACCAATATTCGCCTTTCGAGCCGATGCCTGTATTGTAGTACGCTTTAAAAGTTCCTGTGGTGTGATTATTCGGAAGGTCGTTACAGTCATGGTTGTCTGGTTGATAGCTACCATACTGATGGGTAAGTCTAATGTTGGCAGTTCCGCCCATGTTGTTCTTTATGCGGACTTTCGCATAATGGTCGTATTTACACATATTTAAAAAAATTTAGTTGTTTAGTATCTAATATGGAATACAGTATTTCATACCAAATACTAAGTATGATTAATAATGTTAAAGCCTTATTGGAATGTTGAGACATTACTTATACTGCTTGATGTTGCCATCAAGTCCGATAAATATATTTGCAGTAGTTATAGATTTGTTTATGTTGAGAGGTAGCGGAAAATCATTTCCATTATAACTGAAGACGTGATATTTTCGTAGTCTATTTTGTTTCTAAATATAGAGATATTCTGCTAGAGTAGCAAAAAAATAAAATATTTCTTCTCCTTTTTTTTAGACTACCGACCTAAAAGTCAAGCGATGATAATCCGTTTTTCCAAATTTTGCAATAGCTTCTCGGTGTGCTTTTGTAGGATAACCTTTATTTTTATTCCAACTATATATTGGGTGTTGTTGGTGCAATTGCATCATATATTCGTCTCGATGCGTTTTGGCAAGTACCGAAGCGGCAGCGATAGACGTGTATTTTCCATCTCCTTTGATGATGCACTGATGCGAAATACCTAAATATGGAGAAAAGCGATTGCCGTCGATTAGCAAAAGTTCGGGCTTAACGGTGAGTTGGTCTATGGCGAGGTGCATTCCCAAAAACGAAGCATTCAAAATATTAATTTCGTCTATCTTTTCGGGTGAAACTATTCCTACTGCCCACGATACGGCTTCTTTTTCTATAATTGGACGGAGAATATCTCGTTTTTTTTCGGTCAGTTGTTTTGAATCATTCAAAAAAGGATGGTAAAAATCTTTGGCAAAATCACCGCTGCCGCATATACTGCTCCTGCCAGGCAGCCTCTTCCTGCTTCGTCGCAGCCTGCTTCTATTACATTTTTATTAAAATAAGGCAATAAACCCATAATCAGTGTAATTTTGAGATTCTAAACAGAACCATTCAGAATTTTGTTTTTTAATCGAATAAATCCGATTGGAGAATGATGTTTGTATTAATTTTATAAAATAGTGCGTTTCTAATCTACACCATCGCTTGATTTTTTGCAACTATTCAGCAAGCTGAATAAGAAATAGGAATCAGCCTACTGCAGATAGGTTTCCATTTTCTATTTTGTGTAAATGAAATTTATTCATGCGTAATAGTTACGTTAAAAAAAAAATCACAACTATTCAATAACCAACGACTGGCTTAAATTTTAATATAAAACTATGAAAATATCTATATTTTTTGTTGCATTCTTATTCCTTTCTGCTCCATTACTGGCACAAGAGGAAGATTTAGCACTCCGAAAACAGTTCAGCGCAGCCGTGCTGTATCATACGCAAGGTGATTATGATGCTGCTATTGCGGGGTTTTCGAGGATTATTTTTGGCAATCCTAAGTTTGTAAAAGCCTATTTTTTTAGAGGATATGCTTACTTGAAGAAGCAGGAATATCAAGATGCTATTTCCGATTTTAAAATTGTAACTGAACTGGATAAGCGAAACGATAAGGCTTATTTCTACATCGGGAAGACTTATTATACCATGAAAGAGTACGAATTGGCTATTGAGCATTTCAATAAAGCTATTGGTATCAATCCGCATTATGCTTCTGCGTTCAATGATAGGGGAATGTCGAGCTATCAATTGGGTAATTATGACCAAGCGATTGAGAGTTTTAGGTCGGCTATCCAAATTGACTCGTCTTTTGCGATGGCATATAATAATATAGGTTCGGCAATATTTTTTAATCAAAATGTGGCAAACCCTACGAAGCGAGATTTACAAAAGGCGCAAGATGCCTTTTCTACGGCTATCCGCCTCGATCCTACGCTCTTTGTGGCGTATTACAATCGAGCGACGATGAATTATTTTTTGAAAAAATACGATGCGGCTCTCTTCGATATTGAAAATGCAATTGGCATTCAGCCCGAAAATGCGATGTGTCATTTTTATGCTGGCGTGATACTCCGACAGAAAAAAGAATACGCCGCAGCTCAACAGCGACTAGAACACGCTCTGGATATAGTGCCGACTTTGAGTTTTGCTTATGAGGAAATGGCGAAAATTCAGGTGGAACAAAAACAGTATCTCGAAGCAATAGAAACTTACGACAAAGCGATTTCGCTGAGCGACAATTCGGTTTATCAAGGGTTGATGTATTATTATAAGGCAATTACTTATGCTAAAATGGAAGATGAGGACGAAATGTATGCTAATTTGAAAAAGGCACATTCCAAAAAGGTGTTTAGAGATAAGAAGGTCTATCAGGCTTTTTTGAGGGAAAAGGCATTCAAAGATTATAGAACGAAGCCCGCTTTTAAGAAAATAGCCAAAAGAGCCAAAAAGGGCAAAAAGGAAAATAAGTTTGATGCGAATGAGTTAAGTTGGTTTAGACTGGAACATTGATATTGTTCTTCATTAAAGGATATTAAGTAGTTAGACAAGAGAATTACTGTTATTATATATAATGGTCATTCTCTTTTTTGTTTGGCCAACCTTAAAACATTGACATATTCCATGTCACTTTACTTGAATTAAAAACTGTTTTTATCTACACGCTAACCAAAAATACTCACAAAGAACTAACAATCAGCACTTTAAGCCTAATTAAATAATTAAAATAAATTGATGACGATTAAATGACAGAATAAGGCTCTTTTTTAGCAAAATAATAATTTTAAATTTTTGCAAAATAAAATTCTGAATAAATCGCATTTTACTGTTTTTAAATTCAATAACCACTTGTTTTAGCCAAATATCCATCTTTAATTTCGTTAGGAATTTAACATAAGATTTAGTTATGACAAAAAAAATGTGTTAGGATTTTAAAAGTTGGCACGGTTTTTCAACTATATAGAGTATAAGACAGAAACAAACATACTAACTAATAATAAAGTAATGAAATTCAGCATATTAAACATTTTAATAATTTTTATTTTTACATTAACTACAAATTCTACATTCGCAATTACTACACAAAACTACAAAGAATTAAATGTTACAAATTCAGTGCTTGACACATCAAAATTAAAGAAAGCTGCTGTTGGTGCATTTGGTGAAATCGTAGGAGAAGCAAAAGGAGAAGCAGACAATGCTCCTGATTATATCAGAAAGCCAAAAGCATTTCCTGAAAACTATACAGGCTACAAAATTGAGTTATTCACGGTATATAATAAAGCGTTGTCATTGAACGATGAATTGTTCAAAACTTTTGGCGGCATAATGATTGAGAAGCGCGCTGACAATAGTTACACGTATCTTTTGGGAGAATACAGCGATAAAGATGCAGTAGAGACTTTCTTGCAGCAAGTAATAGCTCCAAGATACCCAGAGGCAAAAGGCGTGAAGTATAAAGATGGTGAAATCGTGAAATACAAATAATCAATTGATAAATAAACGGTCAAACGTTTCAAGATATATAAAAATTAAGAGTAAGTAGATTTTAAGGGTCAGAGTAGTCGGAAGCGGCTGCTCTTTTTTTTTGTGCTTATTGCATTGATTTTTTTCAAATAGGATATGCTATACGGTAGATTTATTGATATAAAAGCAAAAGACTTTGGATGCGAAATCACCCAAAGTCTTTTGCCAAAAAATATTTCGCAAAATTCGCTTTATCCTTCTTTCAAGATATTTCTTGAAATCACCAATTTTTGAATTTCGGAAGTTCCCTCGCCTATGGTGCAAAGTTTTGAGTCACGGAAAAATTTCTCCACCGGAAAATCCTTTGTATAACCGTATCCGCCGTGTATCTGAATGCTGTCGGTAGCTACTTCTACGCAAGTTTCGGAAGCATAATATTTAGCAAAAGCCGACATTTTCGTAACTTTTTGCTTTTTGTTGAGCATCATTGCCGCCTTGCGAGTAAGGAGTTCAGAAGCGTCAATTTTCATTGCCATATCTGCCAATTTGAAAGAAATCGCTTGAAAGTTAGCTATCGGCTGTCCGAACTGCTCTCGTTCTTTTGAGTATTTGATAGATGCTTCGTAAGCTCCTTTTGCAATCCCAATAGACAATGCCGCAATCGAAATACGTCCGCCATCCAAAATTTTCATAGCTTGAATAAAGCCTTCGCCTTCTTCGCCCAACATTTGGCTTTTGTGAACTCGGCAATTGTCAAATACCATTTCTGCCGTTTCGGATGCTCGCATCCCCAATTTATTTTCTTTTTTGCCTGCCGTAAAGCCTTCTGTTCCTCGCTCAATCACGAAAGTACTCATGCCGTGACTATCCAAAAGCTCGCCCGTTCGTACTATTACTACGGCTACATTTCCCGATTTTCCGTGCGTAATCCAGTTTTTTGTACCATTAATCACGTAATAATCGCCATCTTTTTCAGCCACACACTTCATGCGTCCAGCGTCGCTGCCGGTGTTTGCTTCGGTCAATCCCCACGCTCCTATCCATTCTCCACTCGCCAGCTTTGGCAAATATTTCTGCTTCTGCTCCTCTGTCCCAAACTTCAAAATATGATTGGTACACAGCGAGTTATGAGCTGCTACGGACAAGCCGATTGAGCCGCAAACCTTTGATATTTCGCCAATTACAGTGATATATTCCTGATAACCTAACCCCGTGCCGCCATATTCTTCTGGCACTAAAACGCCCATAAAACCGTATTCGCCCATTTTATGAAACACATCTACGGGAAAATGCTGTGCCTCGTCCCATTCCATGACGTGCGGACGAATGTAAGTTTCTGCAAAGTCTTTAGCACTTTGAGCTATCATATCGAGATTGCTATTGGTAGCTGATTCTGTATTCATGCGATTAGATTGATGTTGAAAATTTTGAATGATGAAAATTTAAATTTTGGGCATATATAAGTTATGCTTTTGCTTTTTCCCTAATAACAACCAAAAATACGATTTTTTGTTGAAGTAGTTTCTTTTACACACTATTAGATTTAAAATTTTATATGGAATTGTCTTTTATTATTTATAAATAAAAAAGCAAAACATTGATTTGGCAAATTATATTACGAATGCTCTCCTCATAATATTCTAAAAGATAATAAAATCTCCATTAAATATATTCACTTTCTATTTGTTTTCAAGCCAATATTTGGATAACCCCAAAAAATCTCTTCTCTTGCTTCAAATGTTAATTTTTTTACTTTTGCGCCCACATTTTTAATCGCTATGCGTTATGGATGTAGTTGCTTTAAAATTTTTATTATATAAATAAATAAACAGATAATGACGGGAAGAATTGTAGTAGCGGTGTCGCTGCTATTTGTGATGAATTTAATGATGGCGTGTTTTGCGCTCGATTGCCCAAGTCCATCATCGTATTACTTAAAAGACATTAGTACGCAAGCTATTGATTTGAATATCAATACCACACAAGGTAATAATTACTTAGAGACAGTCCATACGGATACGCTTCGCAATCAGTTGGCATTTGAGACCAATTCGCATATAGAATTTGCGGCATTAGAAAAGCCTGCTTTTGAAGGTTTTATGAATGTGGCTTATGGTTGTATTGAGAATATTTTGTTGAATCCCGTGATTTTGAACGAATCTTCTTTTTCTACCAATCGCCCAATATACACCAGAGACGAACATGGAATGGTTATGACAGAATATATTCCTGCTTTTACAAACCTTCTGGCAGATGCTCGGGCAAAGGATAAAATTGAGTTTCCTGCATCTTTGGCCTTAGAAAATGAAGCGGTTACTCGTGTGGATATTAATAACAATTTGGTATTTGAACAGGGAGATTATGAGTTTTATTTTAAATGGCAAACCAGCGACGGCATAGAATTGTCGGATACCGTTCGAGTGTATTTGGCTTTTTAATTCGCCATTCGTTCATTTTTGTAAAAACAACAAGCGGCTTTTGATGATTAATCAAAAGCCGCTTGTCATAAAACTTACCCCACAATTTTCCCTTTTTCAAATTTTTCATTCCTGACGACTATCGTAATATCATGCGTTCCCCAATCGTCTCCGTTCGGTCTTTTTCGCTTTTCTATCGGTCTATCGCCATCTTCTGCACCCAATGCAGGATACTTTGGCGGGTCGAGTCCTTCTTGCTCAAAATCATGTAAGCTGATATTGGTGGTGCTATAAATACATTTCAGCGCAACCGAATAGATTTCATAATTGAACTGAACAGCATAATCATCTACTTCTAATTCTATTCCCTCTCCCTCTTGCACCCAAAAACTTTTCTCTGGATTGAGGTATGCGCCTTCTTTCGACATTGGGTATATTTTAAATAGTGGGTCTAAGTAAAATAAGGTGTAATACAGCTTCTTTCGGCGATTATTATTGACCGCTTCGATGCGGATACTATCCCCATTTGCTATTTCTACTTCGCCATTTACAACAGGCAATAGTTCATCCAAATTTGGATTTTTTTCATTTATCACCTTATATACTCTGATTTCAATAGCCGTTTTAGGCTCTAATCTTGATTTCTCATTATACAGATTTTTAACAAATTCCCATATAACGATATGTCCCATGTATTTTCTTTCTAAAGCCGTAAAAACGTGTTTATCAAAGTAAAAAACTTGACGCACCAACGGTCGAGGGTCGAAGGGTCGTGTCACTAGAAATTGTCCTTGCTTGGAAGAAGCATATTTCACTGCCCGAATCACGTATTGTGCATCTACTTCGCTATCTACAAGTTTTATATTTTTATTATCAAGGCTTTTCAGGCGTTCTTCGGTTTTAAAATAATTATTCAAAATCTCTACGCCTTCCGCTTCGCCTGTCAGATGAAAACTAATATAAGGTCGAAATACATTTTCTACCAAACCCGTATAAGTTTCCTTTTTACTAATGGCTTTACTGTTCAATGCCTCTGGGTCAATAGCCAATTCGCTATTGCTCACCAAAGCCTTATCTACTGTTGCCGTCGCTACTTCGTCGCCATCCCAATTTAGCAATTTCACAACCGTTGGATTGCCAGGGTCATCCGTTATTCCATGAACAACGCCTAAATCCAATAGCCATTTGTATTGTTCTGAATGATATACGACGTTTCCTTTTATGCCTTCGTTTTCGGATGCGCCACCCAAGAAAAAGGAATCTCTCAAGTTTTTGTTCGTTGCATAAATAGTTGGCTGCTGCGGATAACGACCTTGTAACAAGAGGCGAGTTCGGCTATTCATACTCGAATAGCTTATCTTACCCGAAGACCGTTTCAAAATATCCAACATACTAGAAGTAAAAATACCTGCCCCCTTTACTTCATACGCCAATTCGGAGTGTTTGCAACTTGACAAATGAACATGGTCGCCTTCTGGAAGCACATCTTTCAAAGAAACGGCATTGCCAACGGCATCTCGTGGGATTTCTTTTGCAAAAATATAATCCTCCCACGCTCTCATTTCCACTTCTTCCGTTAGGCGAGGAATCAAGTCGTCCATAGAGCGAGTTGCGCCGCCCGAATGACAGGAATCCGTGATGAGTACAAAGTGTGGGTTGCCACCGTTTTCTGTTATTTTATGAATCAAATAACGCATTTCTTTGTCTGCAAGGTCGGTTACGCCATCGGTTCGGCTATCGTGACAAACCATTGTAGTGATGGTGTCTTCTGATAAAAACCGTAGAAAAACTTCGTCTGCTTTCTCCTTTGCGCCATGCCCCGAAAAGTAAAAAACCGCAACATCGTCCGTTTTTGCTTGCCCTAAGTCCCTAGGAATGTATTGACAATATTCTCCTTAGTTGCCTTTTCGCTCAATAAGAGCTTGCCTTCCATTTTAAATTCGGTATTCTTCGAGGATTCCTCCAAATAAGCATAAAAGTTTTCTGCATCGTTTTCGCAACCATGCAAATCGCTTACGCCTTTAAATTTATTGATGCCTACGCAGAGAACGTATAATTTTTTTGATGTTTCTAACATAACATTATCGTTATTTGGTTTGGTTTCCGTCCAGGTCTTGCCAAAGAGGTTGGCAATCATTTCTTGAAAAGAATGGATGATATCTGAGATAAAATTTTTCAATATGGAAGTTTTACTACGTCTTTAAAGGCTTAATATACCTAGACAGAAGGACGAGTTAAAAAATATTGCGATTTAACTCATCATTTAAGCCCAACTATTACTCTTTTAATTCATGCCGTTGAAATGGAATTTAGGTGTCGGACGCTTGCGAAGCCTAACGATTACCGATAAATATTTAGGTATTTAAAAGGAGCTTAGCCTGCCTTTGTCGTCAGGCAGGCTAAGCTCCTTGAAACTTTTGGGTAATCGATAGGCTTTGCGTCCGACACCTAGGTTTCCGAATTTTCAAAAGTTCCAAATCATCTCAACTACGCCACTGCTTTTCCATCATAATCCTTGCCTTTCGGATTTTTGAGTACAATATGAACCGTATGCACACACCAATCATCTGCATCTGGGCGAGAACGGCGTTTCAAAGCACGATAATTTTCATCTTCCGAATCTCCTAAGTCCTTTAACGGTGCAGGCAGTGCATCTTGACTCAGTTTTGTTGCATCAAAAGGCGCAGTACTTGCCAATAGTTTCAAGGTCATACGGCTTTCAGGATAATTAAAATCCAATACAAATTTATCATAACTGACATCCAGCGGGTATCCTTCATCATACGGCAATACCTCTTCGGGTAGCATTTCTTGCGAATTATCACCCAACATAGCCGCATCTACACCAAAGGTCATATCCATATATAGTAGAGCAAAATTGAGCTTTTGCCTTCTTGTATTATTTACCGTTTTGATGATAATAAGACTTTCTTTATCGAATACAAATTCGCCATTTTCGTTTGGTGTCAATAGCTTCCCTTTGGTATCATCGGGGTCGCTTGCTTCGTATATTTCGATGCCCGCAGGTGGCTGATTAGGCGATTTCCCTTCCAGTTTTGTTTTAGGATTGTCAATAGTTGATGTAAATTCATATCTGCCAATAGCGTGAATAAATTTACACATATTATCAAAAGTACTGTTTTTATCTACCTTTTGCTGTTCCACTATCGGACGATGCAAAGTATCTGCCACACGGGAGATGACATAGTGATTATCTTCTACTCGAATAGCGTAACTCGCTGCTGCAAAACTATCTACGAGTTTAGCGTTTGCGTCTTCGAGGTCATAATTATCTAGTGCCGCTTTGAGTTTGCCCATAGCCGCTGCGTCGCTACTTTCATTTAAATAAAAAGCAACTGGAGAAAGATAAAAACCTCTCACTTCGCCAGAATAGGACTCCCGAATATCTACTTTATCTTCGTCTGCTATATCAATAAAACTCTTATCGGGCTGCACTGACGATACCTTAGCCGTAGTCAAAGGTTTATCATCGTGTCCCATGATAGTTACTTCTACATTACTAAAATTATCGGTTGGCATTCCGTGCAAAGCTCCCATGCTGACGCTCCATTTTCTTTCTTTGGTATTGAAACCTACATTGAAAGTCAAACCTTTTTTCTCCGAAGCACCTCCCAAAAAGTATTGCTCCATCGGATTGACCACACTTTCGCCCTTATCTCCTTTGATGGAATGAATCGTTGGCGATTGAGGGAAACGCCCTTTGATGTAATTGCGAATGCGGCTATGCAAATCCGAGTATGTGACTTTGCCCGATGTGCGATTTAATACTTCCAACATCGTAGAAGTAAATACGCCCGAACCTCGTACTTCGTAAGCCAACTCTGTGCCTTGGCAAGAAGAAAAATGTATATGTTGCCCTTGCGGCAAAATCGCTTTGAGGGATTGCGCATTGGCAAAATCCGCTCTGCTTAATTTATCTTTAAATATAAACTTGTCCCAATCTCTAGATTTTCCTTTTTCCGTCAAGCGAGGAACGGCTTCGGAATCTCTTGTAACGCTACCCGAATGACACGAGTCCGTAATGAGTACAAAATGCGGCAAATCTGGATTTTCATCTTCGCTGTAAGTGATGCCATTTATCAAATAACGTAATTCCTTATCCGCCAAATCCGTGATACCTTCTGGGCTACGGCTATCGTAGCAGACAAGTGTATTCAGCGTTTTTTTCTGCGAAGCACTCCAAAATACTTCGTCTGCGCCTTCTTCTGCGCCATGTCCTGAAAAGTAAAAAACAGCAACATCACCTTTTTTAGCCTTTCCGAGGTGTTCTTGAAAATTTTTGACCACGTTTGCTTTAGTAGCATCCGAGTCGGTGAGTATGACGGCATCAAATTTAAAATCGGTATTAGCGCAAGTAGATTTTAAGTAATTGTAAACATTAGTAGCATCTGGTACGCATCCTCCTAGCTTCGGTACATATTGATAATCATTGATACCAACGCACAAGGCGTACAATGTGCCTGAACTTTTTTCAGCCATTTCCTTTGTTTTTATTTTGTTAGAAGTTGTAGAATTATTAGTGGTTGTAGGTTTGTCGGGTTTGTTTGATTCTTTTTTATCAGAATCCGTAACATTACTTGTTGGTGCTTTTGTAGTTGCAAACCAAGATAGCAGTTTCTTAATAAAATCCAAAATATTTTGCATGGTATAAAATGTTGAAAATGAGTTAGGTATTTTTAATTTTATATTTGATAGCGTTTTTTTATATTTAAAATAACAAAATATCGCAATTTGCCTGTCAAGTTAAAAATTTCTTCCGATAATCATTCCAATATCAATATTTTATTTTTCAGCTTTGGGTAATGATGAGATTTATTTATTTGCCATTATACGGAGATGTAGAAGATTTGAGAGGTATGGCCAATAGAATTTGTTAATCAACGCAAGGACTATCCGTGAAGGCCATGAGGGCTATCGATTACCCACAAGTCCAAATAAAGTTTCAAGCTCATGTCCCATTCGAGACAATCTGTTTATAGTCTTTGAATTCGGCTATTTAAGGGCGTTCCACTAGGAACATACATTTTAAACTTATGAGTAATCATTAGGCTTCGCAAGCGTCCGATGCCTAATTTGTACAATTTTCTAGATATAAATTCGAGTATTTTTATATCAAAATACCTTTTTAATTTTTTATAAGAAAGCCCTTTTTTTGAACGTTAGCTCAAAACAATCAGGAAGCTATGATTTTGCTTTGCTACAACAAGAACTATGTGCCTATTGTGCCTGCCTGTCGGCAGGTTTTTATTTTGTATGGTAGTATGTTAAAAATTATCACCGTTAGTACTTTTTCTTGAAAATTGTCGGAAATAGCCGTCGCCATTGTTTTTTGCTTCTTTTTAGCTGGAAAAAGAAGAATCTTAACGCTACCTTATATTTTCGCTATCTTTTTTCCTTATGGAGAATTGCCGTAGAAAATTCTAATTATTTCTAAACGATGCTGTTAAGTAGTTAGACAAATGAGTATTATTTCTTATTCCCCGATGCGACAAACATATCTCCTCCTTTAAATGAATTTTTCAAGTTGAAATTCGCCACTTTATTTTCCATATATTGCCAAAGAGGCCTATTGACTTCTCCTTTGCCTATCCATTTAATAAATGCGCCTCTCCAGTTTTTCTTTTCAATATACCAATCCATCATGACAATTTTCCCGTTTGGCTTTAGGATGGAAATAAGATTATCAATGACTAATTCCCACTCAGGAAAGCCCGACAACCCTAAATCACATAAAATTGCATCGAACTTCAAATCGCTATCTAGCTTTTCTTTTATCCATTCGGAAGTTATTTGAGTTGCGTCGCCTTTAATGATTTCTATATTACTCCAATTATTATTTTTCACCTTTTCCTTTGCCTTCAATAACATTCCTTCTGACAAATCAACCCCTATTACTCTTCCAGTATTTATCATATATTTTTGAAAATACTCAAAGTTCTGCCCCGTTCCACAAGGAATATTTAAAATTATTTGCTCTTTATTTAGCCCCATTTCTTTAATAGCAAATTCTCTGGGCTTGTGGTAATAACGTCGTGACGAAACCCAATCATAAACCTTTGAAAACTTGTCATAATATGTTATATCTAAATTTCGGTTCTTCATTTTTTCTTTTTTTTGTCCAAAAAAAAAAGAGATGTACACCAAACCGATGTACATCCCCCTTGCTGCTCAATCAGTCAAACATCCGAGCTATTTTTTCTTAATATCATACAACTCACTTTCCTTTACTTTCTGCACTTCCATTCCAGATTTCAAATCACGAGCTACGGCTTGATAAGGTCCTGTAATCACCTCTTCGCCAGCTTTTAATCCGCTAATGATTTCGATAAATTCATCATCTTGAATGCCCACAGTCACTACTCGCATAGACACCGTATCTGCCGAAAACATAAACACGACTGTTTTTACATCGTCGTCGTTACTTACTTTTTTAGCCTCTCCTTTCTTTTCCTCTTCACGCTGCGTAACGGCAGGCACAGGCAAAGTAAGAATATCCGTTTTGGTTTTGGTTTTAATATCCACCGAAGCCGACATACCCGGACGGAAAGGATATTTTCTTCTTTTACTCACCAAATCCATATAAGAATCCCTGTTCAAGCGCACCTTTACCGTAAAGTTTGTCACTTGGTCTGATGAAAAACCGCCCGTAGCCCCTTCTTGAGCCGTATTTGCAATTTCCATAACCGTACCTTTGAATTTTCGACCAATGTAAGCATCTACTTCGATTTCTGCCTCGTCGCCCTTCGTCACTCGAAGCACGTCGTTTTCGCTTACATCCACTTGCACTTCCATGAATTTCATATTCGCAATACGAAGAATTTCCGTTCCCGACATTTGCAAAGTACCTACTACTCGCTCGCCTGCCTCGATGTTGAGTTTGGAAATAATACCGCTCGTAGGTGCGTAGATAGAGGTTTGGTTCAGGTTGGTTTTGGCCTCCTTTACGGTTGCCTCTGCGCTTTTTACTGTAAATCGAGCCGCTTCCGCCGACTGTTTCACCGCTTCAATATTTGCTTCTGCTGCTTTGTAATTGGCACTTGCCGTTTTCATAGCTGCCAAAGAATTATCTACGTCTATTTGCGCAATTGCGCCTTCTTTCAAGAGCTGCACATTGCGTTCGTGAGCGAGTTTAGCATTGTCATATTGCGCTTCCATTTGCAATAAATTTGCCTCCACTTGCTTGATTTGAGACTTTGCATTAGCCAGTTGGGCTTGCGAAGAATTTTGAGCTGCTACTGCTCGCTCCAGTGCCGATTGATAGACATCTGGCTTTATTCTACACAAAAGTTGCCCTTTAGTAACGGAATCGCCCTCTTCTACAAAAAGCGCAACGACCTCTCCCGAAACATCCGAAGCAATCTTAACCTCGATTTCTGGAAAAATACGTCCTGCTGCCGAAACCGACTCTGTCAGCGTTCGTTTTTGCACTTTTTCCGTAATGACTTTGGTTTTAATATCATCGCCCTTACGTGATAAAGACGCAACGACCGCCATTACCAAAATAACGCCTACCAACAACAAGATTAAATTCCTTCTCCTATTCTTTTTTCGCTTTGTCATGATATATATTCTTGATTTTATTGTTTCAATACTTCTCTAACAACTACACTGTAAAGCCAAAATGCAAAACTGCATCCATGAAACAATATTACTTCAAATTCAATGGTTTGCCTTGATAAAAATCTAAGATTTTAAGTTTAAAAATGTAATCGTATTTGGCTAATACGTACAATGCCTTTGCACCTTCGAGGTTGTTCCTAGAGGTATTAAACTCAAAACTATTCGCAGTACCTACATCAAAACGCTTCTTCGTGTTTTCAAATGCCGCTTGCTGCGCTGCCACACTTTTTTCAGCCGCCTCTAGTTGTTTTGAAGCAGCCTTAGCATCCGCCAACGCTCGCAGGACGTCCGCTTTCAAATTCTGGCGCATGATGCGATTTGTATATTGCGTATTGATAACACCTAGTTTGGCTTGCTCAATCGAAATATTGGTCTGACCGCCATTATAAATCGGAATATTGACTTGAATGCCTACAAAGCCACTCAAGTTATTGCCAAACTGCTGAAAATAATTCGCCTTAGGAAAACTCACATTAAAATTAGGACTGACAATGCCTACCATAGTCGATTGCCCGTTGGCAATAATTTCGGTATTAATCGTATCATTTCCCGCAAAAATCACATCTGGATTAGCCGCATCTATACCGATATTAGAATAGTTGGTACTCAATCCGCCGCCTACCGTCACCGTCGGATACAAGGCACTTTTGGCAATGTCAATAGACTTTTCTGCGCTTTTGGTGCGCAAATCGCCAGCAGCAATATTCGGTTGATTTTGCAATGCCAATTCATAAATGCCATTAACGGAAAGTGCTGCTAATTGGTCAGAAGAAGGAATCTCAAGGTCAGTCGGCTTTTCTACCTGAAAAGGCGTATTCGGCTCTAATTGTAATAAAAGTTTTAAACTCAAATAGGCAATATCTACTGTGTTTTGATTCGCCACCAATGTTTGTTCGCTTGCTGCTATTTGCGCCTCTATGTCTAAGCGATTGTTGGCGGGGAGCGTTCCTGCACGTATCAACTTATTGGTTTGAGCAAGTTGGTCGTTGAGTTGTTTCAGATTGACTTGACTGTTCGCCAATTGCTCTTCTGCCAATAAAATTTGCAAATATCCCCTAGCCACTTGCAGCCCAATATCGTTTTTGGTACTTTCCACATCGAGCTTTGCCGCTTGTATGTTATACTCATTTTGCGCTATCTGGCTAGACACTCGTCCGCCACTATATACTAATGCGCCCGCTGACAAGGAAACGCCGTTGGTGTGAATAGACTGCGCCACAAAATCATTCGTAGTCGGGTCTATCGAACGCCCTGAATTGAAACCATAGGAAACCGAACCGTTGAGCGTAGGATAAAACTCACGCTTGTTGCTCTCCAATGATAACTCTGCTTGCTTCACGGCAATACTTGATTGTTGAATATTCAAGTTGTTTTGCTGCGAATAATTAACGCATCGCTCTAGCGACCATATAGAACCTTGACTATATGAAGTCGCACCGATGCCTACTATCATTACAATGGTAAAAATATTTCTAAGCATATTGCTGGATTTTTTTTTCTTTCGATACAATAGTATAAAAGAAGGTAAGAACCACCGAATTATTTATATCAATACGGTTGATTTATAGATATGAGTACTTCAAAATACAGATGATCGTTATATGTTTTGAAAGGGCTTTCTCATAAAAATAAAAATCGTGACGATTTTTTTCTCTTTTATACCCAAAATATTTTCACAAAAAAGCCCTTCGGCTTTTTAAGACGAACGATTTCTAATTGAATGTTTTTGCATATACATTATCTAAATGCGCCTAGTTCATTGCCTTCCTCTCGTCTCTGTCGGTAAAGAAACGTTGTTTACATAAAATTAAATGTTTGAAACCTAGTAATTTACTACATTTGCACTGACAAATATTTACTAATAATTAAATCAACAATGGAAATACAGTATTTGTATTTAGGTCTTTTCTTCGTTTTATCAATAGGTTTCTCATTTCTATGCTCCATTCTGGAAGCAGTTTTATTGAGTATTACACCACAATTTATCCGTCAGGAGAAGAATAAAGGAGCAGCTTATGCCGCTATTTTAGATAAATATAAGGAGGATATTGACAAACCTCTTTCTGCTATTTTATCGCTCAATACGATTGCCCACACGGTTGGTGCAATTGGCGTTGGTGCGATAGCAGGCAAAATATTCGGCGAAAATCACATTGATTTGGGCTTTATGGTCATTACCGCCGAGCAAATTATCGCCACTCTCATGACTTTGGCTATTCTCATAATTTCGGAAATCATACCGAAAACGATTGGCGCAAACAATTGGAGAAAGCTTACACCTGTGACGGTTCGAATACTTCGGCTTTTGATGTGGATTTTGCGTCCGCTGGTTTGGATCAGTCAAACGATTACCAAACGATTGAAAAAAGACAAAGAGAAAAGTATATTGAGCCGAATAGATTTTACGGCAATTACACAGGAAGTAGAAAAAAGTGGTGCGCTTGACGTTCAAGAAACCACCATTATCAAAAATCTACTCGCTTTTCAGAAAAAGAAAGTCAGAGACATCATGACTCCCAAAACGGTGATGTTTATGATTGAAGAAGATATGACACTGGAAGATTTTAATAAACAAAAAAACCATCATATTTTCTCTAGAATTCCGATTTATAACGATACTCGGGACAATATCACCGGCATGATTCTCAAAGATGATATTCTCCAAAGCCTCGCAGATGGCACTACTTCGCATCCAGTAAAAGAGATGAAACGAGAAATTGACTTTGTAGGCATGGACAAACCTTTGACCGAATTGTTTAAATTTTTCGCTAAAGAACGCCGCCATTTAGCAATCGTTACGGACGAATATCGTACCGTGCAAGGCTTAGTGACCATGGAAGATATGTTTGAAACCCTGATGGGTTTTGAAATACTGGACGAGTCGGATACCGTAGCAGATTTGCAAGAGTTTGCCAAAAAACGATTCGAGGAAAGTAAACCGGTGAAGAAGAAGTAAGTAGTCCTCAAGATTTATTCGACCAGCAGTTTGCCTCAGTGCTTGCTTGTTGATTTCAGTAGGTTAAGTGGTATTTTTTTCAAAAAAGGGAACTATGGATTTCAGGAAATCTATAATTCATTGATACACAAATATTTATCCCAATGTATCATGACACCTATTGGAGGAATAATGTATAAATTGTCAAAGAGTCTTTCTTTTTTTGACGAGCTTTTATCTGATTTATTTATCTTATATCTCTAAATTAAATATTTTAGTGATAGACACCGTTTATTTAACACTCTCACGCAATTAAAAGATACCACCACCCAACCAAAAAAAAGTCGTAACAGCCACCAAAACCTGTTACGGCTTTTCTATTTCTACTCAAAAAAAAACACTAAATCTACTCCCCCAACCGTCGATTTTAGACAAAAAAAAGCCTTCTGGATAAAAATCCAAAAGGCTCAAAAAAAAGTTGTAGCGGGGACTGGACTCGAACCAGTGACCTTCGGGTTATGAAGTTCCCGACGAGCTACCTACTGCTCCACCCCGCGATATTGTGAGTGCAAAAGTAGGTTATTTTTTAATAAAAACAAAACCTTTCTCCACTTCTTTTTAAAAAGAAAGATTCCCTTTGGGTGTAATCAGTTCGTTAATAGGCGGTTAAATCGTTATATTTTTCTTAAAAAAAATAATGAATGATGATTCTCCTACTTATCCATTAAATAATTAATATTTTTGTACCACATTTTTCATTTTCTTAAAAAAATCATTCGTTATGAAGAAAATATTTTCGTTTATACTAATTATAGCTTTATTCGCTTCTTGCACGGCTACTACTAAGGTACAAGGTGAAAGTTTTGGTGAAACCATCAAAGTAAAATCGCCGATGACTTACGATGCGATGTTGGCAAAATTGGAAGGAGGAGAATCGTTGGATAACGTACAGGTAGAAGGCAAAGTAAGAGAGGTTTGTAAAAAGAAGGGATGCTGGATGACGATTTATTCTGACGCAAGTTCATCTGAAATGATGGTAAAATTCAAAGATTACGGCTTTTTTGTACCTAAAGACATCTCTGGCAAATCCGTAGTTATGGAAGGTAAGGCGTATAAAGAAACAACTTCGGTAGAAGAATTGCGTCATTATGCAGAAGATGCGGGCAAAAGCGATGAAGAGGTGGCTAAAATCACTGAGCCTAAAGTAGAATTGAAGTTTTTGGCTACTGGTGTGATTGTAAAATCGTAGTATTTTTTAGCCGGTGGAACAATTTCTACACTTTTGAAGTTATGTTCATTATTCGAGCAAGTTTGCTGGTGAGAATATTTTTTTTCTAAAAATAAATCAGCAAACTTGTTTTTTTAGAAACAAGTTGTATATTTGCATCGCCTTAGAAGAAAGGGTAGTTTTAATGACATAAAAATAAGATTCCGTAGCTCAGCTGGTAGAAAGACTTGACTTTTAATCAAGGGGTCCTGGGTTCGAACCCCAGCGGGATCACAATACATTGCTTTTCAAAGCATTATGTAATCCAAATGGTATATTTTACTTATTTTCTAAGTGAAATGTACCATTTTTTTTTGCCCATACCTTATCTTTAGCCTTTCGCTAGTTTTATTTTTCTACAAATGCTGACGGTGCGCTGCCTCTTAAAATTTATTTCTTATTGGATTAGAAAATATTCTATTTTGTGTGCGTTGCACATAAAACCACTCAAAATCAGTATCGTATTTTATGCTATACCCATTTTTTTTAGCATAAAGTCTATTGAAATATGGTATATGAAGCCTTTTGTCCAATAAATATCAAAACACGACTAGCTCAAATCAGCTTATTTTATTTTATTAAAATGAATAATGTTTTAAAAATACAAATACAATCCTACTACGATATGAATGATAATAAAACGCTTTTTACTGCTCCCTATACTGAGAAAAATCCTGTTACCAACGACCTTCACGATTATTTAATCAAGGATAATTATCAGTGGCTAGAGGATAAAAAAGACCCAAAAGTAGTGGATTGGACGCAAACGCAACACAATGCTACGGTAACATATATCAATGATAATTTTCCAACGATTGAGGGATTGAGGGACGAATTGACGGCTTTTATTGACCGTGACCAAATCAGCCCGATGCAGCTTATCGCTGATAGACAATTTTTTTCGGTGAAGAAAAAAGGCGACGCACAAGCCCAATTATATACTCGACTGAACGGCAAGGATATTTTGATATTTGACCCTGTGAGCATCGACTCTAGCGGAAAAACCGCTATGTCGAGCCGTAGTTATACTCGAAAAGCCGAAAAAGTAGCGATTGGAGTACAAACGAAAGGCGCAGAAATTCAAACTTATTATATTATAGATACTACTACGGGCAAGCAAATAGGCGAGCCGATAGAAGGACTTCGAGGTTTTTCGTGGACGGCAGACGAACAACACGCTTATATCAACGTCCGAACGCAAGAAATGATTGACAATCAAATTCCGAATCAAACTTACCTGCACCGACTTGGGACTGACCGAAAATTGGACAAGTTTGTAATTGCGCCTCAAGATGCCAAAGATTTTGCTGGAGTCTATGATGCCCGTCGTAGCGATTTGACGTTTTATAGTCAAGGAGATTTTTATGCGACGCATTTTTTGAAAATGAAAAAAACGGGAACGGACGATGAACCTGTACTGATTTATGCCCATCAAAAGTATCGAGTAAGCCCGTATGCGTTGGGCGATAAGATTTATTTTTATACCAATCACGATGCGCCAAACTTCAAATTGATGGTGGCGGAGCGGTCAAATCCGACGTTTGAGAACTGGAAAGAACTTTATAGCGAAAAAGAAACGGTACTAGAAAACTATACGATTACGCCTCAATACCTATTGATTCAAGACAAAAAAGACGTACAAAGTAGGATTTTGCTCCACGATTTGAACGGGCAATTTATCAAAGAAATTCAATTGCCAGAGTTGGCAAATGTCTCTTCTGTTTCGTACAATCACGATGTAGATAAGGTCTATGTTGGCATGAGTTCTTTTACTGCGCCTTATAAAATCTATGAACTCAATCCGCAAAAGTTAGCGGATGATGATTTGAATTGGAAATTGTATTACGAGCAAGAAACGCCCATCAATACGGATGAAATAGTAGGCAAAATCAAGTTTTACACTTCAAAAGATGGGACGAGAGTGCCTATTTTTGTTATTCATAAAAAAGGAATCACGCTTGACGGCACTAACCCTACCCTACTCTATGGCTATGGCGGTTTTAATATTGGGATTGCGCCAGCATTTGTAGGAAGTTGGGCGGCATTTATCAATAGAGGCGGTGTGTTTGCTCGTGCGGGCATTCGTGGCGGCGACGAGTATGGCGAAAAATGGCACGAAGACGGGATGCTTCAAAACAAACAAAATTCGTTTGATGATTTTATTGCGGCGAGCGAATATTTGACGAGCGAAGGTTATACTTCTAATGAAAAGCTATTGATATATGGTGGCAGCAATGGCGGTTTGCTCATTGGTGCAGTACTTACGCAACGCCCTGATTTGTGCAAAGCGGCAATTTGTGCCGTGCCGCTTTTGGATATGATTCGCTACCATAAATTTTTGATTGCTCGCTTTTGGATACCTGAATATGGCGACCCCGAAAAGAAAGAAGACTTTCAGAATATTTTACAATATTCGCCTTATCACAATGTCAGAGCTGGCGTAAATTTGCCAATGACGCTCGTCTCGGCGGGCGAAAACGATACGAGGGTTGATCCGTTGCACGCTAAAAAATTCGTTGCCGCAGTTCAAAATAATTCGGGGCAAGTCAGTCCTTTTATGCTGCATATTGATTTTGATAGCGGGCATGGCTCTGGCAAATCGACCGAACAGATGATTGATGATTTGGAATTTAGAATGCGGTTTGTCATGGGTGCGTTGGGAGTGGTTTGATTTGAATTTTAGCCACTTTAGGGGTTGTGTAAAAAATCCAATTTCATATATTAGCCATTATTCACAAAGCGGCGAAGCCACTTTGTCTATCTTCATTATCAGTTAGTTATGTAATAGGATTTAGTTTTGTGAATAAAATCTATTATTAAATAACAAATTATTATTTATATCTCTTACATACAAGTATTAATAAAAATAAAAACATTGGATATAAGTGTGTTTTCGACTTTTTACACAACCCCACTTTGAGTCGGACGCTTTGAAAGCGTCCGACTCTTATGCGGCTACTGCTGTTAATGCACCTTTTGCGGTATTTTGCGGTAGCAATTTCGACATTCTGCGGTCTTGCCTATCGGCAGACAGGTTCGAAATTCGTTATTCTGCGGTTTGATTTTAAGTTCACCAAACTATTCGCTTAGTCTCAATGCGTCTCAATGTGTCTTAGTAAAATGAAAAACGTCCTATTTCTTCAATCGAGGGTCAATCGCATCTCGCAAAGCGTCGCCAATAAAATTGAAGCACGCCACCGCAATAAAAATGGCTAGCCCTGGTATCACTGCCAGCCACCATTCGCTAGGTGTTGCCGTTCTCGACAATTGTAAAATGCCGCCCCACGAACCCATTTCGCTCGTGCTACTCAATTTGAGAAAAGAAAGTGTAGCTTCCAATAAAATAGATGCTGCAATTCCGAAGGCGACGGCAATCAAAACAGGCGACAATCCATTGGGTATAGCATGGCGAATCATGGTACGCCATTTTGAAAATCCCAATGCTTTAGCAGCTTCTATATAAAGCAAAGAACGAATTTTTAATAATTCGGCACGAATAAATCGGGCAATACCTGTCCAAGATACAAAACCGATAATCAACATAATATTCCAAATGGAAGGCTCTTTCAGTAATGCGACGAAGGCTAAAATGAAAATCAAAGCTGGAATAGCGTTGAATATTTCTATAATTCGACTAATAATAATATCTACGGGTAAGGTAGTTTTTTTGCTAAAATAAGCCCATCGAGATAGCCCTTTTGAAATGCCCCAACCTACTAGAAGACAAGCGGCTACTATCAAAAGGCTTATCAATAATTGCCCTAGAAGTGGCAAAAGCCCATTTTCGTAGCTATCGCCTATATCAAAACGTCGAATATAAAATCCGAAGAAAATAGCCCAAAACCCAAAAAACAACATCACCCAAAGGCTTCCACGAGCCAATTTTACTTTATCATCGCCCAAAAAGCCCGCTAGCCCACCCAGCAAAATTCCAATAAATGCGGCAATAGACATGGCAATAATTCCCACGCCCAAAGCTACTCGTGTGCCGTGAATCATGCCTGCGGCTATATCTTGCCCCGACGAAGCCGTTCCCATCCAATGCCGCCAACGCCAATTTTTTACGTCTTGTTGGCTGAATGGGCTTTTATAAGTATTATTATCGTCTTTCGTGTTGCTGTGATAGGGAATTAATGCTCGTATCGCAAAATCATATTCTGCATTTTTCCAATTGAATATCGCAAAATCTGGCCCCCATTTCATCCAACCTGCATCTACGGCATACGACTTAAAAACAGGAAACACCCATTGTCCTTGATATTTGGCAACTATCGGCTTGTCATTTGCCAAAAAATCAGCAAAAACCGCCACAAATGCCAAAAATGCAACAATATACAACGAAACCATCCCCCGACGATTTTGCCGAAACTGCTGCTTAACGTATGACCAATATGATGTGTTCATGTATCTTTTTTGAAAAATTTGAAATAACGCCCAATACTGCTTACTTCCCACTAAGTTTCACACGAGGGTCAATGATTTGATATAAAATATCTGATAATAAATAGCCAACTATCGTGAGACAAGCTACTAGCATAATTATCGGAAAAATAACTGGAAAGTCTTGTCGTATAATCGAGTCATATAATAATTTCCCCATTCCTGGAAGTCCAAAAATCACCTCCAACACCACCGAACCACCGATTAAGCGAGGCAATACATTTCCTAACATCGTAATAATTGGCAAAAGCGCATTTCTAAAAGCGTGTTTCATAATTACTTTATTTTCGGAAACGCCCTTTGCCCTTGCCGTGCGGATGTAATCTTGTTGCAAAACGCCTAACATTCAATTTCGCATCTGCTGCGAAAGAAAGCCAACGCAGGATAGGTCCAGCAAATAAATAGGCAAAATCAAATGATGCACTTCGTCGAGAAGACTGTAAGGTATTCCGGGCGTAGTAAGACCTCCTGCGGGAAACCAAATCATCCAATCTTTATTCGTTAAAAAAGCAATGAACAACATCGCTATCCAAAAATTGGGCAACGAATAGAGGGCGTATAATGAGTTGCTAATCCATCGGTCGGTGCGAGCATCTTTTTTCGTAGCGGCTACTACGCCCAAAAATATAGCTATAACATACGCCAAAATAATAGAAATCACACTGATAATCACCGTCAAGTTGATGTTGTCTTTTATTTTTTGAGCTACGTATCCTTCATGGTACGATTCGCCCAGTTCAAGCCGCAACAGATTACCACACCAAGTATGGTATTGATTTTTGAAGCCGTGCCAATAAAAAGCAGGCATATATTTATTAGTGGTATTTTTTTGGGTGGTTAGTGTTTTATAGTTTTTTTCTATTTGTGCTAGCTTGCCGTACAATGGCAAGTCGGTGTGTGTGCCAAAACGTTTTTTTAGCCTTTTGAAAATAGGTGTTATTTCTTTCGGTTTGTACAAATACAAAAGCTGCCCCACCTCCGATTTGAGTTTACTAATAATAGGCGATGTAATAGAATCCATCTTTGTATTAAAAACTTTCCATTCAAAATCTTCTAAAGATTGGTAATATGTCCAAACGGCATTTTGGTTGCCTGATAGGTAAAAGAGGCGTTTGAGTGTATTTCGTTTGTTAGTGTTGTGTATTTTATACAAATCTTCTGGGAATGCTTGTGTCGTAAGTGTCCAATAAAATACAGGTTGGTCAAGGTAGAGTTTTTGCGCAATGCGTTCTCGGTCTATCGAGTCGCAAGCCTGAACGCCATCACGAGCGCACATAGCGTCAATAGGGCTACTCGGTTGATTTTTACTTATAAAAAAGATAATCAACGAAACGCCTATTAGCACTGGAATAAAAAAAATGATGCGGCGGATGATGTAACGAAACATGGACTAGTTTTGAAGTATAAAAGAAGATTTGCAAAGCTCCTTTACGAGACTTTGCAAACCTTTCTTCATTAAAATAGGCTTTATTCTAAAAAAAATTGTAAGTCAATTTTTTCAATCCCCACACTGAAGATGTGGGGCTATTGATCTTCCATATAGGGAATTGCTGACACAAAACAGAGTGTCGTCTAATCTTATCGAGTTAATTCGCCAACAGTAAAACCTGACGACCAAAAACCGGGCTTCATTCCTGTAAAATACACATTATCAAACATTTTACTTACCGCAATCAATTCTTTTTGCGTCACTGTAAAAATGATAGGCGCATCGTCGTGAATGATTTTGTGCATTTTATGATAATAAGGCAAGCGGTCAGCTTCTACCACAATCGTTCTCATTTCGTCTATGAGTTTATCCAATTCAGGATTATCGTAATTGATATAATTAGAGCCTTTCTTAATAGATTCAGAATGCCAAATTTGTTTTGGGTCGCTTTCAAAAGGCGACGACCCCCAACCTAGTGTGAACATATCAAAATTACGTTTCATCATTTTAGAAAGATAAGAAGTCCAAACCAACGTTTCTACATCTATCTTAATCCCCACTTCTCTGCCAGCATCAGCCAACATTTCGCAGACTTTCATACGTCCATCATTCTCTTTATTTGCCATAATGGTAACTCTAAACGGCGTAAGCACGCCATCTATTTCTCTTTCTAAAATACCGTCGCCGTCTTTATCTTCCCAACCTGCCTCTTTGAGCAATGCTTTGGCTTTATCAATACTATATTCATAAGGTTTCACATCTACGGCTAAAAACTTCGGATTGGCAGGATGCGAAAAACTAGCTGTTGCTGTTCCAAAGCCTTCGTAGGCCGTTTTTACCAGTTGCTGAACATTCACGAGATACGACATGGCTTGTCTCGTTTTCACATCTTGAAATATTGGTCGAGCATGGCTGAAACCTATAAATTCATAAGAAAATCATTCTGGCTGACCAATATGAAACTTCG
>CALOED010000339.1:0-1737 GCA_942492005.1 uncultured Saprospiraceae bacterium
GTAATTTTATCCTTTTCGACTTTCCTCTGATGTGCTCTAATGTCTTCAAGTGTCGCTGTAGGCGGCATTTGGGTATCCCTTTTGTTTTTAAGGTTAGGTCTGCGGAAACCAACCTTCTAATACAGGAGGGATACTTTTCAATCAAGGCGGGATAGTCTCTTATTTTTTATTGAGCGGGGTTGCGGGATAGCGGGTTAAACTACTGCGGGATATTCGGGGTCAATTATCCTATGCGGCATGGTCTTTATGGGGGCTAAAGCCAATCTAAGTTTGGTTTTTGCTCTTTGAAAAAAGAATCAATAGCGTCGACTAACAAAGGAAACGATGGCATCGAACGCATCTGGCAAGTCTGTTTAAACGACAATATTCGTTCTACCCAGCGATTACCTTTTTCGCTTTGTGTCCCTTTGCTTCTCTTTCTCCATAAGACACCAAAGCGTAGCATTCGCTCAGCATGATTATTTGTTGGTTCGACTCCGCTAACTTCAAGAAAGACCCATAGCGAATCGATCTGTCTGATCAGTGAACGGGCCAATGCTCCAGCTTCATTTTTTTGCTGCTGGTGATCGAATATCAAATCTATGAAGCGTTGATAAAATTCACACCACTGGTCATGATCTGGAGGCGCTTTTGCCCAATGGCAAAGTAGCTGGAGCTCTTTTAATATTTTTTCTCCGAAGTCTTGACTGAGTTTATCTTTAGCTTCCGACAATGCTTTTGCTTTGCGAATTAAGTGCGCAAGACATGTCTGTCTGAGGTAAACCCATTTTTTATAGGTGCCATAATTGTCGCTTACCAGAATGCCTTTCCAGTCTTGTATTAATTCCAGAAAAGCTTCTTTTGATCGATTCTTATGGATCATGAAATATGCGACAGTGCTATTTGCCATTACCCATAACCAATTTAGTGCACCGTTTCGAAACCAAGAGGTTTCGTCGACATGGTTTATATCGTTTTGCCGGGCCAGTTCACCGATTTTATCATAAATTGGTTTTAACGCCGCTGATGCCCGATCAACAACTCTTTGAATCGCACCGATTGAAATCGAGAAGTTGAGCACGGACTTACAAAAAGTACGAACCGTCTCACGACTATTGCCTTGTATGCCGCTCATTTCGGCAATTAGTGCACTTAATCTCGGGCCATAGCCGGTTTGATGTTCTTTTGGAATTTTGGCTTTTATGATATTACCACAATTGCGACATTTACCTTTGTTGAGAATCAAGTGCAAAATGTCCATTTTGACTTCAGGCAGCTCAATAACCTGATGTGTATAGTAAGGCTGTAGACTATTAGCGATGATTGTTGAACACCCGCAACCACATTTTTCGGGTAAGATATTTTGTTGCTCAGTCGGTTCCAGTAGCTCTTGTTTATGACCTTTGTGCCCTTTTTGAGCTCCTTTTTTACGTTTGCTCTTTTTTCTCTTTTTTTTTGGTTTTTTAAATGGACTGTCAGATGATGGCGGTTTGCTGGAATTTTGAGAATTTTGATTCGTTTTGCTTTCAAGCTTCTCGGTTCGTTTTTCCAGCTCTTTGACTTTATTTACTAGCACCGCGATTGTCTGCTCCAACTGCCTGATATATTGTCGCACGGGCTCTGGAGTTGCTTTCCAGTCTAGATCTGAAAAAGGGTGCTTTGCTTCCATAATTGGAAGCATAACATACATAAAATGAAAAATCTAGTTTTTTATTCAATTATTTCAATAAGTTATAGCAATATTAAATTAACAATTAA
>CALOED010000340.1:0-8079 GCA_942492005.1 uncultured Saprospiraceae bacterium
CAAAATCGGCTGAATGCCATTGCCTGCTTGGTCAGCGTCCCATATTTCTTGATAAATATTCATATTCTTAGTTTGGTTTTAAATAGTCTTGTTGAATATAGCCCACAATATCCCAAAAGCTTTTGAGATTAATAAAAAATATTATGCGACAGGCTGGCACGGATGACGCTGATTGGCTAACGATTCCCGTTTTTTAATGCCATGATGCTTTTGCTTGCTCAAAACTGAATATTTTTTAAAATAGCACCCGGAAACTTCGCACCTTGCCAGTTTGCGCCTCTAAAATCAGCGTTGGTCAAGTCGCAATTTTCAAAATCTACGCCTTTTAAGTTAGCATTCATAAAACTGACTCCTCGCAGATTTGCCCTCGAAAAGTCGCAATATTCCAAATTAGCTTCCGCAAAAATTGCTTTTTCGAGCATCGCATCCGTAAAAATAGAATAACTAAAATCCGCTTCGCTGAAATCTTGATATTTGGCGTACATTCCTATAAAGGTGGTAAAAGGCAGCACCAGGCCAATAGTATCAAGGCTTAAAGATGATAATTTTTTTTGTTCAAAATTGGCTTGAACGCCTTTTTCTGATTTTCCACCGATATAAACACCAAATACCAAACCCGATACATGAAAGGTTTTCCAGCGTCCGCCAGCACCTCCGTTATTCAAAAACTGATGGTGAGCGGCAACGATTTCTTCGAGTTGAGCTGTGGTAGTAGCGGTTTCGTTTTCCGCTTTTTGCTGCATTTGTTGGGTTTTGAGGTTTTGCGTGTTTGCCCCTGCACGGTCAGATTGTGGGAAGTAATGATGAATAGCTAATTGGTCTAAGTCCCATTTGGTCTGATGCGATAAGTCAGGAAATTTAAAAATGGTACTTCGAGCCTTCGTGAAGCCGCAAGTTGCCGTAAGGTGTTGAAAATATGTTGAGAAAGGAATGCTATTTTCTGTTTGATTTTGCAAATAAAGCTGCCAAGTCGGCTTTTTTTCTGCTTGCCACGAAATAGTTACCTTGTCTATGTCGTTACATTCCTCGAAAACAAACGTTGTATCTAACTGCTCTGTCATTTTACCTTGAAACACTTTTTCAAATGGTTTTATTTTGATATTTCCATCCAAAGGAGTATGTTGTTGTTTTTGGTGAGGCAATGCCTTGAAATGCCAACCTAATTCTAGTCCGTTGGTCAGCATATAAAATTCTTTTAATCTTTGTGGAAGTACGTGACCTATTGACTGCTCAACAGTCAAAATAATGGCTTGACTTACAGGAGGAAATATATTGAAATATTTCACCACAATCAAAGGGTGTTCTTTAAGTTTTTCTATGGCTTCTTGAAATTGCAGCCAGTTTAAGTTTATCATTGGTTTGGATTATATCAAGGGTGTTACCAATTTTACATTTATTTTACCTTTTATTTAATATATATAAGCCGAAAAGCAAGGAGAAATTTATTATTTTTCCGTTCGAAGGGAATTATATATAAAAAAAATACATATTTTTGTGGAAGTTTACAAATATCAAATTTAAACAGAGATTATTGATTTTCAATTTTTTAGCTTTATAAAAAACGTAAAATCAGCAAAAAATAGTCTAACTTTAATTAATTGCACTTCCCGTAACGAACGATAGACCCTTCATAAAAGAAAATTTAAACAAACCTGTAAGACAAAAAATAATAAGAACTAAGCCTGTGTGCCGACAGGTGAATAAAGGTCTAAAAAATAGCTTGATACTCAAGTGAATGTAGGTGTAAGCATTCCGCTATTTTTTAATTCTTTTTTAATTCTTTTTTAATTGAATATATTCAAATTAGCGAGTACGCATAAACAGATTTAATGGAGTTATGAAAAAACAGGGAGTTTTAATAAAAAAACAAAAAGACATTCAGGGAACGATACGCTTTGCCATGCGTTCATTTTTTATCGCCATTTTGCTATTGTCTTTTTCGCAAGTCGCTCATAGTCAGACGGCTAGTAGCAAAACGGCGAATACGGTGATTAGTGGTGTAATGAAAGGCGATTTGATGAAATTGATTCACCTTCGGGTGGACCGCTCTTTTATTGACAATTCTAATATTAAGTTAGAAGCGGAGGTCAAGAATGATTCGTTTCGGTTTGAGTTTTATTTGGATGTGCCTCAAAAGGTGACGTTATTGTATTTGCGCAATTCGGCGGATATTTACATTGAGCCGGGCGAGCATTTACAAATAGAAGGTGATGCCAGCAACTTTTATTTTTCGTTTGTATTTAAAGGCAAAAGTGCTTCTAATAATACTTTTTTGAGGATGTTTTCTCAGAAACACAAGTTATATCATAGCAAGTTTGAGTATTTTAAATACAAAAAGGGGATTATTTGGTATCGCATCCATCGAGATATGGATACGGATATTCGCAAGCGTGGGCCAGAGGAGTACAAGCAATTCATGGGGGAGAAGAAGGATGCCATGATGACTTTGCTGAATACTTACGAAATGGATAATGATTCGCTTTCAGAGGATTTTAAGCAATTTATGTGGGCAGAAATTAATTATTATTGGGCGTATCACATGCTCACTTATGGTTATGCGTTTGGGTTTTTCCACGATATTGATTTTCAGGATTTCTTTGGTTTTATGTATCAAGTGCCTTTGCAGAATGATAGGGCTTTGGGCAGTGAATATTATCGAGATTTCTTGATAGGTGCGGTTAATTATTATTGCGAAGGGCCGCTCAAGTTGCCTAGTCCTGATGATAAAATAGATGAGCAGTTGATTAAACAGTTCAAATATGGAGAGAAGGAATTGGAGGGTAAGGTTAAGGCTTTCTACCAAACGGAGATTTTCCGAAAGGCTTTTTCTACGCAGTCTATTAATAAAATGATGGATTTGTACAATGATTTTCTGAAAAATAATCCTTACAAGGAGTTTAACCGAAAGGTGACGTAGTGGAAATATTTTTTATTCAAAACGGGTTGATTGGCTGGTAAGTTAATCAACCCGTTTTGATTCGGAACTGATTTTTTGGATAGTTCAATTCCAAGATGGTTCAATTAAAGTAAAGAAGGCTATGTAAAAGTCAAAGAAACGGCAAAGTTTCAATTCCAAGATGGTTCAATTAAAGTCCGTTGTTCGACTGCTCAAATATAGCTGATAATCAGCGTATTTCAAAACAAAAAATCGCTAAAATCGCTTAAAAAAAGTTGTCGATCCCCAATGCTACGATTTAGGCTGGACATCGACAACTTGATATTTTATTGACAATAAAGAATTAATAAATATAAACAATACATATATTTTCAAATACTTTAAATTCAATAAACATCGACGACGCTAAACTTCCAAAACTCACCGCCATTTACGCCTTGTTTTACTGCTTCTTTTCCTTTATAAAAACAGGCTTTACCGTGACCATAACCCACATCCAATTTTGCGTTTCTGCTCGACTGCCGCCTTTGAGCAGTTCCATGCTATTGGTAGCAAAAAGCTGTGAATAACCAGCAGCAAATCCAACTACATCGTTATGGTTGTATTTCCACAACAAATCCAACTCTGTCCCCAGCGCAGGGTCTGCCACCGTGCCATTTGTAGCTGCCAAATCGGCGGCGGTAAGGAAATAATGGAGGTGCGCCCCGAAGGTATGATTGCCTGATTTGAAGGTGACTTTTCCGAATACATCTTGCAAACCTACGCTGTTTCGGTGGTTGCCTACATAGAAATAATCCATCAAGCCATTAAATTTATGATTAGACGCATATAGCGGCGTAAAAGCATTGTTTTCGTTATTAGGATTCACTTCATCATTTCCAGAAAGGCGTTCGTAACCCGCTCCAAGACTTAATTTTGAATTGAGCCTGTACCACACATCCAGCATAATATCCGAAGCGGCTATATCTTGCGTGGGAATAGTGCCTGTTTTTCCCATTTGATAATACAATGCAATGCTCGCTATCCATTTATCATTTTCATAAACAGACCTTACTCCTAGCGTTTGGCTGTATTGATTATTCAAACCGCCTAAGCTAGCCACAAAAACTGCATATTTTTGTAACTCGGAACGGTATATAAATTGCTCACCAAGTTGGTACTAGACGCATTATGTCCAATTCCCAAATGAAATTTTATGCCATTTTCATATTTAAATAATGCCAAATCGTGGCTACGGGCTTGCTGTGCCCAGCGAGACCTCCCAAAAATACGTTCGTCATCATAAAACACCTCTTGCCGCCCCAGTTTCATCGACCATTCATCCGTTAGCCCAATATCTGCCCATGCTTCGTGTACCGATGTCAGACCGTCCGTCTTATTCACCTGTGGTTGACTGCCCCAAACTCGAATGTCTTGCAATACCAGTTTGGTTTTTACATCTTTATTTTTGAAATTAAAATTCAACCGACTGCGCTGCTCAATAAATAATACGCCCTCTTGATTGGCATTCGCCAACGACCTCGTGCCGTGATTATATTCTGCTCGTGGACGAAACTCTCCATCCATTGTAAATTGCGCTCCTAAGCCTACGCTTATGAAGCAAATAAATAAAGTGATATAAAAAGGTTTCATTGATTAGTTTTTTAAATGATTTCTCAGGCTATTCAATGGTTTCAAAAATAAGAATATCATCCTAATTTCGTTTATTTCTTATTTTAAATCTGAAACATTGTTTTATTTCACGCTGTTTTTGATTATAACGGCAAAATAACAACCGTTTCTATTCTGTTACAAAATTCAAAGCCATACCGTTTTATTTGGGTAAGCCCAAAAGGTTTTAAATTTAAAAAAGAACCCATTTTTTGAGCTGCTAAAAACCATTTTCGATGATGGCAAATATCAATCTTAGTTTTATCTTGCGTCATCTAATGAGAGATTTATACAAAAAAAAGCCTAATGAAAAACACGATTCAACTGCGTATAAAAGATAAAATTAGAGAAACTGCTCAGGTAGCTACCCTCGTTTTGGAAGCCGTTGGGGAGGATTTAAAATACGAAGCGGGGCAGTTTTTGACGTTTATTTTTAATATCCACGATACCGAAATACGCCGCTCTTATTCCATTTCTACCGCTCCTAATGTAGATAAAGACATAGCCATTACGGTCAAGAAAGTAGCGAACGGCATCATTTCTAAGTTGCTCGTCGATACTTTAAACGTTGGGGATATGCTCCACGCATTGCCACCTGCGGGGCAGTTTACATTACAAAATACCGCTGCGCCTTCTGATATTTTCTTGATAGGCGGCGGTAGTGGGATTACGCCCTTGTTTGGCTTACTAAAATCCATACTTTCGCAAACATCTGATAGTCGTGTAATTCTGATTAATAGCAACCGCAACCAGCACCAAATCATTTTCAAACAACAACTTTCGGAATGGGCAAAGCGTTTTCCCGACCGCCTAAAAATCATCCATTTTATTAGCCGCCCCATTGCCGATTTGCCAACTACATCCAGCAATGAGCGATTCCAGCAAGGCTATTTGAGTAATTTTAAAATAGAACAAATCATCCAAAAGGAATTAAAATCCGAAGAAGAAAACGCTCAATTTTATTTATGCGGCCCAGAGGGTATTATGCTCAAATCGAGAATGACCATTAGCGCAATGGGCTTCCCCAAAGCCAATATTCATCGAGAAATATTTATAATCAAAGGTAGTTTTCGTCCAGATGCTACCCGATTTCAAGACAGTGAAGTGACGTTGGTTTGGGAAAATAATCGTCAGACTTTCAGCGTAAAAGCAGGAGAAACCATCCTCGAAGCGGCTCAAAAAGCTAATATTTACATTCCTTACAATTGCCAAAGTGGGATTTGTACCATCTGCTCGTGTCAGCGAATAAGCGGAAAAGCGATAATGTACACGCAGGAGGGCGTTTTTGATTCCGATATGATAAAAGGCGTTGTGTTTACCTGTGTTGGTTATCCTCTTACTGGGCATTTAGAATTAAAATTCCGTGGCGATTATGTGTTAAAAAATTAATAAAGCCTTTTCTAAACCTTTCTCTACCTATTGAAATTATATATTTTAGTGGTGAAAAATTTTCATCAAAATTCCATTTTTGAAAAAAATAGGCAAAAAATGAATAAAAATTTCAAGTATCTGTTTTGGGTTTTATTGTTAGGTGCAGGCTTCATGGTGGGTGTAGCTTGGAAAAACACGGATAAACAACCCGAATCCCCCGACACGAATGAAGAAGCCGTCAATAGCAAAGCCATTAGCGAAGATATGCTAGATGGACTAAATCCCGACGAAAAATCTACCATTCGCTTATTTGAGCAATCATCGCCTTCCGTTGCTTATATTACCACTTCTACGCTTCGAGAAAACTACTATACTCGAAATTTGGTAGAAGTGCCGAAAGGCTCGGGTTCGGGTTTTATTTGGGACAATGAAGGTCATATTGTTACCAATTATCATGTCATACAAGGTGCGAATAAATTCAAAGTGCAGCTTTCCAGCCAGCAAGAAGGAATCGAGGCAGAGCTAGTAGGCGTTGCGCCATCTAAGGATTTGGCTGTGATTAAGCTCAAAGAAATGCCTAAAAACCTCAAAGCCTTACCCGTAGGAGGTTCTAACAATTTGCTAGTCGGGCAAAGCGTATATGCTATCGGAAACCCATTTGGGTTAGATTATACACTGACCACAGGCATCATTTCTGCTTTGGGTAGAGAAATACAAGGCACGGACGGCACGCCGATTAGAGACGTTATTCAGACCGACGCTGCCATCAATCCTGGCAATTCGGGCGGCCCTTTGCTCAACTCTTCGGGCAAATTGATAGGCGTAAATACAGCGATATATAGCCCGTCGGGTGCTTATGCTGGTATTGGTTTCGCTATTCCTGTTGATATTGTAAAATGGGTAGTTCCAGAACTCATTCAATACGGAAAAATAAAACGCCCAACGCTAGGTATTTCCATTGCTAATGCTCGTGTGATGGCTCAATTGAAACTGACAGGCATCTTGGTGATTGATGTAGAAAAAGGGAGCGCAGCCGATAAAGCGGGTATCTTGCCTACTAAGCGAGCAAGAAACGGCAATATTCAGCTAGGTGACGTTATTATAGGTATTGATGATAATAAAATTGAGAAATATGGCGACTTAGTACTTGCCTTAGAAAAGTATCAGCCGGGCGATAAAGTCTCTGTAAAAATCAATCGAGACGAAGAAAAAATGCAGTTAGATTTGATTTTGGACGAAGCTAGGTAGGAGAATCAAATAAGGTCTAGTTTGAGATTTAATCGTGATTTAATCATCGTAAAAACCTCAAACTAGACCTTACTTTAAGCCATTAAAACTTTACTTTACTGGACTTTCTCACCTTTATTCAGCCATTTGCCATAATCTTTACTATATACGTGTACTTTTTTAGTTTCTTTATTATTGGCATCTACTACTACGTTTCCTTGATTCACCCACTCTACGATGCTGCCGAGTAGATTATTAACGTTCGTGTATCCCATTTTTTTGAGCCGAATGCCAACTTGCTCGCTTCGCACACCTACCGTACAATAAACAACAATTGTTGCATTCTTAGGAATGCCATCCAAGGCGTTTTTATTAATGTGATTATAGTACCAATGAGTTTAGCATTTTTAATATGACTTACATCATATTCCTCTTTTTCACGAGCATCTAGAATATAGATTTTTTCGTTTTTGAGCATTTTTTTAAACTCTTTGATGGAAATAGTATGAACATCAAAATTCAATAAGCTTTGGAGTTCTAGCTCAAAAGCAGGGTCTTCTGTTTTGGGCTGACCAAAGGCAGTAGTGCCTATTAAAATGAAGGATAATATGATAGTTAATGTTTTCATGAACGCTTATATTGGTTCCTGAAAGCTCTTCTTTTCTTTATCACACCATATCAAAATCATCTTATTGGCTACTAACTAGATATAGTTTAGCTTAATAAAATTGATGTATGATGTATAAAACTCTTTACTTTGTTTACTTAATACTCGCTTTCTATGGAAAATTAATGTCGAATGTTTTGTTTACTCTGTTCTTAGTGTTTCGTTGTAAAGTTACGCTGTCACAATTTACTAATATAATATACTTATATGCTTCTCATTTTGTTTCGTTTTAATCCTTAATGAATAGTCTTTTTTTTAAAAAATTTGG